>JAZBPO010000223.1:0-3989 GCA_036351675.1 Pseudomonadales bacterium
GGAACCCGCGAGGCGGGCCTCGAGGCGGGTCTCGCGACGCGCCTCTACCTCACGCTCCAGCTCTTCGCGCTCGAGGGGGACTGGACGAAGGACCTCGCTCCCCTGCCCTGGACGCTCGAGGTGGCGCGCTTCCTCGCGCCGGTCACGACGGTGACCTCGCTGCTGTTCGTGTTCGCCTCGCAGCTCCGGCTCGCAGTGGCGAACGGGCTCGCGCGCTTCGCTCGGGATCATGTCGTCACCGCCGGTCTGACCGAGGACACGCTGGAGTTCCTCGTCGCCTGTGCGCGCAGCGGTCGGCGCATCTCCGTGATCACGGAGCACGTCGATCCGGCGCTCGTGGCCCAGGCCCGCCGCCTCGGCCATCTGGTCATCGTCGTCGACCGCATCGGCGACGAGGCCTTGCGTGCGGTCAACGTACCTCTCGCCTCTCACCTCGTGGTCCTCACGGGCGACGATGGCGACAACGTGGAAGTGACCCTCCGTGCGAAGAAACTGGCGCGGGAGGCGCTCCCGCGCCGCTCCGGACCACCCCTGCAGATCCGTCTGCACCTTGACGACACACGGCTCGCCGCGCGGCTCGAGGAATATCCCAAGTTCTTCGAGGACTACGACGCCGCGGAGACGAGCTTCTTCAACGTCTACGAGCGCAGTGCGCGTCTGCTCTTCGCCGAGCATGCCATGGAGGTCTACGCCGATGCGCTCGATGCGTCTCGCGTCCACCTGGTGCTCGTCGGTGCGGGTGCATTGCAGGAGCAGGTCCTGTTGTACGCGCTCCGCCAGGCTCACTTCGCCGATGGCGCGCGGCCGCGTGTGACGCTGCTCGGTGCCGGGGCGCAGGCTGCGCTCGATGCCTTCGCGGCGGCCCATCCCGGCGCCACGGACGTCGGCGAGATCGACTGCATCGAGATGGGGGAGGGCGACGCGGCGCTGGAGGAGACGCTGCCGCGGGCCGCGCTCGCGAGCGCGACCGCCTGGATCGTGTGTCTCGATCCCATGATCAGGGCGCTGCGCTACACGCTGGCGCTGCGCCGGGCGCTGCTCGCCGGCGCCGGAGGCAACGGACCGATCTTCGTGGCCATGCACCACGGCCATCGCCTCGCGCGCATGCTCGAGTCGCAGGCCGGCGAGCCGGAGGTGCCGGACGGCATCTTTCCCTTCGCCATGCTCGACGAGGCGCTCTCGGACCACCAGATCCTGGACGAACGGCAGGATCGCCTCGTCCGTGAGCTGCACCAGGCCTATCTCGAAACGGCGGAGGCGTCTTCCACGGGGCAGACGCCTCCGCCGCCGGGGATGCGCGAATGGGCGCAGCTTCCGGAGGTGTTCCGGCGCGAGAACCGCATCCCGGCGGACCACATCGAGGTGAAGCTGCGCGCCACGGACCGGGAACTCATCGAGACCGGTCCCACGCGCGCCTTTTCCGCAGCGGAGGTGGAACTGCTGGGTGAACTCGAATCCCGGCGCTGGGTCGCAGCGAAGCGCACGGCCGGCTGGCGCTACGGCGAGCAGCGCAATGATCTGCAGAAGGTCCACGACGCGCTGCTGCCCTGGGAGCGTCTTCCCGAGGCGCGCCGCGAGCAGAACCGCAGCAACATCCGCAGCCTGCTGCAGATTCTCGAGGAGGGCACCGGGCGCCATGCGCGGCCCTGCGTATTCGTGGGCGTCACGGGCCACCGCCCCGATCGCCTCCGCGGCGAGATCGATACGATCCGCGCCGCGATCCGGCGTACCTTCGAGGCGATCCTCGCCCTGTATCCGGCGCATCGTCTCGTGGTGCTCTCACCCCTCGCCGAGGGCGCGGACCGCCTCGCTGCGCGCATCGCCCTCGACCACTTCGATGCCGAGCTTCAGGTGCCGCTGCCGCTGCCCTACGAGCTCTATCTGCAGAGTTTCGGTATCGATGCCGCCGCCGAGCGCGGGGATCCGAGCGGTGCGGAATTCCGCGAGCTCCTCGGCCGCGCCCACCGCTACTTCGAGATGCCCCTGCGTTTCGGCAACTTCGCGGCGCTCGCGGACCCGGACGCGGAGGCCTTGCGAGCGCGGCAGTACGCGCTCTGCGGGGCCTGGATCGTCAGCCGGAGTCACGAACTGATCGGCATCTGGGACGGCGAGCGAGCCGCCGGTGAAGGCGGCACGCAGCAGATCCTGTGCTGGCGCGAACAGGGCGTGCCCGAGGCCTATCGTTTCGCGAATCGCTTCTTCCCCGATCGCGGCCGCTCTGCCCCCTGGATCGTACCGGCGACTCCGGCGCCGGACTTCGCGCCCCGGCGCGGTGATGCCTGCCTGCCGGCGCCTCAGGAAGCGCCGAGCAGCAGCTGAGCCTGGCGGTCGAGCAGGCCGCGGTAACCCTCGGCCAGATCCCTCACCAACCAGGCGGACTCCTCGCCGGCCGCACGCAGGGCGGGCGAGGCGACGGTTTCCGCGGCGAGTCTCGACGGCTGGGCGCAGCGCTGCCGCACGCCGTCGCTGACCACGATGGCGCGCTCGCGCGCGAGCGCCGAGAGGGTGACCGCGCGACCGAGCGTGTCCGGGCAGGCTTCGGCCACGGCCTTGGCGTCGAGCGCCGATTCGGCGCCCTCGTCCACGACCCGCTCGACGCCGATTCGCAGGGCGAGGGGGACGCGGCCGTCGCGACGTCGCTCGAGGTTCAGGCCCTCGAAGACCCGGGCGGCCAGGAGCGCCACACAGACGGCCTGGAAGGCGTGGTCGCCTTCGTCGGCGAGGGCGTCGAGGACCAGTGCGAGGCCCGTGCCGGGCAGGCGCTCCCGGCGGCCGCCGTAGAGGCGGCAGACGCGCTCGAGCAGTTCGTCGCAGTCGTCCACGACCTCGGCGCGCTCGGCTGCGGAGAGGGAGACCTGATTGAAGAGATTCACGACCACCAGATAGAGGGAGCCGGGTCCGTCCTCGGCTCTCGTGCGGGGGGGCGCGTCGGCGCCTTCGATGACAGGCAGGCGCACGATGGGCGCGGCATCGCGCTCCGCTGTCTGGTCGCGACGATCGAGGCCTTCGCCGACGCGCTCGCGGAGCTCCGCGAGGCGATCGGTCACCGGCTCGAGGCGCACGCGCGCCGCGGCCACGGCGAGGACGGCGAGGGCCAGGCCCAGGGTGACGAGCGGGAGGTGGTCGGCGGCGAAGGTCGCGTCGTCCAGGGCCAGGCGAGCATAGCCGGCGATGCTGTCCTGGAGCGTGATCTGTGCGACGAAGACCCTCGCGCCCCGGGCACCCTCGTACTCCGCGGGGCTCATGATCGCGCCGTCTGCCGCCGCCATGAGGCGGTTGTCCGCGCCGTAGACGGCTGCCGTGGCGATGCCCTCGAGCGCGGTGAACTCGCCCACCAGAACGGCGAGCGCGATGCGGTCTCCGGCGAGCAGTGGTTCGCTCGCCTCGGCCGCGAGGCGCGCGACCACGGTGCTACCATAGCGATCACGCTGTTCGGCGGCGCTGCGCTCACCGGACCAGATGGCGCCGGCGAGCAGGGGCACGATCAGGGCGAGAACGAGCGCGATGCTCGTGAGCATCGAGGTGCTGGCCGTCCCGCGCTGGCGGCGTCGCGGTTTCGCGCCCGGCGGCGCGTGGCGCCCTCGAAGAGGGGGGCCTGGAAGGGGGGCTTGCACTGCGCGCCTCCGGGACTGGTCCCGTCGATGATACCCGCTCCACCGGGTCGCCGACCCTGATCGGCGCCCGGCTGCGCCCAACGGATGTTCGGACTTGGACCTCGAGCGCGTACTGATCTCGGTCACGGGCGACGACGCCCCGGGCCTCATCGCAGCCATCATGGCGGAGCTGGCGCACCACGGCGTGGTCGTCGAGGACCTCGCCCAGGCGGTGATCCACGATGCGGCCACGATCTGCATCGTCGTGACGCTGCCCAGGGGCGATGCGCGAGCGCCGATCCTGAAGGATGTCCTCTACCGGGCCCACGAACTCGGCCTCGCCGCGCGCATCGATCCCATCGACGCACCGCGCTGGGCCCGCTGGCGCGAGCGCCA
>JAZBPO010000224.1:0-2291 GCA_036351675.1 Pseudomonadales bacterium
ATGACTTTCGTCGTCACTGAAAACTGCATCAAGTGCAAGTACACCGACTGCGTGGAGGTGTGTCCGGTCGACTGCTTCCACGAGGGTCCCAACTTCCTGGTCATCGATCCGGACGAATGCATCGACTGCACCCTGTGCGAGCCCGAGTGCCCGGCCGAGGCAATCTTCCCCGAGGACGACCTGCCGGACGGCCAGGAGCACTTCCTCGAACTCAACGCCGAGCTCGCCCAGTCCTGGCCCGTCATCACGCAGCGCAAGGACCCGCCGGCCGACGCCGAGGAGTGGGACGGCAAGCCTGACAAGCTGCAGTACCTGGAGCGCTGACCCGGGGCTCCAAGGACGATACCGACCCTGCCCGAACCGAGCCTCCATCTGGTTCCCTGCGGCGAGGACGCCCTTGGCGTCCTCGCCGCTCGCGTTATGGCGCGCGCCACACAGCGCCTGCCCGACCTCGATCACGTCACCATCCTGCTGCCGGATCTCACGGCCGCCCGTCCCCTGCGCCGTCACCTGCTGGCCGCCGCGCGCGAAGCGGGTCACGACGCCCTGATCGGCCCCCACTTCGCCGTGATGCGCAGCTGGGTGCTCGAACACGCCCCGCTGCCCGCGCCGTTGCTCGGTGAGCATGCCCGCGAGCTGCTGGTGATCGAGGCCCTGCGCGCCCACCCCGGCCTGCTCGGCAAGCACGACCCCTGGCTGGTGGCCGACAGCCTGCTGCGCCTGTTCGACGACATCGCCGGACATGGCGACGGACTGGACGATGACTTCCTGCACTTCGAACGCCGCGTGCGCAGCGCGCTCGGCGCCCCGGAAAGCGGCCTGCAGGCCCTGAGCCGCGAGGCCGGCCTGGTGCACACCCTGTGGCAGGCCTGGCGCCAGGAACTGGCGAGCCTCGGCCGCGAGGAGATCCAGACCCACTACGTGCGCGCGCTGGACAGTCACGCCGAGTGGTTCGACGGCTCGCGCCTGGTATTCGCTGCCGGCTTCGAGGACCTCCTGCCGCCCGAGGCGCGCTTCCTCTCGGCGCTGATGGCCAACGGCCACGGCGAGGTGGTCATGCAGGGTGATGCCCCCGAGGCGGCGGCGATGCTGTCCGAGACTCCGCTGCCGGCCCCGGCACTGGCGCCCACCGGCGAACTGCTGCGCCAGGCCCTCACGCCCGGCGAGACACCGCTCGCCGAGCGCGCCCGAGCCTTCGCCGCCGCCCACCCCGACAGTCCATTGAAAGGTCGCCTGCGCGTATTTCGTGCCACCGACGCCGAACAACATGCCATGGGCATCGACGTCGCCGTGCGCCAGTGGCTGCTGGAAGGCAAGCAGACCATTGGCATCGTGAGCGATGACCGTCGCCTCGCCCGCCGCGTGCGCGCCCTGCTGGAACGCGCCGGTCTGGTCCTGCAGGACAGCGCCGGCTGGGCACTCTCGACCACCAGCGCCGCGGCCGTGCTCGAGCGCTGGCTGGAGGCCGTGGAAGAAGACTTCGCCTATCAGCCCCTGCTCGACGTGCTGAAGTCGCCGTTCCTCTTCGACGAGGCCGAGCGCGAAGCGCATCTTTCCACCGTCTACCGGTTCGAGCAGGACATCGTGCGCCACGAGAACATCGCGCGCGGCCTGGATCGCTACCGCATGCACGTGGACTTTCGCCTGGAACGCCTGCCGGACTGGGGCGAGGAGGCCGGCCGCGCCGTGCGCGACCTGCTGGACCGCATCGGCGAGGCCGCCCGGCCGCTCAAGCATCTCCACTCGGACCGCTCGCACCCGCCTCAGGTCTATCTCGACACCCTGGAAGAGAGCCTGCGCGCGCTCGGCATCTGGCAGCGCTTCAGCACCGATGCCGCCGGCCAGCGTATCCAGCAGGAACTCACGGCCATGCTGGCCGAGGTGGACGCCCACGACCTGCGCCTGGACTGGGAGGCGTTTCGCACCTGGCTCGGCCGCACCCTGGAATCGCACAACTTCCGCCCGGGACTGGCCTCCAGCCCCGTGGAGCTGCTGGACCTCAGCCAGACCACGCTGACCCGCTTCGACGCCGTCATCGTCGCCGGGGCCGACCGCGCCCAGCTGCCGGGCTCGCCGCCCTCGCAGCCGTTCTTCAACGACAGCGTGCGCCACGACCTCGGCTTACCGGTCTGGGCGGATACGCGCACTGCGCTGCAGAACCGCTTCCGTGGCCTGCTGCAGTCATCGGACAACGTGCTCATCACCTACCAGGGCGAGGACGCGGGCGAGCCGTTGCTGCCGAGCCCCTGGGTGGAAGCCGTGCAGGCCTTTCACGAGATCGCCTACGGCGA
>JAZBPO010000225.1:0-2714 GCA_036351675.1 Pseudomonadales bacterium
CCCCGGGACTCCTGAGCAGGACCGGAGCCGTCGTCATTCTCGGGGTTCTAGTCCTGCTGGCAGGCGTGATCCTGGCCGCCATGGCCGGCAAGACCACCGGTCCGCAGCTCGCGCGGGCGAAGGAGATCTGCGAGGGCCTCGACGCGAACATCCTCGGTCTGATCGTCAACAACATCGAGGAAGCCGCGCCCGACTACCTCGCCGGCGACTACGACTACGGCTACCACGCGCCGGTCCGGGAGGCCGAGGAGGACGCCGGCTTCGCCCCGCCGCTGCGCAGCAACGGCCCGCGGAAGAAGAAGAAGCCGTCCAGGCACGGGTAGCAGCCATGGATATCGGCGCGGCGCTGGCCCGCAGGATCTTCGACCCGATCTACGAGCGTCGCTGGGGCCTCTACGACGCCGCGCTGAAGCAGGCCGTCTCCGAGAGCCAGTACGACTCGCCGGACCAGATCCTCGACCAGCAGTTGAGCCAGTTCCGCGGGCTCGTTGCCGACGTCCTGCGCATCAACCCGCTGTACCGCGAGCGTTTCGCGGGCCTCGACCCGGACACGCTGCGCACCCCCGAGGACTTTGCGCGGCTGCCGATGCTGCAGAAGGAAGACCTGCGCGAGCGCGTCGACGATCTGATCAGCGAAGGCCATTTCCGCGAGCGCATGTTCCACAAGCGCACCGGCGGCTCGACCGGCGTGCCGGTGCACGTCTGGTGGGACCATCCGTCGCACGTGTTCAAGCGCGCCATCGTGCGCCGCCACGATTCCTGGGCCGGGATGCGCCCCGGCGACAAGGTCGCCGCGCTGTGGGGGGACACGGAGAAGGCCTACCCGCTCAAGGAGCGGATCTACAAGGCCCTGTGCGAGCGCACGATCTACCTCGACACGCTGCAGATGGACGACGCCTACCTCGCGGCCTTCGTCGAGCGCATGCGCGCGTTCAAACCCCGGATGATGATGGGCCACGCGCACTCGCTGCATTTCCTGACCCGCTTCCTCGTGGAGAAGGGGATCGACGACCTGCGCGTGGAAGGGATCATCTCGACGGCGGAAACGCTGGTCCCCGCCGAGCGCGCGGAGATCGAGGGCTATTTCGGCAAGGTGCTCTTCGACCGTTACGGCTGCGAGGAGGTCTCGTTGATCGCGTCCGAGTGCGAGGCGCACGACGGTCTGCACACGAGCGCGGAGGGCCTCTACGTCGAGGTCGTCGGGGGAGACGCCACGACGCCCGGCAAGGTCGTGGTGACCGACCTGATCAATCGCGGCATGCCGATCATCCGCTACGAGGTCGGCGATCTGGCTACCCTCGCCGACGGGGTATGCGCCTGCGGGCGCGGCTTGCCTCGGCTCGGCCGCGTCTTCGGGCGGAGCACCGACATCCTCTACGCGCCGGACGGGCGGAAGATCTCGGGGGTCTCGATCCTCGATACCTTCGTCATCCACATCCCTGGCGTGAAGCAGGCCCAGATCGTCCAGGACCGGCTCGACCGCGTGATCCTGCGGGTGGTCCGCGCCCCGGGTTTCGGCGACGCGTCGGTGCAGGGCATCGCGCGCACCATCGCCGACATCTTCGGCGAGCGGATGCAGCACGACCTCGAGTACGTCGACGCCATCGAGCCCACCCGGCGGGGCAAGTTCCAGTTCACGATCTGCGAGATCGATCCCCCGGACGGGGGCGGCGATGGCTGAGCGCCCGCTCAGGATCGGGTTCGTGATCGACGCGCTCTTCGAGCCGGCCGGCGGTACCGAAGGCCAGCTGCTCCACCTGCTGCGCAACCTCGATCGGGCCCGCTTCGAGCCGACCGTGTTCTGCCTGCATTCAGCGGGAACGACCGTGCCGGATGCCGAGGTGCTGAACCTGCCCCTGTCGCCGAATCCGGCCACCCTGATCAAGGTCTGGAACTTCGCGCGGCGCCTGCGCAAGCAGGACTTCGACATCGTGCAGACCCATTTCCGCGACGCGAACATCATCGGGGTGTTCGCGGCCTGGCTGGCCGGCGTCCCCACGATCATTTCCACGCGGCGCGGCGTACCGTTGTGGACGTCGCCGAACGACCTGCGCCTGCTGCGGTGGCTCAATGGCCGCGTGAGCTGGTTCATCGCGAATTCGCAGGCCACGCGCGACCGCTACGTGCGCGAGGAGGGCTTTGCGGCGGACCGGGTCGACGTGATCTACAACGGACTCGAGGCACACCGCTTCACCGGGCTGTCCGTTCCCGAGCGGACGCGCCTGCGGGCCGAGCTCGATCTTGCGCCCACCGACCGGGTCGTCGGCATCGTGGCAAACCTGCGCCCGGTGAAGGGCCTCGGCGACTTCCTCGATGCCGCGGGCATGCTCGCGGACGAATTCGCGGATGCGCGCTTCGTGCTCGTGGGGCAGGGCGACCAGGAATCGGACCTGCGCGCGCAGGCCGAGCGGCTGGACATCGTCGAGCGGGTTCGCTTCGCCGGTGCGCGCTCCGACGTCCCCGACCTCCTGCAGTGCTTCGACGTCGGGGTTTTGACCTCGCACTCGGAGAGCTTCTCGAATTCCGTCCTCGAATACCTCGCGGCCGACCTGCCCGTCGTGGTCACGGACGTGGGCGGGGTGCGCGAGGCGGTGGAGGACGGCCGGCAGGGATTCATCGTGCCGCCGAAGGCGCCGGACCAGCTGGCGGAACGGCTCCGGGTGCTCCTCGCGCACCCGGACGGACCGCGGGCGTGGAGGCAGGACCGCGGCCTC
>JAZBPO010000226.1:0-5447 GCA_036351675.1 Pseudomonadales bacterium
AGATCTCCCGCCTGCGCCGCAAGCTCGAGACGGACACCCGGCGCCCGCGCTTCATCAAGACCGTGCGCAACGTCGGCTACGCCTTCGCCGGCGACGTGAGCCGCGAGGAGCAGGCGCCGTCGTGAGACGCATCGTCGCCGGCACCTGGGGGCGATGGAGCCTGCGGACGCAGGTGATCCTCGTCACGATCGCGGCACTGCTGCTGCTTCTCGCCGTACTCTGGGTACTCGCGCGGAGCTCGCTGCCGAAGCCCTTCTACCGCTGGGGACTGGAGGAGAACGCACCGGCGATCGCGGAGCTGGTGTTCCTCATCGAGGCGGTGCCCGCGGGCACGGAGCGCTACCTGCTCGACGCCTTCTCGGGCCCGCTCCAGAGCGCGCGCATCGACGATGCGTTCCCGGAGGAAGCGGAGACGGACGCGGGGCTGGTGGCGGCGATGCACGCGGCGGACGCCGAAGGTCTGCTCGACGACCGCGAGATCCGCTTCCAGAGCGGCCTGCGCTGGTTGCTCCTGGGCGCCGATCCGAGCCTGCGCCCGGGCCTGGTGCCCCTCGTGTTCGAGATCGACGTCGCACTCGGCGACGGCCGCGTCCTGCGCATGGCCTTCGCACCCGGCGCCTTCCTGCTCGGTCGCCCGGGGGCGACGCTCGCCTTCGGGCTGCTCGCGGTGATCATCGTCACGATCGCGGCATCCAGCCTCATCGTGCGCCTGATGCATCCGCTCGCACGCCTGGAGCGTTTCGCCGCAGCGCTCGGCGAGCGCCTCGACACGCCGCCCGTCGCAGAGGAGGGGCCACGAGAACTGCGCCGCCTCGCCCGGACCCTGAACGATCTGCAGTTGCGCGTCAGCGAACTGCTCGCCGATCGCTGGCGGACCTACTCGGCGCTCGCGCACGATCTGCGCACGGGCATCACGCGCCTGCAGCTGCGCATCGAGAGCGGGCGGCCCGAGGCGCTCGCGGCGGCCCAGAACGACCTCGACCAGATGTCGCGTCTCGTCGACGACATGCTGCTCTACGGCCGCTCGGCACGCCCGGCGGAACGGAACGAACTCGTCGACGCTGTCGCCCTCGCGCGCGACTGGGCCCGGACCGCGGAAGTCCCGCTCGAGGCCGACGCGAGCGAGGCGCCATGCTGGATCGTGGCCGACGAGATCGCGCTGCGGCGCGTGCTCGACAATCTGGCGGAGAACGCTCGTCGCTACGCCAGTGCGGCATCGCTGGGCATCGAGCGCGACGAAAGCGGGCTCCGCCTCGCCATCCTCGACGACGGGCCCGGCATTCCGGAGGCGGATCTCGAGCGCGTCTTCGAACCCTTCGAGCGCCTGGACCACTCACGGAGCCGGGACACGGGCGGGAGCGGCCTCGGCCTCGGCATCGCGCGCGAGCTCATGCGCGCCATGGGCGGCGACGTGACGCTGTGCAATCGGACCGCTGGAGGCCTCGAGGCGCGCGTCACCGTGCCAGCGGCGTGCATCGTCGACTGAGGGGACGCGGAGTCGGTCGCTTCACGCCCGATCCGGTGCCCTCAGGCCGTAGAGCGTCGCGTAGAGCACGGGGACGAGGACCATGGTGACGATCGTCCCGAACGTGAGACCGGCCATGACCGTGACCGCGAGCCCGATCCAGAACGGATCCTGCAGCAGCGGGATCACACCCAGCACGGTGGTCGCGGCGGCGAGCACGACCGGGCTCAGACGCGAAACAGCCGCTTCGACAAGGGCTTCGTAGGCTGCCCTGCCCTCCCCGAGGTTGATGTCGACCTGGTCGAGCAGAACGATCGCGTTCTTGATCATCATGCCCGCGAGGCTCATGGCACCCAGGAGCGCGACGAAACCGAAGGCAGCACCGCTGACCAGCAGGCCCGCCGTGATCCCGATGACCACGAAGGGCAGCACTAGGGCGATCACGAGCGGGGGGCGATAGGCGTTGAACAGCGCGACCACGATGATCGCCATGACGACCACGGCCGGCAGCACGCCGGGCAGCAGCGATTGCTGTGCATCCGACGAGCTTTCCGCCTCGCCCCCCCACTCCAGACGGTAGCCCGGGGGCAGCTCGATCTGCTCTATCTTCGCGTCGACCTGGGCCGACAGCGAAGGCAGGGTCACGCCCTGGATCGGATTCGCCTGCACGGTGATCGTGCGTCGGCGATCACGTCGGACGATGATCGGGTCTTCCCACTCCAGCTCGACACCGTCCGTCACCTGCGCGAGCGGCACCGTCGTGCTCGAGTTGCTCGACTGGATCTGCAGGGTCTCGAGTCCGCCGACCCGTCGGCGCTCGTTCTCGACGAAGCGGAGCACGATGGGGATCAGTTCCTCACCCTCACGATAGGTACCCACCCGGCGTCCGTCGTAGGCCTGCTGGGTCGCACGCGCGATGTCCGTGCGCGAGACCCCGGCGTAGCGAGCCCGCTCCTCGTTGTAGGTCGGCACGATGCTGGCGACGCGCTGGCGCCAGTTGGTCTGGCTGAGCCCTGCGAGCGGCGACTCCCGAAGAACGTCCAGCACCTGGTCCGCGAGGTGGCGCAGCACCTCGGGGTCGGCATTGGCCGGCCCGCTGATGCGCGCTTCGAACTTCCACGCGTTGCTCGGCCCCACGCCGAACTTGCGCACGGGCACCAGCGCCTGGGGGAGCGCACCGCGAGCCCAGGTGGCAAGCTCCGCGGCCAGCGCGTCGATGTCCCGGTAGTCCGCCACGTTGACGATGAGCTGCCCGTAGGCCGGATTGCGGAGTTCCGGCTGGACGGGCAGATAGAACCGCGGCGGTCCGGCGCCGACGAACGTCGCCACGCTCTCGACCCGGTCGTCCTGGAGCAGGCGTGCCTCGATGAGTTCGAGGTCCTCCGCGGTCCGCTCGATGCGCGTGCCCTCTGGCTCCCAGACGTCGATCATGAACTTCGCCATGGACGAGTCCGGGAAGAAGAGCTGCTTGACGAAGCCGAAGCCGTAGAGGGAGAGCACCAGCAGCACCAGCATGACGCCGATGGTCAGCCAGCGCATGCGGATCGCCGCTTCGACGGTCGCGCGGAACGCGCCGAACAGCCGTCCACCGTAGGGATCTTGCGTGTCCTTCGAGCGATCCGGCTCGGGGAGCATGTCCATGCACTGCACCGGCGTGAGCGTCACCGAGATCAGCCAGCTCACCAGCAGCGAGATCGCCACCACACTGAACAGGGTGGCGCAGTACTCCCCCGCGTCCTCCGGCGAGGCGTAGATGGGATAGAAGGCCATCACCGCGACCACGGTCGCTCCGAGCAGCGGCAGGGACGGCGCGGCGGCGGATTCGATCGCCGCCTGCTTCCGTTCCATGCCCTTCTCGAGGCGGACCTTGAAGCCGTCGGCGACGACGATCGCGTTGTCCACCATCATGCCCAGGGCGATGATCAGTGCCCCGAGGGACATGCGCTGCAGGTCGATGCCGAGGATCGACATCAGCAGGAACGACGCGAGGATCGTCGCGACGAGGGCCAGGCCGATGATCGACGCCAGGCGCCAGCCCATGCCGATGGTCAGGACCACGATGACGATCGCCAGCGCCTGAGCGAAGCTGATCAGGAAGCTCGAAACGGAGTCGTCGATCACGTCCGACTGCCAGTGCACCCGGTTCAGTTCGATGCCGATCGGCAGCGAGCCGGTCAGCTCGCGGAGACGCTCGTCGACGCGCCTCCCCATCGTCACCACGTTGACCCCCGGGATGTTGCTGATGGCGAGGGCGATCGCCGGGGCGCCGTTGTAGCGCATCAACGTTCCGGGCGGGTCCGCGTAGCCCCGGGTCACTTCGCCCAGATCGCGGATGCGGATCAGCTCCGCAGTGCCCGTCTCGCCCTGCTGACGCGCATCGACGTAGGAGGGATTGATCGTCCACGACTCGATGTCACGGATGGAATCGAACTCGCCGGTGGGTGCGATGCGCAGGCGCCGGTCCTGGACGTCGACGTGGCCCGCGTCGACCACGAGATTCTGGGTCGACAGGATCCTGCCGACGGTCGCTCCGCTGATGCCGAGCTGACTGAGCTGCGCCGGGGTGCTGTTCAGGTAGACGCGCTCGTCCTGAATGCCCCAGAAATCCACCCGGGACACACCTTCGACCAGGCTGAGCTCCTTCCTGATCTCCTTGGCGTAGGTCGCGAGTTCCGCATAGCTGAAGCCGTCACCGACCATCGCGATCAGGTGCCCGAAGACGTCCCCGATCGTGTCGTTGACGTTCGATTCGAGAGCACCGGGCGGCAACAGGGGCTGGGTGTCGCGCACCTTGCGCCGCAGCTCGTCCCAGATCTGCGGAACCTCCGCCGACGAGTAGCTCGGCTTCAGGTTCGCCTTGATGATGGAGAGCCCCGCCAGCGAGTAGGACTCGAGGTAGTCGAGCTGCGCGAGCTGCTGGAGCGCCAGTTCCAGACGATCGGTCACTTCCAGCTCGACCTCGTCCGGATCGGCGCCCGGGTAGGGCGTGACGATCACCGCCTGCTTGATGGCGAAGGTCGGATCCTCGAGCTGGCCGAGCTGGAAGAAGCTCGCGGCGCCCGCGAGGAGGATCACGGCGGCCACGAAGTACGTGACGGCCCGGTTCTCGACGGCAGCCCTCGCCAGCGACACCGGTCAGCCCTCGCTGCCGTCGAGGATGCGGACCCGCTGCCCTTCGACGAGGTAGTGCACGCCGGCCGTCACGACCCATTCGCCGACCTCGAGACCGGACTCGACGAGCTGCCCGCCGGCGGAAAGAGGACCCGGTTCGATCGCGCGCTCGGACACCACGCCGGTCCCTTCGTCGACGACCCAGACGCGCGTGCCATCTCCGCCTGAGAACGTCGCGGACACCGGGATGCTCACCACGGCGCCGAGGGGCCCGGCACCCGCCGGTGGTTCACCCGACGCCCTGCCCGCCATCCCGGGCAGCACCTTGAAGTCCTCCGGCTGACTCATCAGCAACGTGACCGGGAAGGTGCGCGTGGTGGACGACGCCTCGGTGCCCACCTCCAGGATCTGCGCAGCCAGGGGCCGCCCGGGGAAGGCGTCGAACTCGACCTGAATGTCCCGTACCTCTGGCGCGAACCCGATCAGACTCTCGGGGATGTTCACGACCATCTCGATGCTGGAATCGTCGATCAGGCGGAGGATCGGCTGCTTGGGCTGGACGTCCTCGAAGTTCTCCACGTACTGGGCGACGACGGTACCGGCGAAGGGGGCACGCAGGGTCGTGTCCTGCAGCTGGTCACGCGCCGACGCCACGGAAGCCTCCAGGGAAGACACGTTCGCCGCGGCGCGGTCGCGCGCTTCCCGGGCCCGGTCCACGGCCGCCTGGCTCGTCGCTCCGGGGTCCTCTCGGAAGACGTTGGTCAACCGCTCGAAGTCGGCTTCGGCGCGCCGCTGGCTCGCGCGCGCGTTCTCGAGCTGACCAAGAACGTTGCGCAGGGCAAGCTCGAAGTCGCGGCGGTCGATCTGGGGG
>JAZBPO010000227.1:0-10928 GCA_036351675.1 Pseudomonadales bacterium
AACCGCATCAAGCGCGCGGTCGTGCTCTGCGACGAGAATCGCATCACGGTCGAGGATCTCGAGCTCGAAGCGCCGGAGCAGGAAGAGTCCCATCCCTTCAACCTGCGTGCCGTGCGTGACGAGGCCGAGCGTCAGGCGGTCGGTCGCGCCATGGCCATGAGCAACGACAACATCACGCAGGCCGCCCGGACGCTCGGTGTGACCCGGCCGACGCTCTACAACCTGCTGCGGAAGTTCGGGATGGTGGCGCCGAGCGATTGACCGGGCGGGCGAGTCGCTGGACCGGCCCGGTCAGAACACGCTTTCGGGGACGGTGACGACGTCTCCGGGCCGGAGCGCGTAGTTCGTCGACAGATCGCCGCGTTCGAGGATCGCGCCCAGGCGGACGCTCAGGGCTTCCTGTCCGGGGCGAAAGAGCCGGGTGCCGTTGGCGTTGGCGAACTCGGTGACGCCGCCCGCTTCGAGGATCACGTCGAGCACCGTCATGCCGCTGCGATAGGGCAGCGACACGGGCTCTCGCACGGCGCCCGTGACCCTGACGCGGGTCAGGTACTCGCTGCTGCCGACCGACTCGACGATGATGCTCACGACCGGGTCCCGGACGAAGTCCTTCAGGCGCGCCTCGATCGTCTCGGCGACGTCCTCGGGTGTGGCGCCCCCCACGTCGACGTCACCGAGCAGCGGCATGGAGATGCGGCCGTCGGGGCGAACGGGGACGCGGACGGAAAGCTCCTGATTGCGCCAGACGTTGACGCTCAGGGTGTCGCCGACGCCGATCCTGAACTCGTCCGCGAAGGCGAGCGGTGATGCGTCCGCCGTGGGCGGCGGCGCACCGGCGGAGCCGCCCGCGCAGCCCTGGAGCCCGAAGACCATCCAGAGGAACACGACCGTCCAGACGGTGCCTGCGCCTGCACCATTCGCCGTCCCTGATCTGCCCTGCATCATTGCCACCTCTCGAAGACCGATCCGTCCTGTTGCTGGCTACCGATTCTTCACTCGCGAGGGCGTGAATGCCAGTTCGTCCGCGGGAAAGTGGCCAGGAATCGCGGTTCGCTCCTTCCCAGCGCTCAGCCGCCGCAGCCGCCGCAGCCCCCTCCGCCGCAGCCGCCGTCACCGCCGTCGCCACCCGAACTCGCGCCGCCGTCGCCGGACGGAACGGCCTGGCGGACGTCGGCGAGGACGGTCCCGGAGAGGAAGGCTCCGCCCAGGACGGCGGCGCCGAACAGGAGTTCGTCGCCCGCGAGCGTGGGGCGCCGGGCCTTCAACTGCAGCGCGCGCCGCCGCGCTCGCGCCAGCACGACGCGGCCGCCCTCCGTGAGGGCGGTGCGACTGGCAGCGACGATGGCGGGTCCGCCGATCGTCGCGAGCAGGAGCAGGGCGATGAGCCAGCCCATGGGGCGGTCGGCCGGCAGGGCGGCCAGGATCCGCGGCGCGGCGAAGGCCGCCGGGAAGAGAGAGGCGATCCAGAGTTCGGCGCTCGGTCGTTCCCACGCCCTCAGCAGCAGGCCCGCCCGTTCGGCCTCATCGCGCTGGGCGCGCAAGCGCGCCCGCGGCAGGAGACGTGACTTCTCGAACAGGGCGCCGCCCGTGAGTCCGCCATGCTGCTCGACCTCGTCGTAGAGCGCCCGCTCGAGCGGGTGTGCGCCCGGATCGGGTGTATCCATGGTACGGATCTCCCCGGAACTCGAGACCGTGAGGTGTCCGCCGTCGACGAGCTTCGTCAGCGCCGCGAGCAGCACGCGTTCGTCGCCGCCGCAGAGCAGCGCAGTGGTGTAGACGTCGGTGGCGAAGGTGCCGCGACCGCGACCGCGGCCGCGGCCGATGGCGCGGGAGCGCGTACGGACCGAGAGGGCGCAGGTGGTCGCGACGCCGACGCAGGCGAGGGCGTAGAGCCACAGGAACGGTCTCGCGGCGAGTTCGTAGGGGTCGTAGCCGGCGTCCGAGAGGGTCTGCGGTCGCGGATCACCCGCGGCCAGCGCGCCGCTGCTCGCGAGCATCAGCACGAGCAGGGCGAAGACGACCGACAGGTCGCGGGCGACCGCGCGCAGCCGGGGCTTGCGCAGGAGCCAGTGGTCGTCCCGGTTCACGCGCACCCAGCGCACGTCGCGCGAGAAGCGCTCCGTCGCGCCCGGCCAGATGTCCGCCGGCGGATGTTCGCCGAACCAGCGCAGGTAGGCGTGACGCGTGCGCGTGTACTGATCGTCGTAGCGGCGCCGCTCCACGCTTCCGCCGCGCGTCGGCCCGTGGTGCAGCTGGCGACGCAGCACGTCCCGACCGAAGGGGCCCCAGTAGTCGCGCGTGTAGAGCAGATGCAGGTGCCAGGCCTGGTCGACCTGATCGGACGGCGTGACATCTTCTTCCTCCACGCAGGCCAGGAAGCAGAAGCGGCGGTACTCGTCCACGACCCGGCGCGCGTAGGCGAGGGGCCAGTGGTTGTCGCGCGCGAGGCGCTGCGTGAAGGGGAAGTCCGAAGCGGGATCGTCGAACTCGTGGGCCTGCAGGCGCTCGTAGAGCTGGATCCGTTCGTCGGTCCAGCTCCGCGGCCCTGCACTCGTGGCGATCGTCATGCGCATCGGCCCCCCCCCGGATCGTGAGGTCGCGGGGACGCTAGCATGGGCACCCGACGCCGCTGCCGAGGCGCTGACGAACGGCCGGGGGGCCCCGCCCGGCGATGACGCCGCGGACGCGACTCGGCTAGGGTGTCGTTCCCCGACCGCGCGTCCGCTCTGGAGGCCCGCATGTTCCGTCGTCGTATCCTCGTACTCGCCACCTCGTTGCTGCTGCCCCTGGCCCTCGTGGGGCCGGCCGGTGCGGCCGAGTTCCCCTTCGAGATGGAAGCCGTCGCCAGCTTCGACGAGCCCTGGGCCGTCGCCTTCCTGCCGGACGGGCGCATGCTCGTCACGGAGAAGAAGGGCAATCTGCTCATCGTCACGCAGGACGGCGACGTATCGCGGCCGATCCCCGGCGTTCCCGACGTGGCCTATGGTGGCCAGGGCGGCCTCGGCGACGTGGCGCTGCATCCGGAGTTCGAGGACAACGGCCTCGTCTACCTGAGCTACGCGGAGCCCGGCACGGGCGGCACGCGCGGCGCCGCCGTGGCACGTGGTCGACTGGTGCTGGACGCGCGCGGTCGCGGCCGGCTCGAGGACGTCGAGGTCATCTGGCGCCAGTATCCGAAGGTGCTGGGCAATGGCCACTATGGCCATCGCCTGCTCTTCGACGGCGACGGCTATCTGTGGATCTCCTCCGGCGACCGGCAGAAGTTCACGCCCGCCCAGGACATGCAGGCGAACCTCGGCAAGGTCCTGCGCCTGCACGACGACGGCTCCGTGCCCGAGGACAATCCCTTCGTCGATCTCTACGACGAGAACCCGCTCCTCGACGACGTCGGTGTCTATCCGCAGGTGTGGTCCCTCGGCCACCGCAATCCGCTCGGCCTCGCCCTCGATCTCGAGGGACGCCTGTGGGAGCTCGAGATGGGCCCGGCCGGCGGCGACGAGCTGAACCTCGTTCGCCGCGGCGCCAACTACGGCTATCCGCTCGTCTCCAACGGCGATCACTACGACGGGCGCGAGATCCCCGACCACGACACGCGCCCCGAGTTCGAGGCGCCGGCGGCCTTCTGGGTGCCGGCCATCTCGCCCGGCGACCTGATGATCTACGGCGGCGATCGCTTCTCGGACTGGAAGGGGAACGCCTTCGCGGCGGGCCTGTCCTCGCAGGCCGTGATCCGTATCGAGCTCGACGGCGAGACGGCGCGCGAGGTCGAGCGCTTCGAGTTCGGTCAGCGCATCCGCAGCGTGGTGGAAGGGCCCGACGGCGCCATCTGGGTGCTCGAGGACGATCGCGGCAGCAGTGACGGCGAGCTGCTGCGCCTGACACCGCGCTGAGGGAGGGCGCCGCCATGCGCGACGGAACCGGCAAGCTGCTCACGCTCCTCGCCCTGCTCGGTCTCGCGCCGCACGCGCTGTCCGAGGGGGCTCCGCCAAGGTCGGCTGGGCCCGTGTTCGAGGCCTGGGGTGCGGTCCACGACGAGGTCGATCCCGACTACATGCCGCCCGTCGACGAGTACCGTGTGCTCTTCGACGTCTGGGTGGGTCCGGAGGACGCGACGCAGCCGAATCCGCGTCTCGAGACGCTCGCGCGCTTCATGAACATGCACGCGCGCGCCGGCGTCGAAGCGGAAGCGATGCAGCTCGCGCTCGTGATCCACGGCAGCGCAGGCCGGGCAGCGCTGACGGACGAGGCCTATCGGAAACGCTTCGGGACCGCGAATCCGGATCGGCCCCTCCTCGACGCCCTCGCGGCGCGCGGCGTGCGCATGATGATCTGCGGCCAGTCCGCGGCGTACCGGGGCTACGGAAAGGAAGAGATGATCGCGCCCGTCGACCTTGCCCTGTCCGCCTACTCGGCGATCTACGGCCTGCAGTCCGAGGGCTATCGGCTCATGCCGACCTGGTCGCCCTGAGCGGCTTCAGCCCTTCGAGCTCACGATGATGCAGGCGACGAGGACGCCGCCGGCCACGGCCAGCAGGCTGTGGCGCCGGCCGGCCTGCTCCGCCCGTGGCAGCAGATGCGTGGCACCGACGTAGACGAGGGCGCCCGCGGAGACCGCGAGCAGGGCCCCGAGCACGGGCGCGTCCAGGCTGCGTACGAAAGGCCAGGACAGCAGCATGCCCACCGGCGTGCTCAGGGCCGCTGCGAGGAAGGACCAGAGCGCGGCCCGGCCTTCCGCGAAACCGCTGCGCAGCAGCAGCACGTAGATCACGATGCCTTCCGGGAACTCGTGCAGGACCATGCCGAGGGTCGCCAGCACGCCGGTGAGCACGCTCACCTCGAAGGCGACGGAGTAGACGACCCCGTCCAGAAGCGAGTGCAGGCCGATGCCGAGGAGGGGAACGAGGCCGAGGGCTGCGTCCTTCGCCCCTGTACCCCGCTGGCAGACGAAGGCCGTCAGGAAGTGATTCGAGAGCAGCAGCCCGAGGAAGCCGCCGAGCAGGTACGCCGGCGCCAGCGTGGTCATGGCCATGGCGCGCGGGATCATGTGCAGGAAGGACGCCGACACCAGGACGCCCGCCGCGAAGCACATGAAATAGGGGCTGTTGTACTCGCCCCAGGCCTTGTGTCGCCGGATCGTCGCGATGCCCGCGGTGGTCACCAGCGCGGCCACGGCGCTGGTGCCGAAGGCGGCCCAGAATGCGTCCACCGCGATCAGTCCCCGCAGCAACCGCGCCGGCGCCCCGGACCGCCATCGGGTCCGTCGCCGCGTCCGCCGCCCGGTCCACGGCCGGGTCGTCCACCGCGCGCCACGCAGCGCCGGAAGGCCGGCAGATGTCGTTCCTGGGAAGCCGCTCGGAGATTGCCGAGCACCTGGCGCACGTCCTCGTGACGGACGGCCGCGAGCAGGCGGTCGTAGAGCGCCGCGTTCTCGATCTCGCCCGCCACGCCGTCCGCGCAGGCCGCGAGGAGACTTTCGTAGCGCTTCACGCGCCCGGGCCAGGGATTGGTGGGAATCGGCATGCCGAAGCGCTCGTGGAGCCGCTCCAGGGCGCCGATGTGACGGGCCTCCGCGTCGCGGATGTTCACGAAGGGGCGTACCGGCCCGAAGTCCCGGATGACCTGGTCATAGGTGGCCCAGGCCTTGTGCTCGTCGTCGAGAGCCTCCTCCAGGGCACGGATCTCCTCCGGTGCGAGTGTTTCGCTGGTCATGGTGTACCGTCTCCTGCCGGTTCTTTGCCGTTCTTGAATCTCACAGCATCTCGGCGGCCACCTTGACGTAGGACACGAGACGGTCGTGCGGCTCGGGGCTCGATCGGCAGTTCGAGACGACGATGGCTGGCGGGGCGGTCGGGAGGCGCTCTGCCGCGGCCAGGTCATGGTCCCGCCAGCCTTTCCGGGCGGACGCTTGCGCGAGTGATGCACCTTGACCCAGATCGTCCCTCGGGTTGACCGATCGGCGTAGCGTGAGGTCGCCGACCGTGACCGGGGTAGGGGTGTACAGGTGTTGCTTCTGCGATCCGCACTGGTCCTGCTTCTGGTCTCCGTCCCGGCGACGCTCTCTGCGCAGCCGACGCGGCACCGCGCCGACGGTGGCCGCGATCTGCATCTCGCCCTGCTGCTGGGTGCGAGTCAGGTGCAGGACGAAGGGCGCCACGGCGGCACGATCGGCGTCGACCTCGAATACGAACTCACCCATCGCATCGGCGTCGGTGCGGTGATCGAGCATGCGGGTGACGAGGTCGATTCGACCACGGCCCTCGCCGTGATCGACTGGCACATGCTCCCCGGCTTCGTGTTCCAGTTCGGGCCGGGCGTCGAGTACGAGCGCGAACGGGAAATCGAGCACGAGGCCGGTCACGGCGCCTTCGTGCGCACGCGCACCGAGCCGCGCCTGGTAGGCCGGGCGGGATTCTTCTACGAGTTCGAGGTCGGCAGAGCATGGAGCATCGCGCCCTCGGTGAATCTGGACGTCACGCGTCGACACGAGACCCTGGTCTGGGGCCTCGCGGTCGGCCGTCGCTTCCGCTGAGCGCCCGCGACGAGCGGGCGCCGGGCAGGTAGGCTTCCCGGGCTCCCTTTCTGGAGGCCGTTCGTGAAGCTGACCTGTCTCTCCCGAGGAGCCCCGGGACTCCTCGTCGCGTCCTTCGTGCTGCCCGTGTACGCCGCCGAGCTGCCGACCTTCTCCGCGGACGACGTGTTCGAACTCGAGTTCGCCGCCGATCCGCGCATCTCCCCCGACGGCGCGACCATCGTCTACGAGCGCCGTGCCAACGACATCATGTCGGACCGCACGCGTTCCGACCTCTGGGTGCTGGACGTGGACGGCGGTCGCCATCGCCCGCTCGTCACGGGCGGCCCGAGCGCGACCGATCCGCGCATCTCGCCCGACGGCGACCGCCTCGCCTGGATCGAGTCCGACGACGACGGGCCGGCGATCCGCGTGCGCTGGTTCGACGCCCCCGAGAGCGCGCGCGTCGCGCACCTGCCGGAGCGGCCACGGAACCTGTCCTGGTCTCCGGACGGCCGCTGGCTCGCCTTCACCATGGCGATCGAGGGGAAGAACGAACCGCTCGTGAAGCCGCGCAAGGGCCCGGAGGGCTCCGACTGGTCCGCGGCCGTGAAGACCTTCTCCGCCGTGCGCTACAAGCGCGACGGCGCCGGCTTCGTGACCGTCAGTCACGAGCACGTGTTCGTGGTGCCCGCCGAGGGCGGCACGCCGCGCCAGCTCACCGAGGGCGACTTCGATCACCGCGGCCCGCTCGCCTGGTCGGCGGACGGCGCACGCATCTACTTCAGCGCGAATCGCGACGCGGACTGGCAGTACGAGGCGGTCGAGTCCGATCTCTGGTCCGTGGCCGTGGCCGACGGCGTGCTCGAGCAGCTGACGGACATGGCAGGGGCCGAGGCGAATCCCGTCGTCTCCCCGGACGGTCGTCGTCTCGCCTATCTACACGACAGCGGCGAGAAGGTGGCCTGGCGCCCGGACGTCCTCCGCGTGCTCGACCTCCGCTCCGGAGAGGACCGCGCGCTCACGGCGGACCTCGACGTCTCCGTCCAGCACCCGCAGTGGTCCGACGCGCGCACGCTCTACTACGCCTTCGACGAGCAGGGCGCGCGCAAGGTCGCGCGCATCGGCCTGCGCGGCGAGCCGACCGTCGTCGCCGAGACGCTCGGCGGCACGAGCCTCGGCCGGCCCTATCTCTCCGGTGACTTCACGGTCTCGCCGGAGGGCGTGGTCGCCTTCACGTACGGGACGGCCGAGCGGCCCGCCGAGGTGGCGGTGGTCGACGGCCGGGGCCCGCGCGCGCTCACGGCGCTGAACGAGGAGCTGCTCGGTCGCCGCGCCCTCGGCGAGGTGCACGAGCTGCGCTACACCTCCTCGCACGACGGCCTGCCGATCCAGGGCTGGTACATCACGCCGCCGGACTACGAGCCTGGCCGGGCCTATCCGACGATCCTCGAGATCCACGGCGGCCCGCACCTCGCCTACGGACCGCAGTTCAGCGCGGAGATGCAGCGCTACGCGGCGGCCGGCTACGTCGTCTTCTACGACAACCACCGCGGCAGCACGGGCTACGGCGAGGAGTTCGCGCTCGCGCTCCAGTACCTCTATTCGAGCGAGGCGGACTACGCCGACCACGACGCGGGCCTGGACGCGCTCGTCGAGCGGGGCATCGCCGATCCCGATCGGCTGTACATCACCGGCGGTTCGGCCGGCGGCATCGCGAGCGCCTACGCCATCGGCCTGACGGACCGCTTCCGCGCGGCCGCCGTGCAGAAGCCGATCATCAACTGGACGAGCAAGGTGCTCACGGGCGACTCCTACGTCTACCAGGTGCCGTTCCAGTTCCCGGGGCCGCCCTGGGAGAACCTCGAGCACTACTGGCAGCGTTCGCCGCTCTCGCTCGTGGGCAACGTCACCACGCCGACGCTGCTCATCACCGGCGAGGAGGATCAGCGCACGCCGATCTCCGAGACCGAGCAGTTCTATCAGGCGCTGAAGCTGCGTCGCATCGACGCGGTGATGGTGCGCGTACCCGGCTCCTCGCACGGCATCGCCGGCCGGCCCTCGCGCCTGAACGCGAAGGTGGACAACGTGCTCGCCTGGTTCGAGCGCTACGGCGGCGAGCCGCTCGACGGCGGTGACGGCGACGACGAAGCGGCGGAAGACTGAGGCGCGTCCATGGACCCGGTGACCCAGGGCGTCCTCGGCGCCAGCGTCGGCGAGGCGGTGAGCCGGCCGGAGAAGATCGGCGTCGCCGCCACGCTCGCAGCGCTCGCGGGCATGGCGCCGGACCTCGACGTGCTGATCCGCTCCGACACCGATCCACTGCTGTTCCTCGAGTACCACCGGCACTTCACGCACGCGCTCGCGTTCATCCCGATCGGGGCGCTGCTCTGTGCGGGGCTGTTCCACACGGTCGCGCGGCGCTGGCTGTCCTTCGGCGAGACCTACTTCTTCTGTTTCCTCGGCTACGCCACGCACGGCCTGCTGGACGGCTGCACGACCTACGGTACGCAGCTGCTCTGGCCGTTCTCGAACGCGCGCTTCGCCTGGAACAGCATCTCCGTGGTGGACCCGCTGTTCACGATTCCGGCGCTGCTGCTCGTGCTGTTCGCGGTGCGGCGCCGTTCGCCTCGCTTCGCGCACGTGGCGCTCCTGTGGATGGCGGCCTACATGAGTCTCGGCTTCGTGCAGAAGGTGCGGGTCGAGTCGGCGGGCGAGGCGCTGGCGGCGTCGCGCGGACACGAAGGCGTGAGCGTCTCGGCGAAGCCCGGCTTCGCGAACCTGCTGCTCTGGAAGGTGGTGTACGAACACGAGGGGTACTTCCACGTCGACGCCGTGCGCGCCGGCCTGACTGTGCGCGCCTACGCCGGCGAGCGCGCCGAGCGCCTGGACGTGGCGCGCCATCTGCCCTGGCTGCATCCGCTGAGCCAGCAGGCGCGCGACATCGAACGCTTCCGCTGGTTCTCCTCCGACCATCTGGCCTGGCGGCCCGAGCGCCCGAACGAGGTCGTCGACGTGCGCTACTCGCTGCTGCCGAACGAGATCGAACCGCTCTGGGGCATTCGTCTCGCGCGCGGCGCGGGGCCCGAGGCGCACGTGGACTACTGGGCGGCGCGGCAGGTGACGCCGGAGAAACGGGCGCGTCTGCTGGCCATGCTGTGGGGGGAGGATACGAACGCACGGCCCATCGCACCGCGGATGCCGGTCGGCGTCGGGGGCGGCTGATGCGCTTCTCAGGCCGTGCCGAAGCGCACCTCGAACACGCAGGCCGGATCACCGAGCGCCGTGCAGGCCACCTCGATCACGTGGGTCTCGGGATGCACGAGGCGCGAGAAGAGCCGCTCGAACACCGCCACGTGCCACACGCAGTCCGGCTGCGGTGAGTGGCGCAGCGCGATGGGATTGGCCGTGATGCGCAGGCGCAGCACGTCCTCGAAGGCGTAGTCGAACTCGCCGGAGCCCGCGAAGGTCCAGGCATGGGCGGAGATCGCCTTGCACAGGGCCCGCGCCGCGAGAGGCGCCGGCAGCAGCCTGAGCAGCGTCTGCGCCGGCTTCGGGATCCGGTGCGCGAGGATGTAGTCGCCGGTGCGCAGGCCCGCCTCGCGGGCCCGGTCGCGGGCGACGTCGATGGGCACCAGATCCCAGAGCGCGCCGTGGACGCGCGCGACGTCCTCCTGGCCGATCATCTCTTCCGGCGGCTCGAGGAGCCAGGCACCGGCGCCGGCCCGTCTGAAGACGTCGCCCGCGAGGGCGTCCTCCTGATGATCGTGCAGCGTCTCGATCAGCTGCAGGACGGCGTTCGGACCGATCCGGTGTGCCGCCTCGGAGCTCGCGTCAGTCGACGAAGCGGACAGGCCGGACATCGTCGTCCTCCAGCTGCTGCGTGCCCCCGCCGCAGGCCATGGGCATGGCGTCCACCGGCTCCGCACGCTTCGCCTTGATCGCCGCCTTGCGCTCGGCGCGCTTGATCTTCTGCTCGTGCATCACGCGCCAGTCGGCGTTCTCGGGCGCGGCGTTCTCGGGGAGCGGCGCGGAGCGGTGCTCGTCGAAGTGGAAGTCCACGTTCTTCTTCGACTGGGGGCCCCAGTAGCCGACGCGGCCGAGGTCGTAGAAGGTGCGCTGCACACCGGCCTTCAGGAAGGCCTTCAGGCAGCCGAGCAGGTAGCGGCGCCGGAAGCCCGTTCCCCGCCAGGGATAATGGAACAACGCTTTCTGCATGTAGAAGCGCCGGTAGTTGTGCATGACGCGGTCGAGCAGTTCGGCCCGGTCCATGGCGTCGGGCTTCATGATCGGCGTGACGAAGTTGTACTTCTCGTAGTCGAACACCTCGACCTTGTCGCCGAGTGATTCGAACAGCGGCGTGAAGGGCCAGGGCGTGTACATGGACCAGTTGGCGAGATCCGGCTGCCAGTCCCAGGCC
>JAZBPO010000228.1:0-14175 GCA_036351675.1 Pseudomonadales bacterium
AGGTCATGCAGGCGTGCGTGGCCTCGATGATCACGCCGACGCCCCTCGGCTGCAGCTGCGTGTCGATGCACTCGGCGACCTCGGCCGTGAGTCGCTCCTGCACCTGCAGCCGCCGCGCATAGGCATGCACCACGCGCGCGAGCTTGCTGATGCCCACGACCCGGTCCGCGGGCAGATAGGCCACGTGAGCCTTGCCGAGGATCGGCGCCATGTGATGCTCGCAATGGGAATGGAAGGGTATGTCGCGCAGCAGCACGATCTCGTCGTAACCGCCGACCTCCTCGAAGGTCTTGGCGAGATAGGCGGCGGGGTCCTCTCCATAGCCCCGGAAATACTCCAGATAGGCATCGACGACGCGGCGCGGCGTCTCCAGCAGCCCTTCCCGATCCGGGTCCTCTCCGACCCAGCGCAGCAGCTCCCGGACCGCGTCGAGCGCGCGCTCTCGCGCCTCGGGCGATTCGTCAGGCGGCGTCATGGCGGGATTGGCCATCTGTATCTCCGGTTTCCGGGCCGGTGGCCCGCTGGTCCAGGGGAAGTCTCGCCTGCGGCGCGCCGGGGATGCAACGCCGCTCAGGCACGCTCGAAGAGCGCGGCCATGCCCTGACCGCCACCCACGCACATGGTCTCGAGTCCGTAGCGACCACCCCGACGCCGCAGTTCGTGCAGCAGCGTCGTCATGATGCGCACGCCGGTCGCAGCGATCGGATGGCCGAGAGAGATCCCCGAGCCATTGACGTTCAGCCGCTCCCGATCGTCCCAGCCCCAGCCCTTCAGGACCGCCAGCACCTGACAGGCGAAGGCCTCGTTCAGCTCCACGAGATCCAGATCCTCGAAGCCGAGTCCCGTCCGCGCGAACAGCTTCTCCACGGCGGGCACCGGGCCGATGCCCATGGTCGCCGGATGGCAGCCCGCCGCCGCCCAACCGAGGAACCAGCCGATCGGCTCGAGGCCCAGCGTCTCGAGCGCGTCCTCGGAGACCACGAGGCAGGCCGCCGCCGCGTCGTTCTGCTGACTCGCGTTGCCTGCGGTGACGACGCCGTCCGTCATGATCGGTCTCAGCTTCCCGAGGGACTCGGCGCTCGTCTCCGGTCGGATGCCTTCGTCGTGGTCGAGACGCAGCGGATCGCCGCGGCGCTGTGGCACCTCGACAGCGACGATCTCGTCCGCGAAGCGTCCGGCCTGCTGCGCGGCGGCGGCCCGCCGGTGACTCTCTGCCGCGAAGGCGTCCGCGGCCTCACGATCGATGGCGTAGTCGCGAGCGAGGTTCTCCGCCGTCTCGATCATTCCGGAGATGGGACCGAAGCGTTCCTCCGGCTGCGAGCGTTCACGACCACGCTCGAGCCGGTCGAAGAGCTGCACGTTGCCCGACCGCGAACCACCGCGCATGGAGGTCGTGTAGTACTCGATGTTGCTCATGCTCTCGACGCCGCCCGCGACGACCACGTCCGCGACGCCGGTCTGCACCATCATCGCCGCCGTGGCGACCGCCTGAAGACCACCGCCGCAGCGCCTGTCCGTCTGGATTCCGGGCACGGCAAGGGGCAGATCGGCTGCGAGTGCGGCCCAGCGGCCGATGCAGGGCGCCTCCGAGTTGGCGTAGCTCTGCGCCATCACCACCTCATCGACGCGTTCCGGGTCGACCCCGGAAGCATCGACGACCGCCCGGATGACCCGGGCGGCGAGACGCTCGGCCGGAAGCGGTGCGAGCGTGCCGAGGAAACGACCGACGGGTGTACGAAGGGGCGAGACGATGGCGGCGCGGCGCATGAGTGTTCCAGCTGCTGGGCGGCGAGCAGCGCGAGCCTACCAGAAGTGGGCGCAGTCGTTGCCTGCCCGGGCACCCGCGGGTAGAGGCGAGTCCCGGCCGAGATCAGAGCAGGCTTCTCGAGAGCCTGAGAACGATCGCCTGCTCGTCGAAGATGAAGAACCCGCCCGCGGCCTCGCCGAAGGCGGGTCCCGGATCGGAGCTGTCGCGGCGTTCGTCGAACAGCGACAGACCAACCTGCGTTCGGGGACCGGGCTCCCAGGCGAGCCCGATCTCGAGCGCACGCTGTTCGTCCTCCCGCGATCCGACGGCCAAGCCATCCTCGAACTCGGCGTTCGACCAACGTACGCTGGAGTAGAAGCGGAATGCACGCCTCAGCCGATACGACAGTCCGACGGAGGCACTGGTCGTCTGGAACTCCTGGTCGGAGTCCTCGAAGTCCTGCGATGCGGCGCCGAGCGACGCGAAGAGCTCGAATCGTTCCCGGGCAAGGCTCACATCGAGGTTCACGGACGTGTCCTCGAAGACCAGCCCGTCGAACTCCGCGGGAGTCAGGAACGCATCCGGATCCAGGACGGCGAAAGCGCCCTGAGCGGCCTGGTCGCTGAGCTGCCTCGCCGCAGACAGCCGTGCCGTGATTCGCGCAGTCGGGGTCCATTCGAAGGCCAGATCCCCCGCGAAGCCGCTCGACGAATCGAAGCCTGCGCGTCTGATCTCGTTCTGGCCGACGCCCAGATCGAGCGTCCAGTTGCGCCCGGATCGTCCCAGACGCGCGAAAACGCTGCGGCGGTCGAAATCCGGCAGCACGGCCAGTTCGAAGTCCACGTCGAGGAACTCGGCTGCGACGCCGAGCGTCGTACGGCTGTCGATGCGCCGATCGAAGACCAACTCGATCGTCGCGCGATCGCTCTCGTCGGCAGGTAGCGCGCCTGAAGCTCTCGTCAACACTCCCCTGGCCGCAAGCGAAGACAGGGGAGTCGACAGGACCAACAGTTCCTGCGTCAGCGATAGGAGGTCCGTCTCGATCTGATTGAAGGGGGTGTCCGCGAGTTGCGGATCCTGAAGGGTCTGCCGGCGCTCGTGACCGAGCGCGATGCGGTATCGCTCTGGCACGACCTGGACGCCCACTTCCGCCGTACCCGTGACGATCTGATCGTTCGGGAAGGAATCACGCCGGAAACGGCGCGCTCGATATCGGTAGTCCGCCTCGAGTTCGATCCGATCCCACCGATCCTCGAGGCCGATCGCAGCCTCGGGAAGGAAGATCGTATCGCTGCGCTCGTCCGTGGGCGCGCGCAGGACATTGTCCGTCGCACGAGCCTCCAGACCGACGCTGAAGCTGGATATGGGGGAAGCCGTCGCCGTCATGTCGGCGAGGAACAGGCCGCACGCGACGAAGACGGGCAGTGGCCAGGCTGTCCGACGCCGGCGCCGGCCGAGCGTGAGGAGCGTCACGATGGTCCGCCCTCGAGCGAACGCACGCATTCCCTGCGCCATCGGCTCAGGCACTTCGCTGCTCCGGTGCCACCGCATCGAGGAGCGTGAAGTCGTCTACCTCGGGTGCGAGCGTCCGCCGCCAGTAGTCGACGAGCGTGAACGGCCAGTTCTGCGTCACCCTGCCCTGCGCGTTCTTGTACCAGCTGCGTACCTGCGGGGCGCCCCAGGCCATGGCCGCATTCCCCGCGTCGATGCGTTCGTTGAAGGCGTCGTGCACGTCCTGCCGACACTCGATCGCGGCGTGCGGGCCACCGATGATCAGCTCGAGGCAGCCGAGGATGTAGCGCATCTCGCACTCGCTGAAGAACACGATCGAGCCGTTCACCACGATGTTGGTGTTCGGGCCGTACATCAGGAAGAGATTTGGATAGCCCGGCACGGTGATGCCGAGATAGGCGCGAGGATCTCCGTCCCACTCGCGCTGGAGTTCGCGTCCGCCCCGGCCCACGAATTCCATCGGCCAGGCGATCTTCGATGCGTGGAAGCCGGTGCCGTAGATGATCACGTCGAATTCGTGCTCGACGCCGGCCTCGGTGACGAGGCCGCCTTCCGTGATCTCGCGGATCGGGTCCGTGACCAGCTCCACGTCGTCACGCGTCAGCGTGCGCAGCCAGGTGCCGTCGTCGACGAGCATGCGCTTGCCGGCCGGCGGATAGTCCGGCGTGCACTTCTCGATGAGATCGGGGCGGTCTCCGAGCACGGACTTCATGTACTCGAGGAGCATGTTCCGCAGCATCTCGTTCGCCTCGCTCACGGCATCCTGCCGATCGTCGTAGGCCGCTTCCCGCTTCACCATCGAGAGAATGCCCTCGGACGTGCGCCAGAACATGAGCAGGCGGAACCACTTCGCATAGAAGGGCACGTGATTCAGCAGCCAGTGCTTGCCGTCCGGGATCTCCTGGTAATACTCCTCGCGCGGGCTCACCCAGGGCGGCGTGCGCTGGAAGACGGTCACCTTCGCGGCCTGCGGAGCGATGCGCGGCACGAACTGGAAGGCGCTCGCGCCCGTGCCCACGACTCCGACGCGCTTGCCGGTGAGATCCACGTCCTGGTTCCAGCGGGCCGAATGCCAGCTCGGGCCGCGAAAGCGGTCCATGCCCGGGAGCTCCGGCATGCGCGGTCGGTTGAGCTGACCCGTGGCCGAGATGATCGCATTCGTCCTGATCTGCTCCGTGCCACCATCCTGCGTCCGGAGCTCGGTCTGCCAGGTCGCGGAGCGCTCGTCCCAGATCGAGCGCACGACCTCGGTCCCGAAGCGGATCCGGTCGCGTATCGCCATCTGATCGGCGCAGCGGCGGAAGTAGTCGAGCAGCACCGGCTGGGCGGAGAAGTGCTGGGGCCAGTCGTTGGGTGCGAAGGAGTAGGAGTAGGTGTGGTTCGGGCTGTCCACGCGGCAACCGGGATAGGTGTTCTCGAACCAGGTGCCGCCGACCTCTTCGTTCTTCTCCACCACGATGAAATCGATGCCGGCCTGGCGCAGCCGATGGGCCGCGAGCAGACCGGACATGCCGGCGCCGACGATCAGCACCCTGAACGCGGACTTGTCCTGAGCCGGCAGGGCGTCGAGACCCGGCTGCCAGTAGGGATCGGTGCCGTCGAGGGCGAGTTCGCGCTCGAGGAAATGCTCGTAGTCGTCGGGCAGTTCCTGCCCCGCGATGAAGTCCATGAGTTCCCGCACCAGCTCGCCCGAGGGTGGCGGCGGCAGCGTGCAGCCACGATCCCGGTAGCCCTTCAGGACTTCGAGCGCCTGCGCGCGTACCCGGGCCTTGTCGTCCTCGGCGATGTTGCCGTCGGCGTCACCGAAGAACTCGTTCGCGGGGCCGATGCCCTGTCGGATGATCGAGGCGTCCCCGGTGACGTGAACGAGCGCCGCCATCAGCGCCGGGATGTTCGCCTCCTCGAGGGCCGCGGCGATCGCTGCGTCGTCGTCCTCGATGGGCTGCCAGGAATCGAAGCGGTCCGCGAGCTTGACCATCCATATCTCCCAGGGTCGGGCGCGCGCCGGCGATGCACGCGAATCAGGGCGCAGAGAGTGCAAGCGCACCGAGGCGCACGCAACCGCGGGAGACGGGGCACGGGTGCACTGCCGAAAGGACCGCTCGCTCCATGGACGCAGCCACCGGCCGGATCGACCACGTCCGCATGCGCTCGCCCCGAGCGTCGATCGCAGGCGCCGTGGCGGTGGCCGGATCCCTCGTGCTCGCGGCCTTCATGGGCACGTCCGGAAAGTGAGCCGGACCCGCCGACAGGTGATCGCGGACATTGACAGAGCCTTCACCCGCGTGGATCTTTCGCAATTCATGAGCCCCGACTCACCTTTGGCTCACGTTCCGAGGGAGGACACATGAGCGAAGCACCCGTCGAGCCGCAAGCGGCGAAGCCGAACCCCGTCGAGCAGGACCCCTGGTCGCTGCCGCTCGACACCTTCAACGTGGCCCAGGCCGAGCTGTTCCAGGCGGATGCCGCCTACCCGTGGTTCGAGCGCCTGCGCAAGGAAGCTCCCGTGCACTTCTGCCCGGAGAGCGAATTCGGGCCCTACTGGTCGGTGACGAAATACGACGACATCATGCACGTCGACACCCACCACAAGGTGTTCTCGTCCGAGACCGGCATCACGATCGGTGACCAGGACGAGGACTTCACGCTCCCGATGTTCATCGCCATGGACCCGCCCAAGCACGACGTGCAGCGGAAGACGGTCCAGGGCGTGGTCTCGCCCCGGAACCTGGCGCTCCTCGAGCCGGTGATCCGCCAGCGCGTCGGCGACATCTTCGACTCGCTCCCCATCGGCGAGGAGTTCGACTGGGTCGATCGCGTGTCCATCGAGCTCACGACGCAGATGCTCGCGACGATCTTCGACTTCCCCTTCGAGGACCGCCGCAAGCTCACGCGCTGGTCCGACGTCGCCACCGCGAACCCCGACGCAGGCATCGTCGACTCGGAGGAGCAGCGACGGGCCGAACTGATCGAGTGCCTCGAGTACTTCACGCGGCTCTGGAACGAGCGCGTCAACGCCGAGCCCGGCAACGACCTCGTGTCCATGCTCGCCCACGGCGAAGCCACCCGCGACATGCACGAGCGCCCCCTGGAGTACCTCGGCAATCTCGTGCTGCTCATCGTCGGGGGCAACGACACGACGCGGAACTCGATCACCGGCGGGGTCTACGCCATGAACAAGTGGCCGGACCAGTTCGCGAAGCTGAAGGCGGACCCCTCGCTCGTTCCGAACATGGTGGCGGAGATCATCCGCTGGCAGACCCCGCTCGCGCACATGCGCCGCCGCGCCCTCGAGGACACGGAACTGAACGGTCAGAAGATCAGCAAGGGCGACAAGGTCGTCATGTGGTACGTCTCGGGCAACCGCGACACGGACCACTTCGAGGACCCGGATCGCGTGATCGTCGACCGGCCGAACGCGCGCAGCCACGTCTCCTTCGGCTACGGCATCCACCGCTGCATGGGCAACCGGCTCGGCGAGATGCAGCTGCGCATCGTCTGGGAGGAGATCCTCAAGCGCTTCGAGCACGTCGAGGTCATGGCCGAACCGACCCGCACGCTGTCGGCCTTCGTGAAGGGCTACAGCAGCATGCCGGTCAAGCTGCACGTCTGACGCTCCCTCGCCGGGGGCGGCCCCGTGGCCGCTCCCGCGCGCTCCTGCCAGTATCGACCCGTCCGAGATTCCTCACCGGAGTGGGTCCATGAACGCATCCGCCGAGCGACTCCCTCGGTTCAGCGACACCGACCTCGCCGCCTGGCGCGACGAGGGTGCGGTGCTGATTGAGGGCTTCTTCTCGGAACAGGAGATCGCGCCCTGCCGCGAGGACATGGAAAAGCTCTACGGCGTACGAAGACCCGAGGCCGGCACTGCGCGGAACGACAAGCTGGACGATGCCATCGGCGTCTTCTCGCGAGATCAGTTCAGGAACTTCGACGATCTGCCCTTCGACTGTTCGCCGGCCCTGAACCTGATCGCCCTGCATCCGGCCTTGATCGATCTCGCCCGGGCGACCCTCGGCGTCGACGCGGTGCACCTCTATCAGGCGCACAGCTGGGCGAAGTTCACCGGCGAGGCGGACTTCGACCAGACCTTTCACTGCGACTTCAAGAATCACACCCTGACGGTTCCGTCCGACGACGCGGCCCTGCGCACCATCAACGTGATGATCTACTTCACTGAGGTCACCGATGCGCACGGCGCCATCCACTACGTGCCCCTGTCGGACTCCGATGCGCTCTTCGAGACAGAGCGCATGCCCTTCGCGACGGACGAGATGCAGGCGCCCCTGAGGTCCCGGGAGCGATCCGGGGCGGGTCCCGCCGGATCGATCTTCGCCTACGGCATCGACGTCTATCACCGTGGCACGAACCTGACCGCGCCGGCGGGCCACCGCTACACGCTGACGGCGAGCTACAAGGCCGCGGGCAACGAGCAGATCGGCTGGTCCGCCTGGCCACACGCGTTCTGGAAGCGCTGGGACCTGATCTTCACGCACGCCACGCCGGAACAGCTCGCCTGCCTGGGCGTGCCCGCACCGGGCCACGCCTTCTGGACCCGCCGGACCATCGACCGGACGCGCGAGCGCTGGCCGACCTGGGACGCCACCCCCTACCTGGACGCGCTCCGAGAGGGGGGCTTGGCGCCCGACGTCGCGCACGCCAGACTCGGCGGACCGTCAACGAGGAGGAACACCCATGAGCGGCTTCCATGATCTGGTCATGACGTCCATTACCGGCGAAGAGGTGTGTTTCGATGCCTTCCGGGGCAAGGCCTGCGTCATCGTCAACGTAGCCTCCGCCTGAGGTCTCACGCCGCAGTACTCCGGGTTGAGTGCTCTGCATGAGAAGTACAAGGATCGCGGTGCCCAGGTGCTCGCGTTTCCCTGCAACCAGTTCGGCGCCCAGGAACCTGGGACGAACGAGGAGATACACGAGTTCGCTCGCTCCAGGTACGGCGCTGCGTTCCCGATGTTCGCGAAGATCGAGGTCAACGGCGACGGCGCCTGCGAGCTCTACAGGTGGCTCACCAGCGAAGCCCCAGGGGACGACGGCAAGCCCGACATTCCCTGGAATTTCGCCAAGTTCCTCGTCGATGGCGAGGGACGGGTGGTGAAGCGCTATGCCCCCACCGTGACGCCGGAGGAGATCGACGCCGACGTCGCCGCACTGCTCGATTCATGAAGCCCCCCCGGGCCTGCGCGGCGGGCCCCGGGGTCTCTCAGGGCACGAAACCCTCGTTGTAGTTCTCCGCGCCCTCGCGCTGCACGTCCGCGAGCCAGTCGCCCTCGTAGGGCCAGGCCCCCTCCTCACCCGGCTTCGGGCCCTGCCAGAAGCGCGCGAGCGGCCCCGCCTCGGGCACGGTCTCGAGGGACCAGGCCTGCCGCCGGAAGGTCCAGCTGTCCGGTACCAGTTGGTGTGCGCGCCGGAAGTGGCCGATGGCCGCCTCGTGTTCGCCCCTCGCCTCGAGCCAGGTGGCGAGTTCGAAGTGCGCGTGCCCTTCGGCGACGGAAGCGTCGCGCGGCTGCGACCGCCGCACGACCTCCTCTTCGTCGAGGGCGAAACGCGACTCCGCACCCCGCTCCACCCAGTCGCGCAGGGCTGCGTGGTAGGCCTCGCCGGCGTTCGGGATCTTCGCCGCCTCGGCCATCATGTCGCGAAAGCGCTCCGGCACGTCCGCAGGCATCTCGATGGCCGGCCTCTCGTCCTCGCGCGGCGGCGCTGGCGCAGCCTCGGCAGGCCGAACGATGCGGAAGGCCTCGTCGATCCAGATGCTCTGGGGGATGTTGGTCACGCCGAAGCGGTCGGCGAGCTGGTGATGCCGATCGATCAGCGAGGGATGGCGCGGCCGCGCCGCCTCGACGAAAGCCCGGCAGCCGTCGGCCCCGAGCACGTCCAGGCCGACCGTGACCAGTTCGAGCCCCTTCGGATGCAGTGCTTCTCGCAACGCCGCCCACACGGGGAGGTCACCGGAGCACCCTCAGTAGGGCGCCCAGGCGTAGACGAGAATCTTCTGGCCGCGGAGCCTGGAGAGGCGGAAGGCGTTGCCTTCCAGATCCTCGAGCACGAGATCCGGTGCATCGGCGGACGCGAGGGCGCGCCCGTTCAGCGTCGCGGGGCCGATGGCCGACACGCCGTGCTCGGCATCGTCGACGATCGGCATGCCGAGGGCCGCGGCGACGACGCGTGCATCGACCAGCGCACCCGGCGCCTCACGGAGCGGTACGCAGACATCGCCCCGACAGGCGCCCTCGGGCTTGAGCGCCCAACCGGTCCCGGCCTCGAACGCGGCCGGGGTCACTTCCATGGAATCGAGGATCATGGGCCTACCTCCTTCGCCGCCGAGCTTAGGGGTGCGCCGGACGCAGCGTCCAGGGCCGTGGTCACCCCGGCGTCGCGCTCAGTCGAAGAGATCGTCGAGACGGCGCCGGGCGTTCGCGGCAGGGTCGGGGTCGTCCGCGCCGTCGGGCGACGGATCCTGCGAGGCGCCGCCGTCGGCATCGCCCCCAGCCTGCGCCGGGACCCCACCGAAGAGCGCATCGAGGCGCGCACGGGCACGATCCTCCGGCGCCAGCACCCCCGCGAGTCCCGAGGCGGGCTCGAACCAGTCGCAGAAGTTGGCGACTTCCTTGTTGGTCGGCGGCTCGGCACGGTCCTCCCGGCACTGCGCCGGGCGGCTCCGATCGAAATGGCGACACATGCGGCAGCAGTGCAGCTCGGCGCGACACTCCGGGCAGTCGGCACGGCGACTCACGGGCAGCACGAGCGTCGCGAGCTCGACACCGCAGTTCCAGCAGCACAGCGCCGCCGTCATTCCGGCTCGATCCTCGGTCTGCGCCGCGAGGCGGAGCGCGTCACGTGCGTGGGCGTGAAGCGCAGCACCAGGACGCCGAGCATGCTCTTGAGCACGGCACCGGGCAGGAAGACGCTCCAGCTGGAGGCGGTCACCGCGACGCCGGCGCCGAACGCGAGCCAGCCGAAGCCGAACAGCAGGATCAGCAGGTGCCCGACGAGGAAGCAGCCGAACCAGAGCGCGGACCAGGATCCGTCGATGCGGCGTGCCAGGTGGGCGAGGGGCGTCGGCAACAGCAGGAAACTCCAGAGAAAGCCTGCCGTGGGCCCCGAAAGCACCTCGCTGCCCCCGCGTCCATCCGCGAACACGGGCAGACCCAGCGCGCCGGCCAGCAGGTAGAGCAGGATGCCCGCCGTGCCCGCGCGGGCCCCCGCCAGCGGCCCCGCGAGCAGCACGGCGAGGGTCTGCAGCGTGAAGGGCGTCGACGACTCGGAAACGGGCATGGAGAGCTGCGCGGCCAGCGCGGCCGCCAGACACACGAAGACCGCGTTGCGCAGGATCAGCGCCGGGGTGAACTCGCGGACGGACGAAGCGGCCTCGGCCCGCGATGCTGCGCCGGAAGTACTCATGATCGCCACTCTCGGCGCGAGCGCACGGCCCGTCAACGCTTCTCGGATCCCTTCCGGCAGGCACGGCCGTCGCCAGGGGCTGCCCGTCCGCCCCACCGCCATCGGTCTGCCTCAGGGCAGTGCGCCCTGCCGGTTGTCGAACTGGGCGAACCATGCGTCCTCGTCCGCGCCGAGCAGCGAGATCAGCGGCGCCGCACCGGCGGGTCCGCCGGATGAAGAGAAGAAGGCCCTGCCCCGTCGTCCCGGATGCGCAGTGGCGAGGGCCGGCCGTCCGACGAAGGTGAGATTCAGCTGGTGCAGGGCCGACGCCGCCGCGAAGGCCGCGAGCGTCCGCCGCCCGCCGTCGTGCCCGGCGATGCGCACGTCGAGGCGCGACCGGAGCAGACGCGGGACGGATGCGAGGTCCAGCGCCGTGGGGTCGCCGGGCGGCGACGCGCACAGGATGGCCTCGTCCGCAGGGATGCCGCTCACGCCGGCTCTGCGCCAGGCAGACAGGCGTTCGGCCCCGGCGCGGCTCGTCAGCAGATGGGCTTCAGCGTCCTGCAGCGCCGGCGCCCGCAACCATTGCGGTGGCGCCGGATCCTCCGCCCGGGTGACGACGACGAGGGCCGGCGCTGCGCGCGCGGAGAGGATGCCCAGCTCCTGCCAACGCGACCGGGTCGCCTGCAGGCCGGCCGCGAATGCCGCGCGGTGCTCGGCCAGCACGGGAAAGCCCAGCGGCGTCTCCGCGTGCCAGCGCCATCCGGGCCGGCCGTCCCGTGGAAGGCCCTCGGCGGCGACCGTGGCGGAGCCGACGATGATCGCGTCGGCGAGCGCGTAGTGCATGGCGAGGCGCAACGCATCGAGGCGCGAGCCTGCGGACACCACGGCACCGGCGGGCAGACCCTCGATCTCGTGACACCACGGCGCGACCGTGGCGATGGCCGCGAAGCCCTCGCGCGCGACCGTCTCTCGATCGAGCTCTCGCGTCGCCGGACGCAGCACCGCACTCCCCACGATCAGCGCCTCGTGCGAGCGCCGCGGATCGACCAGCAGTGGCTCCTCCGCCACGCCCAGCAGCGATGCGAGCGCTGGCGCGAGGGTGGCGCGGTAGCCGGGCAGCGCCCGATGCGACTCGAGCGGAACCAGCAGGGGCACCGCCAGGCCGCTCAGATGGCCGGCACGGGCACGCGGGACCGTCTCGCCCGACCCACGGGAACGGGGATGACCGAATCGGTCATCCAGCAGCCCCCGCAGGCCGCCGTGTCCTGCCGCGAGAGCTGGAAGAGATAGCCGCGTTCACGACCGTCCGTCGCCGTGAGCACCACGCCCACGAGGGCGCGCCCCCCGACAAGTCGAGCAGCGCTGTAACGTGCGGCGAGGTGATCGATCATGGGACCGTAGAGGCGGCCCTCGAACATCGAACGGAAGTGAGCGATGGGACCCGTGGCCGCCCGATTGGCCGGCGACGCGAACGCCCAGGTGGCCTCGACACCGGCACCGGGGAACGGCTCGTCGTTGTGGGCGAGCGCTTCGAGCTGCAGGCGGACGACCTCCGCCGGGCCGAGTGCTTGCGCAGGCTTCGGCACAGCGCGGTCGTGGCGAGCGACCTGGGCCGCAGCCACGACCAGGCCGGCCAGGGCGATGCAGGCGGCGCCGAGAGTGATGCGAGACTGCCGTGCGAGCATGGGGACATCCTCGTGTACGTCCCCCTCCACGGCGCGAGGATACGCGAGCACGACGCTCGGCGCGCGTCGGCTGGACGAGGCATGCGTTCGCGCGACGCGGACCCGGGCGCCTGGCCGCGGATCCGACCACACAGAGGACCGGTCAGTAGCACCCACGAAGAAGCGGACCCCATGCAGACTCGCAGGCCACTGAAGCTATCGATCCCCCAGCAGACGGAAGACGTTCCGGCGTTCTGTGGCGGGACGCCGGCCGGCGTGACCGCATGGACCACGAAGCTGCCGACGTCGAATGCGGTCGCTGCCGCGCGGGCGCTCCATGATGCGCTCGCGGAGCTCAATCACTGGCGCACGGACCACGGCACGCGGTTCGCGATCCTCGAGCAGCTGCGGCCCTTCGTGCTCGGTGCCTGTGCGGCCGTCGCCCGACACCGGAGTGCGACGCCCCTCCTGCTCGACGATCGGGCGCGCAGTGTCGCCGCCCTCGCCCAGCGCACACAGCACCAGCTCGCGACCGGCTACCGCATCGTGGTCGTCACCGCCCTCCGTGCCGGCATTCCCCTGGAACCCGCGACGCCCGACGACTCACCCACGCGGACCGTGGTCATCGCCATCCACCGAGCGATGACGGAATTGCTGCACACGCTGCTGCGATCCCTCCAGTTCCATACCCCGCCGCCGGCTGCACTCTGGGCCCAACTGCACACGCTCTATGCCCTGGCGGAACTCCGCCGGGTGCAGGACGAGCCGGTACGCGACGCACTGCAGGCGCTGCTCTGGCAGACGGTGCCTGCCGACGTGTACAAGCGCGCCGTCCTGCTCGCGACGGCGCAGCCGAACAAGCTCAGGTCGAGCGAACTCGGCGAGCTCTTCAAGGCGCTGGAGTCGTGGACCGGCCAGGTCGCGGTCGTGCCCTTCGATGCGCTCGAACAGCCCGTGATGGTCGTCGACCTGGAAAGCGACCGCCCACCGCGGGCGACCCAGCTGAGCGCGGTCGCGCGCGGCAACGACCTGCGAACGCTCGACACGCGGCGGCTGGTGCGGAAGTTCGAGGAGTATCTCGCCGCTGCTCCGGGCAAGGGACCCTCGGAGCTCGGCGGTGTCGACCGCGAGCGGCGCGAACTGATTCGACACTGTGCCCACGTCTGGGGCGCACGGACCGACCGGGCCTACGAGCGCACGCCGGCGAGCGGCTCCGTCGAGGTCTGCACGACGCTGGAGCACGTGCACTTCCACGCTGGCGGAGGGCGCTCGCTGCTCCGGCAGCTGCAGTCACAGCGCCTCGGGGCACAGGACCCGGCCGAAGCGGAGATCCTGGATCCCTTCGCCGGGGCGGCGGATCTCGGCGGCGTGCGTACGGCGGACAGCGCTCCGGTGCCGCGCCGCCACCTGTCCTCGGAGGTGGAGTCGCAAGCCGACCACCCGCTCGCCAGCCTGGAGCTGACCGACCGTTCGCCGCTGGGGTTCGGTCTGATCTGCGCAGGCGAGGCGCCTGGCGACGTGCAGGCTGGCCAGTTGCTCGCACTGCGGGAAGCGGACGATCCGGACTGGCGTATCACGGTCGTGCGCTGGGTGGCGAACGGGCGCGACCGGTCGCGTCTGGGCGTCGAGACCCTCGCACAGCGTGCGCTGAGTGGCGGTGCCCGTCTGATCTCCTCGCGTGGCCGGGTCCTCGACTTCAAGCCCGCGTTGTTGCTGCCGGGCGTCGAGGCCCTCGATCAGCCGCCGTCGCTGATCACGGCGCCGGGCGTGTTCCAGACGGGGCAGAAGCTCGCCTTCACGCAGGGCGGTCGCGAACGGAAACTGCTGGTCGAGGAGCGGATCGTCGCCTCC
>JAZBPO010000229.1:0-5523 GCA_036351675.1 Pseudomonadales bacterium
GCCGGCAGTGTCCATCGGGGGAGAGGATCTCCCCTTCCTTGTACTCGTAGCCCACGCCATGCGGCAGGTCGATCGTGACGCCGCCTGCCAGGGCCATGTCCGTCTCGCCCGAGAGCAGGCTCTGCACTGCGAGATGGGTGGCGACGAGAGAGGTCGAGCAGGCGGTCTGGACATTGACGCTCGGTCCGGTCAGATCGAATGCATAGGAAACGCGCGTGGCGAGAAAGTCCTTGTCGTTGCCCGTATGCCGCAGCAGGAAGTGCCCCACGGAGCGCACGAGGTCGGGATTGCTCAGGATGTTCTTGGCGAAATAAGCAGCCATCCCGGACCCTGCGTACACTCCGATGGCACCGTCGAAGCGCCCCGGCGGATGACCCGCGCGCTCGAGAGCTTCCCACGCCACTTCGTAGAACTGCCGGTGCTGCGGATCGAGAATCGCGGCTTCCTTGGCGCTGAAGCCGAAGAAGTCCGGGTCGAACTGGTCCATGTCCTGGAGCGGCATGCCCGCTCGGACGTAGGCGGGATCGGCAAGCGTGCTGCGCGCTACGCCCCGCTCGAGAAGCTCCTGCTCGGTGAGCGTGCGCAGGGCCTCATGACCATCGGCGAGATTGGACCAGAAGGTTTCCGCATCGAGGGCTCCGGGCACACGAAGTGCCATGCCGATGATCGCGATGTCGCTGTCCTGCATCTCGTCCATGCTGGTCTCACGCTGGAATGTGGCTCTAGCCGCTGCCTTTGGTGCGATACTCGATCTGTACCGGGCGCATCCCGCGCGCAGACTCGGACGATACTGCCGTCATGGCGGACCTGAACGCTGGATCTCGCCGACGGATGTCGGAGATTCATCGACCAGCTGCTGTTCAGCATCTCGCCAGGCTGCTAGCGGGGTGTAAACCTGATCGACCACGTGCCCGGTCCTTCGGTCACGATCGCGATGTCGCGCGTGCTCTGCTCCGGACCGCACCCGAACCAGTCGGACTGGAAAGGGAGGCGTGTACTGCTGCTCGAGATGACGCGGTCGGGGCTTCAAGCTTACGCCAGTCCCTGTGGCCTCGCACTGGCATGATCTTCCCGGCTCGGGGCTTCGACGGTGACCGACGATCCGTTGAGTCGCACCTGGGCCGGAAGCCGAGGCGACCTCTATTCCCATGCTCTGCGGGCCATTATGGGGGTACTGGAGCGCCAGGAGACCTGGCGCTACCGCATCTTCACAACAACGCGGGACGAGAACGTGCCGGACCGCGTGGCATGCGCATCTGGCGGTTCATCGACATGCTGAAGACCCACGGCGGACCCGGGTCGCGCTCGCCCCGTTTGGTTCTGCCATGAATGGGCACGGACGAGCGTTTTCCGTTCGTTGCGCCCATGACATGGCAAGCGCTCGTCTGCGCTCCGGTTCGCAGGCAGACACCATCGTGGCCGAGCGATATGGTTTCCTGGTGAGCCGATCCGCGGAGCGTTCTTGGGTGACCGTCAGGTGCCGCTCGGGCAGCACGATCTGGCAACGGGTCCGCATACGGCATAGGGCGGCGAGCCGGGTTCCAGATGGGTTCGCCGCAGCCCCGGGACCGAGTGATCGGGGCCGGAGCACGCGCGAACGACATGAGGTGGCAGTGTTGGTCGACCTGACATCCAAGAACCCGGGCCTCGCATGGTCTCTGCGACGGCGATGCCCCCGGTTGGTGTCGTCCCGCCGAACGAGGCCATCGTGAACACGCAGATCTTCATCCTTGCAGGTCTCTGGTCCAGCGTCGCCGGGTTGGTGGTGGCCGGGGTGCTCTGGTTCTTCTTCCTGTTCGGCGCGATCAGCCACGTCTCGGGTCGCGCCACGATGGCGGCGGCCACGGCGAGCCTCGTCTGGCTCGCGGCGCTCAGCGCGGCCTTCGCCTACGAGCAGCAGCTCCAGTTGACGCTCGCTGGGGTACGCGTGCTCGAGGTCGTCACCTATGCGATGTGGCAGGGCGTGTTGCTGCGCGCGCTCGGCGTCGCACCCCGGAACCTGCTGTCCGCGGCGGATCGGCCGCGCTTCCGTCTGCTCTGGGGAACGCTGGGCGTATCGGCACTCGCCCTGCTCGCCTCCGCGTCCAGTAGTGCCCTCTGGCTCTTTCCCGGCGTCGAGGCGTCCACGCGCGACCTCGCGGAACTCGTGGCGACGGGCTTCCGGCTGCAGATGGCGATCCTCGGCCTGCTGCTCGTCGAGCAGGTCCTGCGCAACACCCGCTACGACCACCACTGGAACATCAAGTATCTCGTGCTCGGCCTCGGCGTCGTGTTCGGCTACGCCTTCGTCATGTACGCGGACGCGCTGCTCTTCCAGCGCGTCTCGCCAGCGTTCCTCGCCGTCCACGGTGCGGTCTTCGCCGTCGCGGCGCCGTTCCTCGTCCTCGGAACGCTCCGCAACCGCGAACGCCGTCTCCACTTCAACGTCTCCCGGCGCCTGGTCATCCGCACCGGCACCTTCACGATCACCGGGGCCTATCTGCTGCTCGCGGGGACGGTGGCGCTGTGGCTGCGGGCGGCCGGTGGTGACTGGGGTGACTTCCTCGCCGTCCTCTTCACGCTCGTCGCCCTTTCCGCGGGTGTGGCGCTGGCGGCTTCCATGCGCATGCGCCGGCGCATCTCGGCCTGGCTGGTGCGCAATCTCTATCAACGCAAGCACGACTACGGCGAGCGCTGGCTGCGCGTCACGCAGACGCTGCTGACGCCGGACGAGGACGCTTCCCTCGGGGACCGGGCCGTGCGCGCGATGAAGGAGATCATCGGCGCTCATCGTGGCGCCCTCTGGAAGCTGAGCGATGCCAACGTGCTGATCCCCGCTGCGCAACTGCAGTGCGCCTGGAACATGCCCTTCTCCGCAGCAGAGACGCGGGCACTGAGGGACGCCTTCGAGGAGGACGGCGCGCCGCTGATCCTCGACGGTGAGGACGTCACGAAGGACCCGCTCCGGGACCGCCTCGCGGCCGCGATGGCGACCCTCGAGGACGCGCACGTGGTGGTCCCGCTGTTCCTGCCCGACCGGTTCTACGGCATCGTCGTGTTGTCGGGGCCGGTCACCGGCGAGTCGGTCGAGTGGGAGGACGAGGAGCTGCTGGCGCTCGCGGCGCGTCAGATCGCCAGCTTCCTCGCCCACAACGACGCGCAGCGGGCGCTCGCCTACAACCGTCAGCTCGATGCCTTCAACCAGATGACGGCCTTCGTCGTGCACGATCTCAAGACGGTCGTGGCGCAGCTCTCGCTGATGACGCGCAACGCGGAGAAGCACCGGCACAAGCCCGGCTTCGTCGACGACATGATCAGCACGAGCGCTCACGCCTGCGATCGGATGCAGGCGTTGCTCGCGCATCTTCGCGATCAACGCGAGACCGTATCGGCCGGCGTCGAGGAACTCTCGCTGCACGCCGTCGCCGAACTCGTGCTCGACCGCCAACGCCTGGTCAAGCCCGAACCCACGCTCATCGCCTGCAACTCGGACATCCGGGTCCGGGCGAACGTCGACCAGCTCACTGCCGCCATCGGCCACCTCGTCCAGAATGCCCAGGAGGTGAGCGGCGAGAACGGCCACGTCCGCGTGGTCGTCGGTGAGGAAGGCGAGTGGAACATGATCCGCATCGAGGACGATGGGCCGGGCATGGAGGCCGACTTCATCGCGGGTCGACTGTTCCGGCCGTTCGCGAGTACCAAGGGGTTGTCCGGTATGGGCGTCGGCGCCTGGCAGTCGCGTGAGTACGTGCGCCTGATCGGCGGCGACATCCAGGTCGAGAGCCTGCCGGGGCGCGGATCGGTCTTCACCGTGCTGCTGCCCCCCAGCGAGGGTTCGACGCCGTCTCGTGAAGAGACCGTACGCCTCGGCGCGTCGGCGGGCTGATCCGACGCACGCCGCGCGTGTCGATTGCGCGGTTGCTCCAGAGCGAGGAGAGAGTCAGTGGTGAGCGAACCGAAGCGACGCCTGCTCGTCGTCGAGGACGACGCGGGCCTGCAGCGGCAGATGCGCTGGTGCTTCGACGACGACGTCGACGTCGAGGTCGCCGAGGACGTCGCGAGCGCCATGGCGGCCGTGCGCCGCAAGGAGCCCCAGGTCGTGACGCTCGACCTCGGCCTGCCGCCTGATCCGGGCGGTTCCTCGGAGGGCTTCCGCCTCCTGGAGCAGCTCCGCGAGCAGCGGCCGGAGATCAAGATCATCGTCGTCACCGGCCGTGAGGAGCACGAGCACGCGGTCCGGGCCATCGGCCTCGGCGCCTACGACTTCTACCAGAAGCCGCTTGAGGCGGAGACGCTCCAGTTCGTCGTCGAACGTGCCTTCGTACTGCGTGAACTGGAGGAGGAGAATCTCCGCCTGCAGAGCGTGGCCGGGCACATGCCGCTCGACGGCATCATCGCCGGCAGCGACGTCATGCTCAGACAGTGCCGGAGCGTCGAGCGCCTCGCGCCCGTGGACGTGAGCGTACTCATCCGCGGCGAGACCGGTACCGGCAAGGAGCTCTTCGCCCGCGCGCTTCATCGCCTCAGCCCGCGCGCCCGCAATCCCTTCGTCGCGATCAACTGCGCGGCGATTCCCGAGAATCTCCTCGAGAGCGAGCTCTTCGGCTACGAGAAGGGCGCCTTCACGGGCGCGACCGCGCAGAAGAAGGGCAAGGTCGAGCACGCCGACGGCGGCACCCTGTTCCTCGACGAGATCGGTGACATGCCGCTCGCACTGCAGGCGAAGCTGCTGCGCTTCCTGCAGGAGCGCGCCGTCGAGCGTATCGGCGGCCGCCAGCCGATCCCCGTCGACATCCGTCTGGTGTGCGCGACGCACCGCGATCTGAACGAGATGATCGCGCAGGACACCTTCCGCGAGGATCTCTACTACCGGATCAGCGAAGTGGACATCGTGGCGCCGCCGCTCCGGGAGCGAGGCGAGGACGCAGTGCTGCTGGCGCACGCGCTGCTCAAGCGCTTCGCTGAGGAGCTGCGCCGCGGTGCCGCCGTGCATTTCACCTCCGAGGCGCTGCAGGCCATCGAGGCCTGGGAGTGGCCGGGCAACGTCCGGGAGATGGAGAACCGCATCAAGCGCGCGGTCGTGCTCTGCGACGAGAATCGCATCACGGTCGAGGATCTCGAGCTCGAGGCGCCGGAGCAGCAAGAATCCCATCCCTTCAACCTGCGGGCCGTGCGTGACGAGGCCGAGCGTCAGGCGGTCGGTCGGGCCATGGCCATGAGCAACGACAACATCACGCAGGCCGCCCGGACGCTGGGTGTGACCCGGCCGACGCTGTACAACCTGCTGCGGAAGTTCGGGATGGTCGCGCCGAGCGACTGACCGGGCGGCCGAGACGCAGGACCGGCCCGGTCAGAACACGCTTTCGGGGATGGTGACGACGTCCCCGGGCCGCAGCGTGTAGTTCGTCGACAGATCACCGCGCTCGAGGATCGCGCCCAGGCGGACGCTCAGGGCTTCCTGTCCGGGGCGATAGAGTCGGGTGCCGTTGGCGTTGGCGAACTCGGTGACGCCGCCCGCTTCGAGGATCACGTCGAGCACCGTCA
>JAZBPO010000230.1:0-4079 GCA_036351675.1 Pseudomonadales bacterium
ACGTCCCCCGCCGCCGAAGCGGAGAAGAAGGACGCCAAGTCCGGCGGCGGACTCCTCGGCCGCTTCCGCGGGCGGCGGAAACCGCCCCCCGAGGGGCCCGCCGGCGCGCAGGAGTCCTGATCAGGACCTGCGGCGAACCGCACCCCCGAGGGAGGGAGAGACGCGCATGTCGACCCACGCCACCGCGAGCTTCTCCGCGGAGCAGCAGCAGTTCCGCGAGGTCGTCGCGCGCTTTCTCCGCGAACGTCAGCCGCAGGAACGGCTGCGCGCCCTCCTCGACAGCGGCGCCAGCCACGACGAGGACGTGTGGCAGGCCCTCGCGACCGAACTCGGCGTCACGGCTCTGAACGTACCCGAGGTCCACGGCGGCGGCGGCTTCGGACCGGTGGAACTCGGCATCGTGCTCGAGGAGATGGGCCGCCACCATTTCTGCGGACCGTTCCTGTCCTCGACGGTGATGGCCGGCAGTGCACTCCACGGCACCGACGAGGCGACGCAGGCGGAGTACTTCCCGGGCATGGCGGACGGCAGCACCATCGCCGCGCTGGTCCTCGACGCCCTCGACACGCCGGAGGCCCTCGGTCGGCGCGTCCGCGCGCATGCCGATGCGACCACGCTGGACGGCCTCGCCCCCATCGTCCTCGGCGCCGAAGGCGCCACCCTGTTCCTGGTGCTCGCCGGCGGCGACGCCGGCGGCCTCGGTCTCTACGCCGTGGATCCGGGTGACGTCCGGACGGAGCGACTGGACAGCCTCGATCCGCTCCGGCCGCTGGCCCGCGTCCAGTTCCGGGCCACGCCGGCCCGTCGCATCGGGACCTTCTCGCCGGCCGCGCTCACGCGCCTCTGGGACACGCTGTCGATCCTGCTCGCCCACGAACTCGTGGGCGCCGCCGAGGCCCTGCTCCATTCCACCGTCGAGTACATGGAACTACGCGTGCAGTTCGGTCGCCCCATTGCCTCCTTCCAGGCCCTGAAGCACCGCTGTGCGGATCTGCTCACGGAGATCGAACTCGCCAAGGCCCTGACACGTGAGGGGGCACGGGTGCTCACGACGGCCGAGCCGACGACGGAGATCGCCTCCATGGCCAAGGCCATGGCCGCCGATGCGGCCATGAGCGCGGCCCGCGCGGCGATCCAGCTCCGCGGTGGCATCGGCTTCACCTGGGAGAACGAGACACACCTCTACTACAGGCGCATCAAGAGCTCGGAAGTGCTGTTCGGCACACCGCAGCGTCACCGCGAACGGCTCATCGCACACTACGAGGCTGCCCGGGGGGAGTCCGCCCATGCCCACTGAAGCGGAGATCCGCGCCGAGGTCGGCGCCTGGCTCGACGCCAACTGGTCACCGGAGCGCCCCCTCCGCGCCTGGCGCGAACTCCTGCTCGAGGCACGCTGGGCCGCCCCGGCCTGGCCCGAGGCGTACTTCGGCCGCGGCTGGACCCAGGCCGAGGCCGGCATCGTCGCGCGCGTGTTCCGGGAGAAGGGCGCGGTCGGCGCGGCCTCCGCCGGCCCGCGGACGCTGGCGGCGGAGACGATCCTCGCGCACGGGAACGACGCCCAGAAGCGCCGCTTCCTGCCACCGATCCTCACAGGCGAGCACGCCTGGTGCCAGCTCTTCAGCGAACCGGGCAGCGGTTCCGATCTCGCCGGACTCACGACGCGAGCGGATCGCGACGGCGATCGCTGGGTGATCAACGGCCAGAAGGTGTGGAACACGAGTGCGCATCACGCCGACTACGGCATCCTGGTCGCGCGCACGGACTGGGACGTCCCCAAGCATCAGGGCATCAGCTACTTCCTCATCGACATGCGTCAGGCCGGTGTCGAGGTACGCCCGCTGAAGCAGATGAACGGCCACGCCTCCTTCAACGAGGTGTTCATGACGGATGCGGTGGTGCCGCGCGAGGACATGCTCGGCGCCGAGGGCGAGGGCTGGCGCATCGCCATGACCACCCTGTCCATCGAACGCAGCGGCTTCGGCCGGGACCGGGGCGCGGACCCGCTCGCTCGCCGCGAGGGTCCGATCCATGCCGAGTACGCCGAGGAGCTGCGGATCGCCATGGAGCCCTACAGCTGGTATCCCCAGCGCGCCGGCCGCCCGGACCTGCTGCTCGAGCGGGCCCGCGCCACCGGCGCCATCGACGATGCGAGCGCACGCCAGGAGATCGCGAAGGCCCTGATCCTGAAGCGTGCGGCCGAGCTCGCGAACGCGCAGGCGGAGGCGCAGCGCCGCTCCGGTTCGAACGAGGTGATACCCGCAGGATCCGTGGGCAAGCTCGCGGCGAGCGCGATCGCGCGCCAGTGCGCCGTGGCCCACACGCTCATTGCCGGATCGGACGCGATGCTGTCCGGAAGCGACGACGGCACGGAGGGCCTCGTCTCGGAGGTGCTGCTCTCCGTCCCGGCCATCTCCATCGCCGGCGGCACGGACGAGATCCAGCGCAACATCGTCGCCGAGCGCGTGCTCGGCATGCCGAAGGAACCCCGCTTCGACACGGGGCCCTTCCGCGACGTACCGCGCAACGCACCGAAGGAGACCTGAGCCCGCGTCCCCTCTGACGTGGATCAAGGTCCGGAGCCCGCGGCGGGATCAGGATGGCGCCACGATCATCCGAAGGGCCCGGGCCATGACTGCGACTCTCCACACCATCCCGACCGACCACGCAGCCGTCCTGGCGCGCCACGGCGCCCGACCGACGCCCCGCTACACGAGCTATCCGACGGCGCCGCACTTCGAGGACGGCTTCGAGGACGGCCAGTTCCGCAGCTGGCTTTCGGGCCTCGACGTCGACCGCCCCGTCTCCCTCTATCTGCACGTGCCCTACTGCCGGCAGATGTGCTGGTACTGCGGCTGCAACATGCGCCTCGCGAAGGACTACGGCCCCGTCGGCGAGTACGCCGAGTGGCTGCTGAAGGAGCTCGATCTCCTCGGCAACGCGCTCCCCGGCCGCATGACCGTCGATCACCTGCACTGGGGCGGAGGCACGCCGACGGCGCTCTCACCCGACGACATGACGCGCGCCATGAATCGCGTCTACGACCACTTCGACTTCACCGCGGGCGCCGAACTCGCCCTCGAGGCCGATCCGCGCACCCTGACCCAGGCCATGATCGATCGCATCGGCGAGCTGGGGTTCACGCGAGCCAGCTTCGGCGTCCAGGAATTCGATCCGGTGGTGCAGCAGGCGATCCAGCGCATCCAGCCGCCGGAGATGGTCGCCGGCGCCGTCGGCGCCCTGCGCAAAGTCGGCGTCGGAGCGATCAACTTCGACCTCATCTACGGCCTGCCGCACCAGACCACGGCCAAGCTCCTCGACACGATCGATCGCTGCGCGGAGATGGAGCCCGACCGCGTCGCCCTCTTCGGCTATGCGCACGTGCCCTGGAAGGCGACGAACCAGAAGATGATCAAGGAAGAGGCCCTGCCCGGCGGCCCCGAGCGGGCCGAACAGGCCGCGCGCGCCGCCGAGCGCCTCGTCGAACACGGCTACGTGGCCATCGGTCTCGACCATTTCGCCCGCCCCGAGGACGAGCTCGCCCTCGCCGCGGAGGCCGGCACCATGCACCGGAACTTCCAGGGCTACACCACCGACGGCGCCGAGACGCTGCTGGCGGTGGGTACGACGGGCATCGGCCGCACGCCGTCCGGCTACTACCAGAATCTGCCGGGCGTGCGCGCCTGGAGCGAAGCGATCGGCGCAGGACGGCTCCCGGTGGCGAAGAGCCGCGCCTTCCTCGACGACGACGTGCTTCGCGGCGAGGTGATCGAACAGATCATGTGCCAGGGCCGCGCGGACTGCGCCGAGATCGGCCGTCGTCACGACGTGCGCGAGGACTGGGCCGCCGGCTGTATCGCCAAGCTGGACGCGCTCGCCTCGGAGGGCATCGTCGCCGTGGAGGACCAGACCGTCATCCTCGCCGAGTGGGCCCGACCCCTCGCACGCGTCGTCGCAGCGGCATTCGACCGCTACCTCGACGAAGGCAAGGGCAAGCACGCCATCAGCGTCTGAAGGTCCATCGGGCCGGACTCGACGCGCGGCGACAAGGGCCGCGGTCAGGCCGCCCCGAACTTCACCGA
>JAZBPO010000231.1:0-3206 GCA_036351675.1 Pseudomonadales bacterium
CAACGATGCGCTCGCGTGCCTCGGTGGCCGGCGAGAGATGCTCGAATCGAGCGCGCGACCACCAGCGCGCGATGGCCTGCTCCTTGCGTGCCTGCCAGTCGATCGCCGCGATGCGTCGATGGATCTCGGCGATCATGTCCGGTTCTTCGATCTCCATCGTCGGCCCGCGCTGGCCAAGGTCGCCCGTGCGACCGCCCTCGACCTGCTCGCGCAACCAGTTCGGGCTGCTCAGCCCGGCGACACGGGCGATCTCGCCGTCCGGTCCGGACAGGACCACGGCGGGCACCCGCTCGATGCGCCATTCGCGGAAGGGCTGCGGATCAATCGCCACGTTGGGCGGCGGATCGAGATCCCGCAGCAGCACGGCCGTCGCGCGCAGGAAGTCCCCGAGCGACTCGCCCTCGCGCACGCCGCGGAACAGGATGCGGATATCGTCCTTCCCGCTCGCGCTGGCGAAGATCTGCCGCAAGGCGCCGTCGCCGAGCGAACGGGACACCAGGATGGTCACGACCGGCGCCGTCTCCGCCTGGCCAGGTGCCGCCAGATCGTCCGGCAGCGTGCAGTCTCCGCCCAGATCCCGGCAGGCGTCATGCTGTCTGGACAAGACCTGCCGGCGAGCGACCTCGCCCGCCTCGGCGCCCAATTCCTGCCCGGACTGCCAGCCCGGCATGTCCGGGAAGATCTCGAGCCACGGCGGCACCGGCGTCGCGGCTGCCTCTTCCTCGATCTTCGTCGCCTGGTCGCGGAGCGCGCGCAGCGCATCGAGATCCTCGGCGGACAGCTCTGCCGCGGCCGGGGTGGAGAGCGCAGCGAGGCACAGCAACCCCCTGCTACAGAACGCCGTACGCACGACCACGCAGGGCCTCCGCGGGGAGTGGCCCCCAGTACCGACTGTCGTAGGAGTCCCGGGTGTCGCCCAGAATGAAGTACGTGCCCTCGGGCACCGTGAAGTCCGCGTGGAAGTCCTCGGGTGGGCGCTTCAGCGTCGCTGCGATGTCCAGTCCCTCGCCGACGACCCGGCCGTTGACCGTGGTCTGCTCGGTACCGACCACCACGTGATCGCCGGGCATGCCCACCAGTCGCTTGACGACCAGGAGATCCGGCGCGAAGAACGGCGTCATGCGCAGCCCGGCCGTGAAGACGACCGGCTCGCCCACCCTGACATCGCGGTCGTGGAAGTCCATCAGCCAGATTTCGTGCGAGGGCATGCAGTTCGAGCCGCCGGCGAGCACGCCGATGGAGAACCGGCTGCCGAGGTAGAGCCCGAGCGCGGCGAGCAGCAGCAGCCAGGGCGCGCTGACCCGGATGCTGCGCGCGAGCCGATGCTCCCAAGTCGCCATGGCGGCGCTCATCGATCGGCCTCTGCAGGCGTGGTCCGGCGATGGACGTAGAGGGCCGCCGGCGCCGCGAGTACGGCGTCCGCATCGATGACCAGCGCGCCCGCTGCACCGAGGCGCCGCGCCAGGCGCTGCTGCTCGCCGATGGCGGCGGCGACCTGCTCACGCTCCACGCGCACCAATGCGGCAGTCATGTCCTGCACGACGATGGGCGGCCGGCCGGCCAAGGCCTCCCGGACTGGTTGCAGCGCGAGCTGTGCCGCACCGAAACCTGCGGCGCCGCCCCCGAGGATGCCCGCGAAGAGCAGCAGCCAGCCCGATGCCGGCGGTGAGCCGGCGGCCTGGGCCGGTTGCAGCGGTGGCGCCGGGTCGGTCGCCGAATCCGAAGCGGACGCGGTGGCTCCCTCGATCATGCCCTCGACCCCAGAATGTCGTTGATCGCCGCCTCCACGCTCATCCCGGCGTCACAGCGCTCGCGGATGGCGGCGACCTCGGCTGGCTGCGTGCTGTAGAGGAGCTTGCGGAAGTCATCCACGACGAGACGCCCGATGCCGCCGCCGCCATCGCTGAGCAGCATGATCTCCGAGTAGGCACCAGGCTGCGTGTGCACGGTCTTCAGCAGCTCGACGCCGCCGCCGGCGAGCGGCAAGCGCTTCTCGGCGTGCAACTGATCGATGATCTGCGACGGCTGGCGCAGCAATAGGCTATGGCAGCAGTTCGAGGCGATCGCCCGGCCGTTGGGGTTCTCGTAGAGGTCCGCAAGCGACTGGGTGATGGTGACGGCAGATCCGTAGTACTTGCGGAAGCGCCGATAGCCTTCCATGACGAAATGGCCGACAGCCCCGGCAGTGAGGAGATCCCATGCCTCGTCGATCATGAGCAGCTTGCGTCGCCTCGCCTCGCCTCGCTGCTGTCCGAGGTACATCGCCTGCTGGATCTGATAGATCAGGCACAGCAGCACGACCTGCTGGAGATGCTTGCGGCCCTTCAGCTCTTCGAGCTCGAGCACGACGAGGTCCGCATCGAACTTGATCGTGTTGCGCCCCGCGAAATAGCGGCCGTACTCGCCATCGGTGGTGAACGGGAAAAGCTGCTCGCCGACGTCGCGCAGGCGCTGATCCGTCTCTGCGAGGAGCGCTGCCGCAATCTTGTCCACGCCGAGGTCTGCGCCCTCCTCCTTCCACAGTCGACCTAGCACGCGCTTGAGGCCGGCGCGGTGGTAGTCCTCCAGCGGCGTACTCGGGGCGGCCATGGCTTCCACCAGACCCGCGATCTGATCGGACTCCTGCGACCAGTCCTCGATCAGGTCGAACGGGTTGATGACGGCGTTGCTTTTCGCCGTGAACTCGATGAACTGCCCGCCGAGGGAATCGCACAGCTTCTGGTAGCTTCGCCCAACATCGATCACCCACGCGCGTCCGCCGACCGCGAGGTTGGTCGCGATCAGCTCGTTGGCGAAGAAGCTCTTGCCGGAGCCCGAGGATGCGGCGACGACGGCGTTGTAGTTCGTGCTGCCGGGCGCGTAGAGATCGAAGCTCATCAGCTGCCCCTGGCGGCCGATGAGCTGCACGACCGGGCTCGTGTGGCCCTTCCAGTCCCCGAACACAGGGGCCAGGGTCACGATGTGCGAGGCACTGAGGGTCCGGTAGCGCTGTAACGCCTGTACCGCTTTGCGGTCCGCTCCGAACGGCAGACAGTTGAGTAGCAGCGGCAGGCTGAAACAGCGGTCCGGGAGCACCTGGAAGCCGAGTTCGCGCCAGTACGTGCGCACGTTGCTCGCCGCTTTCGAGGCCTCCGACTTCGGCGTGAATAGCGCGATACCGAGGTACGCTTTCACCGGCCGGTCGCCGGCGTCGAGCTGGGCCTCCA
>JAZBPO010000232.1:0-2447 GCA_036351675.1 Pseudomonadales bacterium
ACCGCCTGCCGCTCCTCATCGCGGTCTTCAGCCTCCTCTACCTCGCGGGCTGGATCCTGGTTCCCGGCGGTCGGTCGCGGCTCGCCGTCATGGCCGCGATGCGGCGGTACCTCCGCCCCGGCGGCCCTCGAACCTCGACTGACGGCGTCGACGATTCCTCCGAGACCCGCTGAGGGCCCATCTGGGCCGGCTCCTTCGTGGCCGCTCCGCGGAAACCCGGGGAGCCGGGGGGAGGAGGGGGTTAGGATGGTGCTGTCCGCCTGGGCGCTCCGGGGCGCCGAGCGAGCCGGACCGGTCTCCGATGGGCTTCGTTCGAGCGTCCGGTAATTCCCAAAGCGGGAGACCGGCTGGGTTCGATGCACAAATGAGCCGATATATCAAACACCCCCAATGAGGCTATTCCGGGTCGCCGTTGGAGTCCCAGCCCATTGAAGAAGAGGATCGCTTGATGAGCCAGACCCAAGCCCACGCCGCTTCGACTCCGACCCACGACGTCCGTCGCGGGCTTGACGTCGAGTCGATCAAGCAGGCGTTTCTCAATCACATCGCGTACACCCAGGCCGAGGTCCCGTTCTTCGAGACCAAGTGGGACCTCTGGAACGCCCTCGCGATGGTGGTCCGCGACCGCCTCGTCGAGCGGTGGATCGCCACCCGCCGGGCCTACAACGAGCACTGGGAAACCAAGCGCATCTACTACCTCTCGATGGAGTTCCTCATCGGCCGGCAGCTCGGCAACAGCCTGATCAACCTCGGCTTCTACGACGAGTGCTACCAGGCTCTCCTCGACCTTGGCTACGACCTCGAGGAGATCCGCGACATCGAGGAGGAGGCCGGCCTCGGCAATGGCGGCCTCGGACGCCTCGCCGCCTGCTTCCTCGACTCCATGGCCACGCTCGAGCTTCCCGGCTACGGCTACGGCATCCGTTACGACTACGGGATGTTCCACCAGCGCATCCAGCACGGCCACCAGATCGAGGAGCCCGACGACTGGCTGCGCCTTGGGAATCCGTGGGAGATCGCCCGACCGGAGGACACGTTCCGCATCCAGTTCTACGGCCGCACGGAGCACTACGTCGACGAGGCCGGCCATCACCGCAGGCGCTGGGTCGACACCCGAGACATCCTCGCCGTCCCGTACGACATGCCGGTGCCGGGCTACCGCAACAACACGGTCAACACGCTTCGCCTCTTCTCCACGCAGGCGACGCAGGAGTTCGATCTCGAGTACTTCAACCACGGCAACTACATGCAGGCGTGCGAGGCCCGCTTCCACGCCGAGATGATCACGAAGGTCCTCTATCCGAAGGACGACTCCGCCCAGGGCCGCGAGCTCCGTTTGCGGCAGGAGTACCTGCTCGTCTCCGCGTCATTGCAGGACATCCTCTACCGCCACCGCCGGCAGTACAACGACTGGGCGAGCCTGCCCGAGCACGCCAGCATCCAGCTCAACGACACGCATCCCGCCCTGGCCGTTGCGGAGATGATGCGCCTGCTCATCGACCACGAGATGCTGAGCTGGGAGGAGGCGTGGGACATCACCGTCAACACGCTCGCCTACACGAACCACACGGTGATGCCGGAGGCGATGGAGACGTGGCGCACCCGGCTGCTCGGCGCGCTGCTGCCCCGGCACCTCGAGATCATCTACGAGATCAATCGCCGCTTCCTTGACGAGGTGGCGAAGAAGCACGGCGGCGACGACGCCGGCCGCCTCGCCCGCATGAGCATCGTCGACGGCGGACACGAGCCGAAGATCCGCATGGCCCACCTCGCCATCGTCGGCAGCCATTCCGTCAACGGCGTCTCGGAGCTCCATACCGACATCCTGAAGAGCCGGGTCCTCAAGGACTTCTACGAGTTCTACCCCGACCGATTCAACGCCAAGACCAACGGCGTTACGCCCCGCCGCTGGCTCAAGAAGTGCAACGCGCCCCTGTCGTTCCTCATCGACGACACGATCGGCGACCGGTGGGTCACCGATCTCGACGAGCTCAAGAAGCTCGTGCCCTTCGCGGATGACGCAGGTTTCCGCGAACGCTGGCGCCAGGTCAAGCAGATCAACAAGGAGCACCTCGCCAGCTTCGTCGAGCGCGAGCAGGGCATCCGCCTCGATCCGAAGATGATGTTCGACTGCCAGATCAAGCGTTTTCACGACTACAAGCGCCAGCTCCTCAACATCCTGCACGTGATCACGCTGTACAACCGGCTGAAGGAGGGCGCTGATCACCCCTCCGTGCCCCGCACGTTCATCATCGCCGGCAAGGCGGCCCCGGGATATCTGCACGCGAAGCTGACCATCAAGCTCGCCAACTCCGTCGCCGCGGTCATCAACGCCGACAAGGACGTCAACGACACGCTCAACGTCGCGTTCCTCGCCAACTACGGCGTGTCGCTCGCCGAGCACATCATCCCCGCCGCCGAGCTCTCCGAACAGATCTCCACCGCGG
>JAZBPO010000233.1:0-12712 GCA_036351675.1 Pseudomonadales bacterium
CCCCCTCCCGAGGCGACCTGCTCGCTGATCAGCTCGCCTTCGCGTTCCGCACCCGGGAGCGGCGCGAAGTTCAGGCCGCGGAGGCCACTCGAAGCGGCGCGCAGACTCGCCAGGGCGACGGCGGATCTCGAATCGAGATCCTCGAAGGAGATGCCGCGCATGGCCTCGAAGCGGCCGGCCCGGGAACCACGCGTGCCGGCTGCCGCGATCGCCTCACCCGGCGACGCACCCTCGTCGACCAGCGCCGGTGCGCCGGCGCCGCGGCGCGCCGCGCGGCGCCCACGCACCTCGGCGAGCACCTCCGCCCCGGCGACTTCTTCCGTGTCGTAGTCGGGTCCGGCCAGCACCACGAAGTCACCCCCGGCTGGCGGGATCCGGCTCGGCAGCAGTTCGCGGGGCGAGGAGAGGATACGCAGGTCCGTGGTCTCGATGAGATACCGGAAGTCGGCGTCGACGAGCGCGTCCCAGGGCAGGATGTTGAGGACGCCGTCCGGTACCAGGTACACGGGGCCGGCATCGGAGAGGTACGGCGTGATCGGCTCCCAGATCGTGCGCCAGGCGATGTTGCCGATCTCCTCGACCTCGTCATCGCTCGCGCCCTCGTCCTGGATGATCCCGCGGTACTCCCGGACGATCGCCTCGACCTCGTCGAGATCGTCGTAGAGGACGAGGTCGATGAAGGGATCGCCGGCACCGTCGCGGTGCAGGATCCCGGCCAGCATCCCGCGCGTGCCGTCAGCCCGTGTGAATGCCAGATAGTCCACGAGCGAGGAGTCGTCGGGCAGGGCGTCGTAGAGATCCTGCGCCGTGATGCCGGCGACCGATTCCCGATAGCGGATGCTCGCGCGACCGAGTTCGCCCTGCAGCGCCTCGACGCGCGCCTCCAGCGTCCGGATGGCCTCCAGATGCGCGTCCGGGTCGCTGCTCTCGGGGCCAGCGAGCGTCCGCGCCGCGAGCGCCTCGCGCGCGAGCACCAGTTCCTCGGCGAGCGACGCCAGTTCGGGATCGAGGCCGAGGGCGGAGATCTGCTGGATCTGCGAGCTGATCTGCAGCAGCAGCCCCTTGCGCTGCAGCGAGACCTCCAGCGCCTCGCGCCCCCCGGTGGCCGCGGGCATCTCGGGCAGGAGCGAGAGATAGGCGTCGAGTTCGGGCCGATGCAGCCGCACGTAGCCCTCGCGCGCGTTGTCGCTCGTGACCCAGAGCATGCGGTCGAGGAATTCGCTCCGCCGCTCGAACCCCGTGCGTCGCAGCTCGAAGGCGTCGTCACGGCGCTGCTGCGCCTCGAGCACCTCGGCGAGGCTGTTCAGGGCCTCGAAGGTGTAGGGATGCTGCGGGCCGAGCACGCGCTCGTCGAGATCCAGCGTCTCGCGCAGCAGCGTCTCCGCTTCGTCCAGACGCCCCTGGTCGAGATGGACCACGCCGAGATCACGCATGGATCGCAGCGTGTCGATGTGCCGTGGCCCGAGCGTGCGACGACGCGCGTCGAGCGCTCGCGAGATCGTCGCTTCCGCTGTGGCGAGGTCGCCGAGGCGCCGCTGCACGCGTCCGAGATTGTTCAGGGCCTTGAGCGTGTCCTGATGCTCCGACCCGAGCGCCGCCTCGAAACCCGCCAGCACGCGCTCGAAGGCCTCGCGAGCGGCCTGCAGGTTCTCCTCGAGCATGTAGAGATAGGCGAGATTGTTGAGAACGCCGATGGTGCGCGGATGCGCCTCGCCGAGCGTCGAGGACAGCACTTCGATGGGCAGCAGGTAGAGCGGTTCCGCGCGATCGAACTGACCCTGACTCTCGTGCAGCAGCGCCAGATTGTTCATGCTCGTCAGCGTCTGCGGATGGCCGGTGCCCAGCAGCTCCGTAGACAGCTCGACCGCATCGCGCAGCAGCGGCTCGGCCGCATCGTAGAGTCCCTGGGTCTCGTAGACGAGGCCGAGATTCGCCGCCGCCGCGATGCTGTTGAGGCTGCGTGCCCCGTAGCGCGCGAGGTAGGCCTCGTGGACCGCGCGCCAGGCGTTCTCCGCTCCGGGCAGATCTCCGGCCCGGAACCGCACGCCACCGAGCAGGTTCAGCGCGTCGAGCGTGAGTGGATCGTCGGGCCCCAGCTCCATCGTGCGCAGCTCGTAGGCGAAGAGCACGTTCTCCTCGGCCTCCGCGGTGCGGCCGAGATCGAACAGGACCCGCGCCCGCGTCTCCGCGAGCGACGCCAGCAGCGCGTCGCCATCGGGGCCGGTCAGCGCGCCGTCGACCGCGTCGAGTTCCGCGAGGGCGGACTCGAACTCACCGGCCTGCCGCAGCAGTGCTGCCATGTCCAGGCGCGTCGACAGCGTCTCCGGCGCCTCCGGGCCGAGGACGCCACTGCGGATCCGCACCACGTCGGCAAGCACGTCGCGAGCGCCTTCGACGTCACCGCCCCGGGAGAGCAGCACGCCGTACTGCTGCAGACAGTCGGCGGTGCGGACGTGAAACTCGCCGAGCGCCTCTCGTGCGCGCGCACAGGTCGCCTCGAGGAGCACCGCACCCGCTTCGTATTCGCCGAGCAGCTCGAGGCGCCGCGCCTCGCCGAGCCGGAGATCAACGGTGCGCGGCGCGTCCGGGCCGAACACGCGCTCGGCACCCGCTGCAGCATCCGCCGCCATGGCCAGCGCGTCCTCGAAGCGCCCCTCCGCCTCGTACAGGTCGGCGAGATTCAGCAGCACGTCCAGCGTGAGCGGGTGGTCCGGGCCCACTGCCTCGCCCGACTGCTCGAGCGCGAACATGAGTACGGTCTCGGCGCCGATCGGGTCGCCGGCGCTGAAGTAGACGTTGCCGAGTTCGATGGCCGCGTCGATCGAGAGACGGTGCAACGGTCCGAAGGCGTCTTCGGTGAGCGCGACCATCGCTTCGCCGGTCTCCACGGCGCCGTCGAGGTCACCCTCCTCCGCGAGGGCGTAGAGATCCGCGCGCAGAGCCTCCAGGTACTCGAGCGCCTCGAAGGCGGCCTCGTCCTCGGCGAGCACCTCGATCGCAGCGAGCCGTTCGTCGACCCACGCCGGCGCTCCGGAGAGGATCAGGATCAGCAGATCGCCGTAGCGCGCGGCAGCGTCGGGATCCCCGGCTCGCGCCGCCGCCGCCGAAGCGCTGCGCAGGCCGTCACGCGCGGCGTCCGTCCGGCCGAGCTCCAGGGCGACGAGTGCACGCTCGCCGAGCAGCACGGGATCTTCCGGTCGTCGCTCGAGCGCGGCGTCGTAGCGCGCGAGGGCGCCCGCCGGGTCGCCCGCTTCCAGCAGTGCGGCGGCCTCGTCGACCACCGCCTCGACGTCGACACGCTCCGGCGCCAGCGCGGCACAGCCGCCGAGGAACAGGACCGCGGCGCAGAGACCGGTGAGGCGTCGTGCCCACGGGCTCCGCATCAGGTGTGAGATCCGCTTCATGACTCCCCCCGGTGATCCCGACGGCGCGCGGGTGGCCCGCACTTCCGGGACTGCCAGCATCGTAAAGAGGGTGTCAACGGTCGACAACAAGGCCGCCCCGGCGCCCGCGGCCGGCAGGACGGTCGTCACGCGGGTGCTGACGGATGGTACGTCGCGCGGGTTGCCGCAGGCCCCCGCGGCGCTTCAGCCGCGCAGATACTGCATCCGGACGCCGGCGATCTCGATCACGTCCTGATCCTCGAGCTTCTGGCTCTTGACGCCGATGACCGTGCCGTTGACCACGGGCCGCGCCTCGTTCGCGCCACCGTCCACGTGGATGATGAAGTCACCGTTCTGACGGCGGGAGATGGCGGCGACCTGGACGCCGGGCTTGCCGATGGTCGTGAGCGCCTTCGCGAGCGGCATCTCCTTGCCCTCGGCGCCCTCCACGACCAGACGCAGGCGGGCCGGTCCGACGTTCGCCGAGAGACCGCTGGCGCGTGTGCCGCCTCCGCTCGCGACGTCCGCCTGCCGGGCACGCGCAGCCTCCGCCGACGTCGCCTCCTGGCGCAGCGCCGCACTCTCGCCCGGGCTGATGACGATGGTCTCCGCGAAGCCGTCGTTCGGCGGCGCCTGCGTGGAGCCGTCGGCGCCGACGAAGCGCAGGCTGTGCTTGCCGATGGTGACGAGATCGCCGGCGGCGAGCGCATGCTTCTTGATGCGCTTGCCGTTGACGAAGGTCCCGTTCGTGGAATCCAGGTCCTCGAGAAAGGAATCGCCCGCGATCGTCATCACGCGCGCGTGCTGACCACTGACGGCGAGATTGTCGATGTGGATGTCCGACTCGGGTCGCCGACCGATCGTGAGGGACTCCCTGTCCAGCTCGAACTCCGCGACCTGTTCGTCGTTGAAGCTCAGGATCAATTTTGCGGCCATGACTCGTGTGTCCCCCGACCCCGGGTCTCAGTCGAACCAGCTGACGAAACGGCTCAGCCAGCCCGCCTTGACGGGAAACGGCCGATCCACGCGCGCGAGCAGCACGGAAACGTTGTCGCGGCCTCCGTTCTCGTTGGCCCTCGCCACGAGACGCTCCGCCGCTGCATCGAGATTATCCAGATTGTCGAGGAGAATCGAACGGATCTCGGCGTCCTCGAGCATGTCGTTCAGTCCGTCGGAACACAGCAGGAAGGTGTCGCCCGGCAGGGCGAGATCCTCGAGGACGTCGTACTCGACCTCCTCGCCGATGCCGAGCGCGCGCGTGACGATGTTCTTGTGCGTGGCCTCGCGCGCCTCTTCGGGCGTGTAGAAGCCCCGGTTGACGAGCTCCTGCACCAGCGAGTGGTCGAGCGTGATCTGCTCGAACTCGCCGTCCCTGAGCCGATAGAGCCGCGAATCGCCGACATGCGCGACGGTCACGCGATCGTCGTAGAGGAGCAGCACCACGAGCGTGGTACCCATGCCGGCACACTGCGGCTGGCTCTGCGCCACCTGCCAGATCGTCTCGTTCGCGCGCAGGATCGCCCGTCCGACGGCGAGCGATTCGAGCGCGTAGCCGCTCTCCTCGTCGCTCCGGCCGGGCTCCAGGGCCTTCAGCAGATCCGTGAGCTCGCGCGTGACGACCTCGACCGCCATGGCGCTGGCCACCTCGCCCGCCTTGAGCCCACCCATGCCGTCCGCGAGCACCAGCAGACCGAGCTCCGAGTCGTGGCCGATGGCGTCCTCGTTGTGCTCGCGTACCCGCCCCGTGTCGGTGCGGCCCGCGATCGTGACCCGGCCCTTCAGGCTCATCCGGTCTCGTCCCGGGCCATGCGCTGCAGCACCATCCGCAGATGTTCGGCGAACTTCGCGCCGGTCTGGTAGCGGCGATCGGGCTGCTTGCCGAGGGCGTTCTGGATCACCTTGCGCAGCGACGCGGGCAGCTCGCGGCGGTACTCCGCGGGATCCGGCTGCTGCTCGTTGACGATCTTGTAAAGCAGCGTCGCCATGGAGTCCGCGGAGAAGGGCAGGTGGCCGGTCGACAGCTGGTACAGGACCACGCCCAGGGAGAAGAGATCCGAGCGACCGTCGACCTTGTCACCGAGCGCCTGCTCCGGAGACATGTAGTTCGGCGTACCCAGCACCGTGCCCGTCCGCGTCTTGCTGGAGTCGGTGATCCGTGCGATGCCGAAGTCGGTCAGCTTCACCACGCCCGAATCCGGGTCGTACATGATGTTTCCCGGCTTCACGTCGCGGTGCACGACGTTCTGCCGGTGCGCATAGGCGAGCGCGTCGGCGCACTGCGCGACCAGATCGATCACGGTCTCGAGGGGCAGCAGCGTGTCCGGCCTGGTGTAGGCGGAAAGATCCCTGCCCTTCAGGAACTCCATGGCGATGTAGGCGAGATCCTGCTCCTCGCCCGCGTCGTAGATCGCGACGATGTTCGGATGGTTGAGCCGTCCGGCGGACTGCGCCTCGCGGAAGAAGCGCTCCTTGACCTCGACGAGCGCGTCGCCTTCGAACTCCTGCGCCAGCGACATGGTCTTGATCGCGACCACCCGGTTGATCTTCGGGTCCTCGCCCCGGTAGACGATGCCCATGGCGCCCTGGCCGAGCTCCGCCTGCACCTCGTAGCGACCGAGCATGGGCTTCTCGCCCGCGTCGAGGACCATCGTCGACGCGCCGCCGCCGGCGTTCTTCATGGGGTTGGCGTCGAGCGACTTCATGCGCTCCGAGCGCTCCGTCACGTCGCGGTAGTCGTCGTTCCAGCGAGCGAGATAGTCGTAGACGGATGCGGCCTTGTTGAACTGCCGCTTGCGCTCGTAGTCGAGGCCGAGGTTGTAGACGAGGTCGGCGACCGACTCGTCGAGGGGGATGGCGCGGAACTTGTCGAAGGCCATGTCGAGCTGCCCCTGGCCCTGCAGCGACAGCGCGAGCATGCGATTGCTCTCGGCGCCGGCGCGCTCGGCGACGGCGAGCGTCTCGTCCGTGGCCATGTAGTAGCGCAGGTTGACGAGCACGGCGGCGATGACGCCGAGGAGCAGGTTGGGCGTCATCGCCACCACCACGCCCTTGCCGACGTAGGCGGCCACGGCGAGCAGGACGAAAGCCCCGAACGCGAGCAGCGTCACGAGCACGCGCGTCCCGGGATGACGGACGAGCGACGTCGCGAGGATCGCGACCATGAACAGCAGACCGACGAGCGCCTCGCCCCAGCCGGGTAGCGGTCTCAGGGCCACGCCCTTGAGCAGCGTATGGATCGCGTCGGCGATGATCTCGACGCCGTAGACCTGGTCCACGGGCGTGTCGAAGATGTCGTTCGCCGCCTCGGAGGTATCGCCGATGAGCACCATCTTGCCCTCGACGTCCAGGCGCAGGTCCTCGACCTCGTCCGGGCGCAGCTCGTCGAGGCGCAGCACGTCCATGGCCGAGAAGCCGTAGCTGTCGGAGATGAACTTGGCGCCAGCCGGCAACTCCGGGTAGTCGATGTAGAAGTCGAGGCCCCGATCGAGGGGCACCCGCAGGTCGCCGAGCACGAGCATGCCGTCCTCGAGGGCGGGCTCCGTCTCGAGCCAGCGCGCGAGCACCTGCACCGCGAAGGGCCAGCCGTCCGGGCGCCGGGTGATCTCCGGGAAGACCCGCAGGCGGGTGATGCGCGTACGCAGGCTCGACTGGGACTTGATGTTCGAGTAGCCGGACGTCGCCACCTCGCGGAAGGCGGCGATGGGATAGGTCAGGTCGATGAAGCGACGGCCGTCGGCGTCGATGTCGGCCTTCGACACGAGCACGACGTTGCCGGCCTCGGCGAAGAGCTCCGCCGTGCGCGGGTCCTCGCCGTAGGAGTTCGGATAGTCGAAGAGGGCGTCGATCGCGACGACCCGGGCACCGAGCTTCGCGAGATTGGTGGCGAGCAGGCCATAGTCGGCCCGGCGGAGCGGGAAACCGCCGTAGTCCTCGTAGAACTCCTCGTCCGTGTTGACGAGGACGATCTCGTCGGAGGAGAAGGTGACCTCGGGCGTCTCGGCGAACTGCCAGCGCAACAGCTGACGGAAGCCGAGGAACTCGTCCTCGAGGAGGCTGAACGCCTCGTAGCGTTCGGCCGGAATCATCAGCAGGAAGATGACGATCGTCCAGAGTATGTCGTAGCGCTTCAGCAGGTTCTGCATGCCGACTTCTGGAGCCCTGGTCCCCGCCCCGCCCGGTGAACCCTCAGCGCCGCCGGGCGCCGCCGATCGTACTGCCTGGCAGGATCCGGCCGGACTGGAGCGTCGTCCCTCCCCCCGGGGACGGCTTCGATAGTGCTGCAAAGCGTCTGGTGTGTCCACGCGGAGCGCCCCGGGACCGGAACCGCGTCACAGCCGCGTCGACCCCCGCGCAAGCCGACGCTATGCTCCGCGCCCCCGTTTCCGGAGACCCCGCCCCATGTGGTTCCGCAACCTCCGCGTCTGGCAGCTCGAAGCACCCTGGGACATCTCGGCGCACACCCTCGGCGATGCGCTCGCGAGCGCCCGTTTCGCGCCCTGCGCGCCGGGTCAGCTGGAGACGCTCGGCTGGGAGCCACCGGTGGCGGAGCTCGACGAAGAACTCGTGCGAGAGGTCGCCGGACGCCAGTTGCTGCGTGCCCGCATCCAGGAAAGGGTGCTGCCCGGAGCGGCTGTCGCGGAAGTGCTCGCGGAGCGCGTGGCCGAACTGGAAGCCCGTGAGGGCGCACCGGTCCGCGGTGCGCGACGCCGCGAGCTCGCCGAGGAAGTGCGGGCCGCGCTCGTCCCTCGCGCCCTGCTCCGCTCGCAGCGTCAGTGGCTGCTCGTCGACCGCGACGCGGGGCTCGTCATGGTCGACACGGCCACGGCCGCCCGCGGCGAGGCGCTGCTGTCGCTCCTGCGCGGCTCCCTCGGCAGCCTGCCGATCCGCCCCCTCGCCTTCGCCCAGCCCGTCGACGGCGTGCTCACGCGCTGGCTGCGCAGCGGCGAGCTGCCCGACGGCCTCGCCCTCGGCGAGTGGTGCGACCTGGAGCACCCGCAGGACACGCGCAACAAGGTGCGTTTCCGCGGCCAGCCCCTCGACGAGGACGAGGTCGTCGCCACCCTCGACCGCGGTCTCCGCGTCACCGCCCTCGAGCTGCTCTGGGAACACGGTGACGGCGAACCGCTGCGCTGCGTCCTGTCCGAGGACGGCGCCCTGCGCCGCCTGAAGCTCCCGGACGCCGAGGCGGAGCCCGGCAGCGACGAGTCGGAAGCCGCACGCGTCGACGCCGACCTCGCGCTCCTCGGCCTGACGCTGCAGGGCTTCTTCGAGGTGCTGTTCCCGGCCTTCGGCGGTCGCGTCGCGGACTGAGACAACGGGTGCCGGGCGCCCCCCTTTGACGCGGCGCGGTCGCCCCGTAGACTGCGGCGCCTCCCGAAGCCCGAGAAGCCGCCCGTCGCATCCATGCTCATCCTCCTCTCCCCGGCCAAGACCCTCGACTTCGAGCGCCCTGCGGTCACGCGCAAGCACAGCAGCCCCCGCTTTCTCGACGATTCGCAGGCCCTCGTGGAGCTCATGCGGGAACGCTCGCCGGCGGATCTCGCCGAGCTCATGCACGTCTCCGACGCCATCGCGGAGCTCAACTCGCGCCGCTTCAGCGAGTGGTCCCCACCCTTCACACGGGAAAATGCCCGGCAGGCCGTGCTCGCCTTTCGCGGCGACGTCTACACGGGCCTCGACGCCGACGCCTGGAGCCCCCGGGACTTCGACTGGGCCCAGAAGCACCTGCGCATCCTCTCCGGTCTCTACGGGGTGCTGCGTCCGCTCGACCTGATCCAGGCCTACCGGCTCGAGATGGGCACGCGCGTCGCGAACGGCCGCGGCCAGGATCTCTACGCCTTCTGGCGAGCGTCCGTGACGGCGAGTCTCGCCGAGGAACTCGAGGGGCGTCGCAGCCCGCTCGTCGTCAACCTCGCGAGCAACGAGTACTTCGGCGCCGTGGACCCGGCCGGCCTGCCCGGCCGCCTCGTCACGCCCGTGTTCAAGGACCTGAAGAACGGCCAGTACAAGATCATCAGCTTCTTCGCGAAGAAGGCCCGCGGCAGCATGGCGAGCTGGATCGTGCGCAATCGCGTGCGCAGCGCCGACGGCCTGCGGGCCTTCGCCGAGGACGGCTACGGCCTCGACGAGCAGCTCACCGACGCGGCGCCCGCAGGGACGCTGGTCTTCACCCGCGACTGACCCGGGAGACAACGATCGTGGACGAGACGACGCGCACGCAGATCGAGGCCGCCGCCTTCCGGCGCCTGCTCGAGCACCTGGACGCTCACAAGGAGGTCCAGAACATCGACCTCATGAACCTCGCCGGCTTCTGCCGCAACTGCCTCTCGCGCTGGTATCGCGAAGCCGCCGCCGAGGCGGACGTGGAGATCACCGATCCGGAGGCGCGGGAACGCGTCTACGGCATGCCCTACGAGGACTGGAAGGCGAAGTACCAGGCGCCCGCGAGTCCCGAGGCGCTCGCGAAGATGGCCGCGCAGAACGATCACGGGCAGTGAGCATCGGCGCCCCTGCGGCGCCGATCGCGACGAGGATCCCGCCATGGACGACGCCGAGGACCCCATCGAGCTGTTCCGGGAATGGTTCGCGCTCGCCAGTGAGCGCGAGCCGGACGTGCCCGACGCCTTCGCCCTCGCGACCGCCAGCGCCGACGGGGCGCCGGCCGTGCGCATGCTCCTGCTGAAGGGCTTCGACGCGTCGGGCTTCCGCTTCTTCACCAACCTCGAGAGCCGCAAGGGCGGGGACCTCGCGGCCAATCCCGTCGCGGCCATGTGCTTTCACTGGAAGTCCCTTGCCCGGCAGGTGCGCATCGAGGGCCCGGTGGAGCCGATCCCGGCCGAAGAAGCCGACGCCTACTTCGCGAGCCGCGATCTCGGCAGCCGCATCGGCGCCTGGGCGTCGCTGCAGTCGCGCCCCCTGCCGGACCGCTCCGTGCTGGAGACCCGCGTCGCCGAGTTCACCGAGCGCTTCCGGGACGGCGAGGTGCCGCGGCCCGGGCACTGGTCGGGCTTCCGCCTGGTGCCGTCGCGTATCGAGTTCTGGCTGGATCAGCCGTCACGCCTGCACGACCGCCTCGAGTACCTCCGTGACGGCGAGCGCTGGACGTCGCAGCGGCTCTATCCCTGATCGGGCCCTGGCCCCATCGGCGCGGCCAGAAGCGCGCGCCAGCGCTCGACGCGGGAGGACCAGGCGAGCGGCGCGAGCGCCCCGCACAGCGAGTCGAAGCCGCGTCCACGATCAGCCGCGATCCTGAGCAGCTGCACCGCCAGCGCTTCGCCGTCCCGCTGCGCATCCTCGGCAACCGACGGCGCGCGAAGGTTCTCGGGCACCCAGTCGCGATAGGCGAGCCGGTCGGGGACGCAGGGCAGGCAGCCGAGCGCACAGGCTTCCATCACCGCCAGGCCCTGGAACTCCTGCAGCGCGGTGGAGAGGACCACGTCGCAGCGCAGCAGGTGCGCGCGATAGCGCTCTCCGTCCGCGATGTGCGTGCCCTCGCCGCGATGTGCGGGATGCGCCGCGAGGAAGTCGTCGACCTCGGCGAAGGCCGCGGGGCGCGTGCGGAACCGCTGACCGAGCAGATGCAGCCGGAAAGCCAGTCCCGATCCGTGCAGTGCACGAAGGATCACGGGCAGTCGATCCGGCCCCTTGTCCCATTCGTGACGATGGTTCCAGACGATCTCGACGCGCTCGCCGCTGCAGGCCGGCGCCGGTCGTTCCTGCTCCCAGAGCTCGTCCTCGAGCGGAACCGGTTCGACGGCGAGCCGGGCCTCGATGCGCCGGAGCGTGTCGGCAGGCACGGCGTCCGGCATACGCGCGAGCAGACGCCGCACGCCATCCAGCAGGCTCTCGCCACACCAGCGCGAGTTGACGCGGATCCGGTCGGCCGCGAGCAGCGCGAGGATCTGCCGCATCTGCCGATCCACCCTGCCCCGTTCCCGCGGGTTGCTCGGATAGGCGAATTCGTGCTCGTGCAGATAGAGCACCGTGAGCGCGTCCACGAGATCGGGCCGCAGACCGCGCAGCGAAGCGAGATCGACGGGCCCCATGGCGAGCAGCGCGTCGTAGCGCCGGCGGGGAATCACTTCGGCCAGGGCCAGCGCGTTGCCACCGGCGCGCCAGGCGTAGTGGCGCGGCGGCAGCGTCACGGTGCTGAAGCGGACCTCCGGCAACGCGGCGACGAGCCCGCGCCGCAAGCGCGCATGGCTGTCGGCGTCGTAGGCCGAGAGCAGCAGGACCTCCAGGGTGCGTCTCCGGGGCGGTGGGGCGGACTGTAGTATGGCGGAGCTCCCGACGTCGGAGGTGTCATGAGCAGCACCGCGGTCGCCGTGCGCCTCGAGGGCGTGCACAAGCACTTCGCCGGCGCAGCGGCCGCCGGCGGCACCGGGGGCATGGCGGTGCGGAATCTCAGCTTCACCGTACCGACCGGATCGATCTGCGGTTTCCTCGGCCCGAACGGCGCCGGCAAGACCACCACGCTGCGCATGGTCCTCGGCCTGCTGCGCCCGGACGCGGGCCGCATCGAGGTACTCGGCGCGACCGATCCCGCCACGCGCCGCGATCGCCTCGCCTATCTGCCGGAGGAGCGCGGCCTCTATAGGCGCATGGGCGTACTCGAGTTCCTCGTCTTCCTCGGGCGCCTGCACGGCCTCGGCGCGCCCGAGGCCCGGCGCCGCGCCGACCAGTGGCTGGAGCGCCTCGGCCTCGCCGCCTCGGCCCGATCGCGCTGCGAGAGCCTCTCCAAGGGCATGGGCCAGAAACTGCAACTGGCCGGCGCCCTGCTGCACGAGCCCGAGCTGGTGATCCTGGACGAGCCCTTCTCCGGCCTCGATCCCGTCAACGTCGAACTCGCGCGCGAGATCATCGTCGAGCTCCGGCGCGCGGGCCGTACGGTGATCCTCTCGACGCACGTGATGGAACAGGCGGAGCAGCTCTGCGACGAGGTGCTGCTCCTCGATCGCGGCACGCGCCTCCTCTCGGGCACCGTCGCCGCGGTCCGCGCCAGCGGCGCGCGGACCCTGCGCATCAGCTACGAGGGCGACGGCAGGGCGCTGCAGGGACTGCCGGGCGTCACGCGCGTGAACGACGCCGGGGTCCGGGCCGAACTGAGTCTCGCGCCGGACGCGGATCCGGACAGGCTGCTCGAGGCCCTCCTCGGCCGGCTGCGCCTGCGGCGCTTCGAGTTCGCGGAGCCGAGCCTGCACGAGATCTTCGTACGCTCGGTCGGGCAGTCCGCTGGCGGCGGCGAGGACGCGGCATGAGCGAGGCGGTCCCGCGCGCCGCGCGCTCGGCGCTGCTCGTCGCGCGGCGCGAGTTCCTCGAACACGTGCGCA
>JAZBPO010000234.1:0-6296 GCA_036351675.1 Pseudomonadales bacterium
CTTCCTGCCGAAGGTCTGGGCGCAGCTGCGCGAGCCGGAGGACTTCCTCGATCACCTCTGGCGCAAGGCCGGTCTGCACCCCGGCGCCTGGCCCGAGGGCATCGAGTGCTGGCGCTACCGCGCGCTGGAGTTCGCGGAGACCGACGCAGCGGCGTGAAGGGCCGACTCAGACGCGGTCCGCGGGAATCCCTTCCATGGTGCCACCGCCGGCCTTGCCACCGAGCGGGCGATCCGACTGCTTCGCGAGCGCTTCGAGTTCGTGCGCGACCGCGTCGGGGCTGCCCGTGAAACGGGCGAGGAGATCGTAGAAGACGGGCACCACGCCGAGCGTGAGGATGGTCGAGAACAGCACGCCCGCGAACACCACCACTCCGATCGAGCCACGCGACGCCGCACCGGCGCCCTCACCGACGATCAACGGCACCACGCCGATCACCGTCGACAGCGCCGTCATGACGATGGGCCGCAGGCGCAGGCTGGCCGCTTCCTGCACGGCCTCGCGGACGCTGCGGCCGGCATCGCGGAGCTGATTGGCGAACTCGACGATGAGGATGCCGTTCTTCGCCGCCAGCCCGACCATCATGACGATGCCGATCTGACTGAAGATGTTGAGCGTACTGCCGGTCAACCGCAGGCCCAGCAGCGCACCGGTGACGGCCAGCGGCACCGTCAGCATGATGATGAGGGGGTGCACGAAACTCTCGAACTGGGCGGCCAACACGAGATAGACGACGAGCAGGGCGAGGCCGAAGGTCACGAACAGGCCTGCCGAGGAATCCGTGAGCTCGCGGGTCTGGCCCTTGTAGTCGATGCGTGCGGAACTCGGCAGCTCCTCGGCGACGATGCGCTCCATGTACTCCACGGCCTCGCCGAGCGTATAGCCCGGTGCGAGGTTCGCAGACAGCGTCACGGCCCGGAGCCGGTTGAAGCGATTGAGCGTCGCCGCGTCGGCCTTCTCGCGCAGCGTGACCAGTGCCGACAGCGGGATGAGTTCACCGCTGCGCTCGGAGCGAACGTAGAGGTTGGAGATGTCGTCCGGCGCGTTCCGGTCGGCCTCGTCGGCCTGCAGGATCACGTCGTATTCCTCGCCGCGGTCGACGTAGGTCGTGACGCGTCGCGATCCGAGCATGGTCTCGAGCGTGCGCCCGATGGTCTGCACGGACACGCCGAGATCCGCGGCGCGGTCGCGGGCGATGTCCACCACGATCTGCGGCTTCACTTCCTTGTAGTCTGCGTCGAGATTCAGCAGGCCGGGGTTCTCCTGGGCGCGGTCGAGGATGCGGTCGCGCCATTCCGCGAGTTCGGCGTAGGTGTCCCCGCCGATCACGAACTGCAGCGGCGTGGAGAAGCCGCGCTGGCCCAGGCCACCGGGCTGGATCGGGAAGGCGCGCACGCCCGGCAGCGCCATCAGCTTGCCGAACAGCTCGCGGATGATCTCGTTCGTGGAGCGCTCGCGTTCGGAGATCGGCACCAGCGAGACGATGGCGATCCCGTTGTTCACGGATGCACCGGAGCCGAAGCGCGGCGTGCTCGTCAGCACGCGCGTCGCCTCCCCGCTCTCCACCAGCGGCATGAGCGCCGCCTCGACCTCCAGGTTGTAGCGCCGCGTGTAGTCGAAGCTCGCGCCCTCGGGGGCGTTGACCAGGGTGAAGAAGCTGGAACGGTCCTCCTGCGGCGCATACTCGCTCGGGATGCCCTGGAAGAGCGCCCAGGCGCTCCAGGCCGTCCCGGCGAAGGCGAGATAGACGATCCACTTGCGGTCGAGAAGCCAACCGAGCGAACGGCCGTAGCCACCCGCGGCGAAGCGGAAGACAGCGTCCACCAGCCGCGCCGGACCGGAGCGGCTGGTCTCCGCATTCAGCAGCTTCGACGCCAGCATCGGCACGAGCGTCAGTGCGACGAGGGAGGAGAAGACCACGGCGCCGGCGAGCGCCAGGGCGAACTCGGAGAACAGACGACCGAGGTTGCCCTGCATGAAGGCGATGGGCACGAACACGGCCACGAGCACGAGCGTCGTCGCGACGACGGCGAAGCCGACCTGGCGCGCGCCGCGAAAGGCGGCGAGCAGGGGCGGCTCACCCTTCTCTATGCGTCGGTAGACGTTCTCGAGCACCACGATGGCGTCGTCGACGACGAGGCCGATGGCGAGGACGAGCGCCAGCAGCGTCAGCAGGTTCACCGAGAAGCCCATGCCGTAGAGGACGATCAAGGCCGCCATGAGCGAGACCGGCACCGTCACCGCAGGCACGAGCATGGCCCGGAAGCTGCCGAGGAAGAGATAGATGACCAGCACCACCAGGCCCGTGGCGATGCCGAGGGTCTTGTAGACCTCGACGATGGCTTCCTCGATGTACTGGGAGGCGTCGAAGCCCTTGACGATGCGCAGATCGCCCGGGAGCTGCGTCTGCATGCGGTCCACTTCGGCGTTGATGGCGCGCGCCGTCTCGAGCACGTTCGCCTTGGCCTGCGCGGAGATGCCGAGACCAACCGTCGGCGCGCCGTTCGCGCGGAGTTCGCTGCGCTCGTCGGCGGCGCCGATCTCGACCCGCGCGACATCGCCGAGGCGCACGAGGAAGCCGTCCGGGCCGCGACCGAGGGCGAGGTTCGCGAAGTCGCGCCGCGTCGCATAGCTGCGCTCCACGCGCACCGTGAACTCGCGTTCACGCGACTCCACGCGGCCCGCAGGCAGTTCGACGTTCTCGCTGCGCAGCGCCGCCTCCACGTCGGAGACGGTCAGGCCCCGAGCCGCGAGAGCTTCGCGGTCGAGCCAGACGCGCATCGAGTACTGACGCTCGCCGCCGATGCGCACGGCCGCCACGCCGGAGACCATGGCGAGTCGGTCCTGCACGAAGCGGCGCGCGAAATCCGAGATCTCGAGCTGGTCCATGGAGTCCGAGGAGAGCGACAACCACATGATCTGCTGCGTGTTGGCGTCGGCCTTGGAGATCTCCGGCGGATCCACGTCCTCCGGGAGCACGTCGACGGAACGGGAGATGCGGTCACGTACGTCGTTCGCCGCGGCGTCGATGTCGCGCTCGATCTCGAACTCGATGGAGATACTCGATCGGCCGTCCTGGCTCTGCGAAGTCACCGTGCGGATGCCCTCGATGCCCGAGATGGCGTCCTCGAGGGGCTGGGTGATCTTGGTCTCGACGACCTGCGCGGAGGCGCCGAGGTAGTTCGTCTGTACGGAGACGATCGGCGCATTGATGTCTGGGTACTCGCGCAGCGGCAGGCGATCGAAGGACAGCAGGCCGAAGGCGACGAGCAGGAGCGAGAGTACCGCCGCGAAGACAGGACGTCGGACCGAGACGTCCGAGAGGATCATCGCCCGACCCCGCCTGCGCCGAGTACGGCCGGGGCGGGCAACGGCGGCGCCTCGAAACGCACGTAGTAGTCCTCGCCGGGCAGCGTGTCCACCCGCGCCTCCTCCGGGACCAGCGCCAGTGCGTCGATCTCGCGGGCGACGCGTACGGGTGCGTCGGGGCGGAGGCGAAGACCGCCCTCGACGACGATGGTCTGCCCCGGCGCGAGCCCGTCCACGATCTCGACGATGCCCGGACGTCGCGCACCGATGCGCACCTCGACGCGCTGTGCCGTGCCGTCGACGACACGGAACAGGAACTGCCGCTCACCCTGCGGGATGAGCGCCGCCTCCGGCACCATCATCCCGTCGCGCCGATCCTTCACCAGGTCCACGGTCAGCAGCATGCCGGGCCGCAGGCGCAGTTCGTCGTTCGGAAGCTCCGCCCGGATCGCCACGGAGCGTGTCACCGGGTCGACGCGCGTGCTCACGTAGGCGACGCGGCCGTCGAAGATCTCGTCCGGGTAGGCGACCGTCCGCGCCCGGATCAGGGCATCGGCCCGCAGGACGGAGAGGAAGTTCTCGGGGACGGAGAAGTCGAGCTTGATCGTCGAGATGTCGTCGAGGGTCGTGATGCGATCGTCGGGACCGACGAGGGCGCCGGGACTCACCTCGCGCAGGCCGAGCATACCCGCGAAGGGCGCCCGCACCTCGCGGTCGGCGATCCGCGCGCGGATGACGTCGACGCGGGCCGCCGCCGCGTCCACCTGCGCCGCCTGTTCGTCACGCTGCGACCGTGCGGCGGAATTGGTCGCGACGAGGGACTCGAGGCGCTCGAGCTGTCGGCGTGCGTCCGCGAGGTTCGCCTCCGCCTCCGCGAGCTCAGCCTCCTCCTGCGACGTGTCGAGTTCTACGAGGACCTCGCCGGCCTGCACCAGCTGCCCTTCGCGGAACGCGATGCGGCTGACCCGGTCGGAAGCATTGGCGGTGATCTCGAGCGACTCGTTGGCCGCCGCCGTGCCGACCGCCTGCAGCGTGTCGAGGAAGGGCGCCCGAACGACGCGCGCGACCACCACCGGCGTCGGCGGCGGACCACGGCGTTCGCTGCTCGCGTCACGCGACGCGGTTTCGCCGCCGCCGCAGGCGCTGACGAGAAGCGCGGCGGCCAGGAACAGGGCGGGATTCGGGAAGAACCTCATGAGCGAGAACTCGCGTTGGCGGGCCGTTCGAGGGGGCGCGGATTGTGCACCGCAATCCCGAGGCTGTCCATGTTTTGTCAAGACACTGTCCATACCCTCGTCTCTGGTGCCTGCTATGCTCCACTTCCCGCCTGCGTCACCCCCACGACACATGTCCAGCGCAGAGACCCTGACCCTTCGCACCGTCGACGCCATCGCCGAACTCCCGGCCGGCGCCTGGAATGCCTGCGCCCTCGGCGGCGACGACCCCGCCGCGCGACGGCCCTACAACCCGTTCCTGTCGCACGCCTTCCTGGACGCGCTGGAGGCGAGCGGCTCCGCCGTCGCTTCCCGGGGTTGGCAGCCGCTCCATCTCGCCCTGGAAGGCGTCGGCGGCGAGCTGCTCGGCGCCGTGCCCGCCTACGTGAAGTCCCACTCTCAGGGCGAGTACATCTTCGATCACGCCTGGGCCGACGCGTTCCACCGCGCCGGCGGCAGCTACTATCCGAAGCTCCTCGTGGCGGTGCCCTTCACGCCCGCGACAGGCCCGCGCCTGCTCGCGCGCGGTGGCCAGGGTCTGGACGTGGCGGCCGTGCAGGACGCGCTGGTGCAGGGACTCGTCGAGGTCGGAGATCGCAGCGGCGTCTCCTCCGTTCACGTGAACTTCCCGACCGAGGCCGAGTACCGGCGCATGGGCGCACTCGGGTTGCTGCAGCGCATGGACCAGCCGTTCCACTGGCTCAACGCCGGCTACGGGAGCTTCGACGACTTTCTCGCCGAGCTGGCCTCCAAGAAGCGCAAGAACCTCAAGCGGGAGCGGCGCGAGGCCCTCGAGAACGACATCGAGATCGAGTGGGTGACGGGAAGCGACCTGCGCGAGCACCACTGGGACGCCTTCTACGAGTTCTACGTCGACACGGGGTCGCGCAAGTGGGGGAATCCCTATCTGACGCGGAGCTTCTTCAGCCGCATCGGCGAGACCATGGCCGACGACGTGCTGCTGATCCTGTGTCGACGCGCGGGGCGCTACATCGCAGGGGCCATCAACTTCATCGGCGAAGACACGCTCTTCGGGCGCCACTGGGGCTGCATCGAGGATCACCGCTTCCTGCACTTCGAGACCTGCTACTACCAGGCCATAGACTTCGCCATCGCCCGCGGCCTGAAGCGTGTGGAGGCAGGTGCCCAGGGGGGCCACAAGGTGGCCCGCGGCTATCTGCCCTGCGCCACCTACAGCGCCCACTGGATCGCCCATCCGGGCCTGCGTGGAGCCGTGAGCGACTATCTCGAGCGCGAGCGCGCATGGGTCCGCCAGGACATCGCCCACGTGGAGGAGCGGACGCCGTTCTCGAGCCGGGTCGACATCGGCAGCATCCGGGCGGCGGCCTCCGGCGCCAGGCCCGAGCAGGACCCCGCGGGCGACTGAGCCCGCTCGCGCGGCGGCCCGCCCCGGGACGCGGCACCGATCCCGTTGACCTGCATCATCCAGTCTTGCGTCCGCACGACGGAGGATGGAGCAGGACCGGGGGGATCAGGCCATGGCAGAAGGCATCGAGAGGATCGTCGTTCCGATGGACGGGAGTGAAGCGTCGCTGCGCGCCTATCGCCTGGCGAAGGCACTCGCCGGCGCCTCGGGCATGGAGCTCCATCTGCTGCACGTGCATCCCGTGGAGCGTGGCGCCGCAACGGGCATGGCTCACCTCTCCGGGGAAGCGTTCGCGCGCGCATCGGCCGATGCGGGAAGCCGCGCCTTCCTGGAGGCGGGTGACGAGATCGACGCCGAACACCGACATGTCTGCTGGGGCGAGCCCGTC
>JAZBPO010000235.1:0-5853 GCA_036351675.1 Pseudomonadales bacterium
GCCATCAACGCGAGCGTGCGCATCGACCCGGCGAGTGGGGACGGCATCGTCGTGCTCTCGACCGGCCCGGCGCTGCTGGCGTCGGAGCTGGGCTACGAATGGGTCCTCTGGCGCAGCGGCCGACCGGACTTCCTGCAGACGCGACGCGCGCTCGCGAGCGCGGGGCTGCCGCTGCTTTCGGGTTTCGGCCTGCTCGTCGCCGGTGCGGCGTGGTCAGGACGCACGAGGCGCCGGCGCCCCGTTCCTGCGGAGGGGCACTGATGCTGCTGCGGAGCAAGGCCATCGCCAGCCTGCGGCGACTCGCCGCCTCGAGGGAGCGATCGTGTCGGACGCGAGCGATCCTGCTATGTACCCCCGCGCCCCGGAGCCTGGGCAGACGGGACCGACAGCCCCTCGAACACCCGCCCGGAATGCTTCGGGGCGAGTGTCAGAAACGGTGCCCGACCCCGAAGCCGACGAAGAAGTCGCTCGCCTGTTCGTCGAGGCCCGCACCGACGTAGACGTCGAGCTGCAGGTCGTTCGCCGTCACCCAGCTGAGGCCGGCGTCCACGGCGTGCTCGCCGAGGCCGTCGCGGCGGCTGCCGAACCACTCGACGAAGGCGCCCACGTCCTCGCGTACGGGAATGGACACGCCGAGGCTCGTCGAACTGCGCAGCTCACCGTCCTCGCTCGCGAGCACGACGCCTCCGAACAGGGGCAGATCACCGTGCAGGCTCCACCAGGCGGAGCCGCTCGCTTCCACGGTTCCCGTGGAGAGGCGATCCGCACCGACGGGCATCGAGACCGCGCCGATGAGGGCCACGTCGACGCCGGGCAGGAGACCGGTAAGGGCCTGCTTCACGCCCACGGTCGGATCGAGGGCCCCGAAGCGCGCGTTGCCGCCGCCGCGCTCGTGGCTCACTCCGCCCCAGCCGAGCTGCAGTTCCGTCGCCTCGCGCAGCGGCACGCGCACGAGGCCGAAGGGCGCCGTGTGCTCTTCCACGGACGCACCCGCGTCGGTGAACTGGTAGCCGGCCTCGATCTGTACGGTCCCGAGAGGCACGGTGCTCGTCGAGGCGCTGAAGCTCGGACGCTCGGTGACGATGGGCCCGGGCTCGGCGGCGCCTGCGAGGGGGACGAGGAGCGAAGCGAGGAGGAAGGGAATCGAGCGGGGGTGAACGGGCATGCGGCCCTCCTTGATGGATCAGGAGGGCGCAATCTACTCGAATCAGAGTCCGCCTTCGGGAAACTGACCGTGCAGCTCCGAGGGATCGATGCGCCGACGCTCGAGGATGTCCGAGAGATCCTCACCGGCCTTCAGCCGCCGAGCGAACTCGTCCGGGTCGAACTTCACGCCGATGGGATTGCTGGCGAAGTCCGACTGCTCGAGCCAGGCCGTCGTCGCGGCGGCGTCGTCGAAGAGATCGACCTGCAGCTCCACCTGGTTGCGATCCGGGTCGCGGTAGTACATCGACAGCGTGAAGCCGTGATTGATGCACCAGTAGGGCGTGATGCCCGCCGCCTTCAGGCGTTCGTAGGTCGCGGCGAGGTCAGCGAGGGAGCCGTAGGTGTAGGCGCAGTGCTCGACGCCGGCGACGTCGGCGGGCTTGTCCTTGAGCTGCGGCTGATTGGCGATGGCGATGCGGTGATGCTCGTCGTCGTAGGTCATGAAGCAGAGCAGATCGTTCTTCAGCACCGGCTCGCACTCGAGCACCGTCGAGTACCAGTCGATCATCTCGGCGAAGCGCGGCGTCTTGTAGACGATGTGCGCGAAGTGCTTCGGCGCGATGCGCCCGCGGGCTTCGGCGGTCTCGGGCAGGCGTACTGTAAGGTCGTTCATGGTGTCTCCCTCCTCAGGCGACGATGGTCTGCTTGTCCTCGTCGATCATGGTGTTCTCGAGGGCACCGATACCGTCGATCTCGACGCGCACCACGTCGCCGGCCTTCAGGAACTGCGGCGGGTCCATGGCGCCGCCGACGCCGTGCGGCGTGCCCGTGAAGATCACGTCGCCGGGATTGAGCGGGAAGGCCGCGGACAGGTGCTCGATCTGCGCGAAGCAGTCGAAGATCAGGTGTTCCGTGTTCGAGTTCTGGCGCTCCTCGCCGTTGACGAAGCAGCGCACGCCCGCGTGATGGGGATCACCGAACTCGTCCGCGGTGACGATCCAGGGGCCGATGGGACCGTGGGTGGCGAAGGACTTGCCCATGGTCATGGTCTGGCTGCGGATCTGCCAGTCGCGGACCGAGACGTCGTTGCCGCAGGTGTAGCCGAAGATCACCTCCTCGGCGCGCTCCCTCGGAACGTGACGGCCGCGCCGGCCGATGACCATCACGAGCTCCGCCTCCCAGTCGACGAAGTCCGGCGCCACGGCGGGAACCTCGACGGGATCGTCCGGGCCCGTGATGCAGTCGTGCTGCTTGTTGAACCAGAGCTGGTGCTCGGGCTTCTTCATGCCCGACTCGGCGACGTGGTCGGCATAGTTGAGACCGATGGCGAGCACCTTGCCCGGGTCGGGGATCGGCGCCTCGAGCTTGACGGCGTCGAGGGCGAAGTCCGCGGGCTGCTCCGTCGCGGCCCGGGCCTGCGCCCAGGCCTCGGGGCCCGCCTCCAGGAAGGCACGCATCTCCGTCGGCAGCTCGGGGACGGCCTTCGCCAGATCGACGATGCCGCTCTCGACGACGAGCCCGAGGCGCGTGCGCCCGCCTTCCGTGAATCTCGCGATCTTCATTCCTTCTCTCCCTCCCGCGGGATCAGCATGTCGGTGACGAGGTCGGCGTGCCGGTCGACGAAGGCCTCGCGGCGCGGCGCGGTATGGAAGAGCCCCCGGCACTCGTGCTCGGCGCTGAACACGAAGGCTGCGGCGCCGACGAACAGGTAGTAGCGATGGGCCGCGTCCTCGCCGCGGCCGGTGCCGTAGAGCAGGCCATAGGCCTCGGGTACGGACGCCTCGAGGCCGTCGAGAAGCGGACGCACGTGCTCGCCGACGAGGTAGTCCACGCGCCAGGACGCCTCGCCGCATTCCTGCAGCATCAATCGATTCAGTTCCGGGTGCTCCGCGGAATAGCGCACGAAGGCGCGCACCACGGCGCGTGCCGCCTCGCGCGGTGGCAGGTCCGCATAGACGTCGAGGCGATCCCCGAAGCGCGCCGCCATGCCGGCGAAGAGCCGATCCACGACGGCTCGCCAGAGCCCGTCCTTGTCACCGAAGTGATAGGCGACGAGGCCACGTTTCACGCCCGCCTGCTCTTCCAGCTGGCGGACGGAGATGCCGTCGAACCCACGCGTGGCGAAGGCACGGGTCGCCGCATCGAGGAGCGCCGCACGCGTCTCGAGCGAGCGCTGCTGCGTCCGGCGTTCCGTTCGCGGGCTGTTCGCAGCCGTGGACACGTCGAGCCTCTCCTGCTGAGCGATGGCGACGAATTTACTTGTCACTCGACGAACTTTCAATTACTTTTTTCGTCGATCGGCGAATTATCGTGGAGGGGACGCCATGGCACTGCCGGAGCACACGCAGGTCCTGATCGTGGGCGCGGGCCCAGTGGGTCTCGTACTCGCCCACCTGCTCGGAACGGAAGGCGTCGAGACCCTGCTCGTCGAGCGCAACGCCGGCTGCGTACCGGAGCCGCGCGCCATCAGCATCGACGGCGAGAGCCTGCGCACCCTGCAGGCGGCCGGCGTCGTCGAGGAGGTCCGGCCCGATCTCCTCGAGGGCTTCGTCGCGGACTACGTGAACGGCGACGGTACGCATCTGTTCTCGACGGACCTCCGGGAACGCCCCTTCGGTTTCTGCATGCAGAACGCCTTCGACCAGCCGCGCCTCGAACGCACGCTGCTGGCGACGCTGGCGCCCAAGTCGTCGGTGACGGTCCGGCACGAGACCGAACTGCAGTCCTTCGAGCAGCACGCGGAGGGCGTCGACGTCCGTCTGCGCGATGCCGATGGCAAGGCGCAACGCGTCCACGCGGACTATCTCGTCGGCTGCGACGGCGGCCGCTCGGAGATCCGCCGCGCCATCGGCGCAGTCATGGAGGGCGACCGGCTGCCGGAGAAGTGGCTGGTGGTCGACACGGTCGCACCGGAGGACGACGAACTGCCCACCTGCCGCTTCTTCTGCGACCCCGCGCGACCCGCCATGACCCTGAAGCGCCCCCATGGCGAGCGCCGCTGGGAGTGGATGCTCATGCCCGGCGAGACGGACGCGGATCTGCTCGAGGACGCACGCATCCGCGCGCTGCTCGCCGAGCACACGAATCCGGACGGCATCGGCGTCTATCGCAAGTGCGTCTACGGCTTCAGCGCCGTCGTCGCGGACCGCTTCTCCGCGGGCCGCGTGTTCCTCGCCGGCGACGCCGCGCACATGACGCCACCCTTCGCGGGCCAGGGCCTCAACTCCGGCCTGCGCGACGCGCGCAATCTCTCCTGGAAACTCGCCGCCGTGCTCGCCGGGCGCCTGCCTGCCACGCTCCTGGGCACCTACCAGACCGAACGCCACGACGGCGCGCGCATGCTCGTGGATCTCGCGGTCGGCCTCGGCGCACGGATCCAGCCCACCGATCCGGCCGCCGCCGCCGAGCGCGATGCCATGTTCGCCGCGATCAACGCGGATCCGCGCAAGGCCGCCGAGTTCCGGGCGAACTCCGCCGCCGCTCTGCGCAGCAGCCGCCTGCCCGGTGGCTGGTTCGATGCGGAGACGGGGGGCGGCGCTCAACCCTGGCAACCCACCCTCGAAGGTGCGGTGGGGCGCCTCGACGACGTCATCGGTCGCGGTTTTGCAGTCCTGCGCTGCGGCGGCGCAGGCGTCGGCGACGTGCTCGCGGCGCACCCGCTCTGGCGCGCCCTCGACCCGAAGCAGCTCGATCTCGATGCCTTCGGGGCCGCCGCATCGGAGCTCGGCCCCGACGTCGATGCACACACGCCGGGATTGCTGCTGCTCCGCCCCGATCGCTTCGTACTGGCGCGCCTGCCCGCGGACGAGGCCGGCGCCCTCGCCGCCCTCGACCGGCTTCACGCCGCGCTCTGACTCTCCCCCGCAGGACGATGCCGCGCTATCTTTCCGCCCCGGGAGTCTTCCTGGGGGAAAGGGACGAGTTTCGATGAGTACAGCGGACGGCGACGCACCTACAGAGCAGCACTCGCAGGAGACGGCACGCACCGTCATCGTCACCGGCGCCTCCTCCGGCGTCGGTCTTCATGCCGCGAAGGCCCTCGCCGATCGCGGTTGGCACGTGATCATGGCCTGCCGCGATCTCGCGAAGGCCGAGAACGCCGCCGCGTCCCTGGGCATCCCGGAAGCGTCGCGGACGATCATGCACCTCGACCTCGCGGCGCTCGACGACGTGCGCGCCTTCGTCGACCACTTCCGGGAGACCGGGCGCCCCCTCGACGCCCTCGTGGTCAATGCGGCCACCTACCAGCCGCGCCTCGAGGCGCCGGCGCGGTCGGCGGACGGCTACGAATTGAGCGTCGCCGTGAACCACCTCGGCCACTTCCTGCTCATGCGCCTGCTGCTGCCCATGCTCGCAGAGCGCGAGGGCACACGCCTGGTCACGCTCGGCACGGTGACCGCGAACTCGGAGGAGTTCGGCGGCCGCATACCGATCCCGAAGCCGGCGGATCTCGGCAATCTCGCGGGCCTCGCCGGCGGCTTCCGGGCGCCCATCGCCATGATCGACGGCGGCGCCTTCCGCCCGGGCAAGGCCTACAAGGACTCGAAGCTCTGCAACATGATCACGAGCCGCGAACTGCACCGTCGCCACCACGACGAGACCGGCGTCGTGTTCTCCACCGTCTACCCGGGCTGCGTGGCCGACACGGCCCTGTTCCGCGACACGCCGCCGCTGTTCCAGCGCATCTTCCCGCTGTTCCAGAAATAC
>JAZBPO010000236.1:0-5565 GCA_036351675.1 Pseudomonadales bacterium
CACGAAGGCCGCCGATGGTGCATCGAACACCCAGACCGGGGACTCGGGCAGATGACGAGTGGCCCGACGCAGGTTCATGCTGCGCTCCCTGCAGCACTGATTACGGTAGCGCAGCAGAGGACCACCCATGCGGGCGCGCCCCGGATGCGACACCAGACGACACCTGCCCAGACTGCGGCCCGCGCGATGCGAACCGCCGTCGGTGCCGCCGGGCTTCCACCGTTCGCAGCCAGGCTGACGAAACTCCGGGCAGACCGGACTTCAGCGGAGATCGGAGTTCCTTCCTGAAAAACCCGGGCAGATCTGCAGAGTTCTGTTCTCGTCCGTACGCCGCTCCACGGGCATCGGTAGCCCGACGCGAGCGTCAGATCAGAGCTGCCCGCGCGCTGGCGCACGGTCACCAATCGAATGCCGAACGTGCGCGGCTGATGATGTCCGGGACGTTGCGGGCGAGCACCTCCCTCATTGCAGCACGCGATCGGAACGCATCGAGAATCTCGGCTGTCGTCGCGGCAGGTTCAGCCACGAAGCGACTCAGCTGGACGTTGCCGGCCTCCGCCCAGCGCGATCCGGCATAGCACTCGGACATCACACCCTCGAACTTGATGCTGTACCCGAGCGAGATCGTGGGGACGGCTTGAGAAAGCGCCCCGATGGCTGCGTGCATGCGCTCGGCGACAACGAAATCAGCACGACCCAGCAGAGCCTTGTACTCGTTCGCGGTGTACTGACCTGCAAGGGACGAGACGCGAAGCGTGTGGCGCAGTCGCGCCTCGAGTGCGTGGACGAGCAGAGAATCGTCGTTGCGTACCGAGAGTTCCTGCACGTGCGGAAGGAGCACCACCGACGCGTCCGGATCCTCCTCGAGCAGCGCCTCGACGAGCTCCGCCAGCGCGTCGAGGTGGGCGTGAGAGTCAGCGCCCGCAAATCTGGAGACCCCTTGGGATACGCTCATCACGATGCATGGACGCGTTCCGATCACACGGTGTTCGAGCCATTCCCCGAAGGGCTCCCCGGCCGGCGGCAGCAGAAACGCGACATCGGCGACCAGACGCCAGGCCAGCCCACTCCGGATCTCTCCCTGCAGATAGTCGAGGGATGCACGCTCTCGGACGGACCCGTGATCGACCAGCCTCTCGAGGCGCCGCCAGCGAGCGATATCTCCCTCGGCGAAGCGTCCGATCGAGTGCGCCAGCAGATGCACCCGCAACCCAGCTGCGCGCGCATCGCGCATGTGCTGCACGTAGCGATCGAAGTCGCCATAGTCCGAGCTGAACACGTCCCCGCCGCTTACCAGCAGCGTATCCGCGCCTGCGAGCGCCTCGCGATAGGCGCGCATGGACCACGCGAGCAGCAGAGCAACGCGCAGCCAGCGAACGAGCAGGTAGCGCAGGAAGCCGATCGGCCCCGCGTAGGGATCGCGTACGACGGCGACGTCGAGTGCCGCAAGGCGCAGACCGTCGTAGTCAGGCGTCTTGGAAACCACGGTGATACGGCACTCGGGATCACGCGCACGCAGCTCGTGGACGATGGAGCGGACGAGCGCATCGACGCCGCGATTGCGCAGGCCAGTGATTCCGGAAATCAGGAAATGGCTCATTCCGGCTTTCCGCTAACCATGCCCTCGGCGCCCGTCTCTCCGTGGAAACGCACGAAGTTCTCCACCGGCATGCGCGGCGAAGCAGCAACGACCGCTGCTTCGCGATCGTAGTGTCCGAGCACCACGTACATGATCACCGATTCCTCCGGCGGGACGACGTGCAGCGCATGGAAGGCTCGATCCTGCTCGACGCTGGCGGACCAGTTCAGAGGGCAGGCGCCGAGGCCAGATGCGTGCAGGGCTTCCAGGAAGCACATGGCGAACATGCCTCCGTCCACGTACTGCTGGTAGCGCTCGTATGGCGTGAGGAAGGAGGACAGTCGCGACGTGATGACCGCAAGCACCGGCGCGTCGTCTCCGAACCCCGTGTTGCCGTTCTGCAGAGTGAGCAGGCGGCGTTTCGTGGCTCCGTCGAAGAGGTGCACGCGCCAGTGTTGCCGGTTGCACACCGAGGGTGCCTGAATCGCGCGTGCCACCGCGGCCCTCAGCAGCGTCGGAGCGACCGGGCGTCGCGCGAAGCGGCGCACGCTCGTCCGGCCACCGCGTGCGGCGACGCTGACGATGCCCGACGGCGCGCCGACCGCGGCGTCGCCGCCTTGCAGTACGGTCGCCATGGTCTCGAGGCGTCGCGCATGACCGTCGTCCGGTACGTCGCGGCCCTCGTGATAATCGAGATAGGCCCGCAGTGCACCCTGCGCGAAATCGCGGGCATGTGACCCATCCAGTTCAGCTCCGTGCTCCTCGAGTATGGAAACGAGACGCTCGGTCACTTCCGCGCCGAAGAAAGGGCGCGGAGCCGGGAGCGCCAAACCCTTTTCGATACGGTGCGCGTCGCGCAGAAGATGCGCTTCCAGATAGCGGCGCTCACGCCGCAGCGGATGTCCGAAGTGGCGCCGATAGCGTCGGTAGTCGTGCAGAAAACAGCGCACCAGTTCGAGCTGGTCGAAGCAAAAGCGCAGTACGAGCACGACCCGACGCGGAAGACGACGCTTGATCGAGCCGCGTAATCGCTTCGCGCGGGTGGCGTCGGGCAGGGGCTCCGTGGACGTGGGCGTGCGTTCGTCGGCGCCGTCACCCCTGCGCTGGAACGTGGAGCCGCTCACTTGCTCACGACCCGGATCCGCACCTCGTGGCGGTCCTCGCCCTCCGCGACCGCGTGGACCTTCGGGGCGTGAACGAAAAGGAGCGCATCAAGCCTGGGAGCACATTCCAAATCGAGGCAATCGTGCAGCACGGAAAATCGCGCTCCGGCGACGCGCGGGGCCATGCCGGCATCGAGGACGCTGCCGATGGCGCGTTCGTAGATGCCCGTGAACCTGTCGAACCCTCCGATGCGCTGCAGCGCTCCGCGCTCCACGAGAGCCTCGCCCCGCTCTACGCGGGCAACCGCTTCAGCCTTGGTCACCATGAACTCCTGCCGTCTGTCAGTCCGTTGAGCGATCACAGCGCATTCGCCTCCATGGCTCCGAGCCGCTGCGGGGAACGCAGCCAGCGCCGGAACCCACGGCATGGGCATGCTCGTCGCCATGTTACCGCGGCCCTCGAGACCGATCGGACTGCGACCGGTACGCCATGGGTCCGAGTTCGGCTCGATGCCGCGAGGGGCCAGACCAACGCCCCCGACCCTCTCCGGTGCACCCTTGCGGGAGCGACTGCCTCAGTGCACCAGTCAGGCGACCCTGGCTGCAGCCAGTTCGTCGAGCAGCGCAGCGGTCTCACTCTCGAAGCGATCCAGGAGCGCAGCGCGGACCGAGCGGACCCGTTCGTCACGTTCGCTGCGACTGCCGAGGAGCGCCCTCACCGCAGTGGTGAAGTCGCCCGGCTGCACACCAAAGCGTCGCACGGTCCGGGCCTCATCGGGCACCTCGAGATCAGCGTGCGCGAGCACGCCGGCACCCAGCGCGAGCGCATCGAAGAGGACGCCGCTCTGCATCCCGTCGCGATAGTCGCCGCCCCGGTAATTGAGCACTACCGCCAGCGCGCCGCGCATCATACGGATGCGCTCCGCGTCGCTCACGAAACGATCCTCGAACTCCACCGCCGCCGCGACCTCCGGCCGATCGAGCAGCTTGCGCAGGCGACGACCATAGGCCGGTTCGAAGCGCCCCACGACCTGTACACGAACAGCCACTCCGGCCGCCCTGGCCTGCACCACGGCGTCCACGATCTCCTCGACACGCTTGTCCGGGCGGATGGAGCCGAAGACGAGAAGCCGATCCGAGACCTCCGTGATCGGCGCGACCGGCGCGAATCCCTGGAGCGGATGCGGCACGAAGCGAAAGGCTTCGTGATCCTGCGGGAGCCAGCGCTCGACCAACCGCCGGGACATGGCGACTGGCAGTAGACCGGGTGTTCGCAGAGAACGGCGCAGCAGGCGAAGCGAAAGCGGCTGCCAGGCAGCACGTATCGCATTCCTGAACGTGGCAGGAACGATTCGACGCCGCAGGTAGTGACACACGCCGAACACCAGCGGCGTGTCCGCCATCGCGAGGCGACGGTGCGCACGAGCGAGATCGGGAACCCATTCCTCCAGAGTGGGCAGGAACAGCACGCCCCCTTTACCGACTTCGGCCTCCAGCAATTCGGCGAAAGCCCGGCCGCCGAGATCGAACGTCACGAAACGGACGTTGCGCGATCCGAACCACGGCATGGCGTCCGCGACGGGAGCACACCGCTCGTCGAGCACGAACTCGACGGGGCCGAAGCGCGTGTCCCGTTCGAGCCGCTCGATAAAGGGGCGCGGGAACACCAGATGGTGCCCGTAGCAGTGCCGTACCGGAACGACCACCTTCACGCAGAGCGTCCTGCGAGTTCGCGCAGGCGATCAAGCGTCGGCAGCAGAAGCGAGCGCGCCAGGAGTCCCAGGATCGATGCGTAGACGACCGCCATCGTGGCGAAGGCCGTCAGATTGACAAGGAGTGTACTCCGGACTGCGGGCCCTGGATCGACCAAGGCGCTGCAGCCGAAAGCGAACGCTGCACAGGCCAGCGGCCCGAAGCTGGCGAGCAGCAGATCACGGGAGCGCACCGCGAGTGCGCGCTCCAGGATTCCGAGCACGAGGGCGAGAAGTACGTACGCCCGCAACACATAGGCCGCCGTAACGGCCCAGAGCCCGCCCCCTGCGAGGCTGACCAGGAGCACGACGAGCAGACTCGAAAGCGCCTGCAGAAGCGTGATGCGCAGGGAAAGACGGGGATGCCCAGCCGCCGCCAGCATCGCCAAGGCAGGTATCGTGATCACGTGGCTGACGACGACGAGCGCAAGCAGCGACGCGACGGACGAAGCGGCGCGCCAGTGATCGTCGAAGCCCAGCGTGAAGAGAACGTCGGTGGCGTAGGGCACGGCGAGGAACGCCGGGCATGCCACGAGGGAAGTGGCGGCGACGCAGAGAGCGAGGCCGCGACGGCGGGTTTCGTCGTCTCTTCGGGAGAACAGGGGGAGTATGAGATTCGTCGCTGGGAGCACCACGAGCGCCGAGAGCAGGGCGACGACCTGATAGCCGATGCGGAAGAGCCCCGCTGCCTCGAAGCCTATGAGCAGGGCGATGAGCAGATCCACGGACCGATGGCCGAGTTCCCCGCAGACCCGCGCACCGGCGAGGGACAGCATGAAGTCCAGATGGCGCGGGAGCTCGGCTGGGAGGAGCGGACCCACGGGCCAGCCCCGCGCCAGCACCGCGCCGAGCAGCGCGTTGATGCACGCCGCTCCGAGGAAGAGCGCCAGTACAGCCATGGCACCCATGCCGATCTGCGTCGCCTTCAAGGCGAGAACCGAGCCCACCACCGCAGCGACCACGCGCTTGAGCGCCACCGCACGGAAGCGGAGCCGTCGCAAGAGGAGCGTTTCCAGAGGCATCGCGAGTCCACTCACGAGGGTCGCGACGGCGGCAATGCGGACCAACGCCCCGATCTCTGTCGACCCATAGACGCGATCGACGAGCGGAGCGACGGCGAACAGCAGCAGAG
>JAZBPO010000237.1:0-3758 GCA_036351675.1 Pseudomonadales bacterium
GATCAGGAACAGCTGGCGTCGCGGCCCGTAGACCTGCCGCAGGGTCTCGACGCCATCTTCGGACGTTTCCAGCGCCAGCGGCTCGAAGTCCGAGACCTCCTCGGCACGGGCTCTCGCACCCCGCGTCAGGGCGATCGTCCGGGCGACGCACTTCCGTTCGCCGAGGATCGTGGCGATCTTCCGGTGCGTACTGCGGTTCGTCGCGTCCGGGAGGATCCGCTCGGCGACCACGGTCAGCGTGCCGCCGCAGGGCAGGCCGAGGCGCTCCGTGTCGGCGGCCGTGACGCCGTAGTCCATGCGCATCGGCGTCTGGTGTGCGAGTTCGCCGGCGCGGAGGGCGGCGACGAGATCGTCCTCCACGCAGCCCCCGGACAGGGAGCCGACGAGTCCGCCCGTCTCGTTCAGGGCGAGCAGCGAACCGGCCGGCCGCGGCGAGGAGCCGTAGGTCTCGACGATGGTGCAGAGATGGCAGGTCAGGCCGGCGTCGAGCCAGTCGGCCAGCGCGCTCAGCACCTCGATGTCCTGTGACTGCATGGTCCGATCCGCAGACGCGGTGAACGCCGATTGTCCGGCCCCATCCGGGCGCCGTGCAACCGGGCCGGGGCGCTGCCTTTCCACGCTACCGGAGTGCCCGCCTCGCCACGGAGCGCGCGCAGTGCGCGGCGGTCGTCCCGGACGACGCTGCTTGCTAGCCTGAATGCCGGGCATCGGCCCCGGCGGTCGCCGGCGACCCTCACGGAGACCCTCGCTTGATCATCGCCTTCGAGACGGAGCCCGAGGAGGACCTGCGTCCCCTCGTCGCCTGGCTGCGGTCGCGCCGCATACCCCATCGGATCTGGGAGGAGGGGGGACGGCTGCGTCTCGCGGTCCCGGACGCGCGTCTCGTGCCGGTCGTCGAGGCGGGCGTGTCGGCGCTGCGCGACGGAACGCTCGCGGTCTCCGAGCCGCGACGCCCCGGTGGGCAGGCGCTGGCGAGACTCCTGCTGCCCATTGCGCGGGCACCGGCGACCGCGGCGCTGGTGCTTCTCGCGCTGCTGTTCGCGCCCGCGACCATGCTGCCCTTTCCGGCGGTCGAGGCCTTCACGCTGCGCTGGCTCATGATCGTGCCGATCGAGCGCGTCGGCGACTTCATCGACTTCTCGACGCTGCCGGCCGCGCTCGCGGCAGGCGAGTTCTGGCGCCTGTGGACGCCCGCCTTGCTTCACTTCGGCGCCGTGCACCTCGCCTTCAACCTGCTCTGGCTCTGGGAGTTCGGGCGCCGCATCGAGGCCGCGAGCGGCCACGCTCGCCTGCTCGAGGCGGTGATCCTGCTGGCGCCCCTCGCGAACGTCGCCCAGTACCTCATGGACGACGGTCCGCGCTTCGGCGGGCTGTCCGGCGTCGTCTACGGGCTGCTCGGTTACATCGTCGTCGCGGCCCGGCGCTCGCCGCACCCGGCGCTGCGCCTGCCGGCGGCGCTGGTCGTCATGCTCGTCCTGTTCCTCGTGTTCTTCTCCACGGGCGCCACCGAGCCCTTCGGCCTGCGCGTCGCGAACGGCGCGCACTGGGGCGGCTTCCTCGCCGGTCTGCTCCTCGCCCTGCTGCGCGTTCCCGATGCGGGCCCGCCGTCCGCGCCGTCGGAGCCCCGAGGCACGGGCGGTCCGGGGCCGGCGTGATATCCTCGCGTCCCTTCCGGAATCCCCGCCGAGAACGCAGCAGATCCATGCCGAACGCCCGACCGGAGACCCTCGCCGCCGCCGCCGCGGAACTCGACCGTCCGAGCTACGAGAACCTGCGGCGCGCCCTCGAACTCGGCCGCTGGCCCGACGGCCGGGCGCTCGAAGCCCGTCAGCGCGAGATCTGCATCGAAGCCGTGGTCGCCTGGGAACTCGCGAATCTGCCGCCCGAGGAGCACAGCGGCTTCGTCCCGAAGGGCCACTGCGGCCCGGACGAGAGCACGCCCGTCCGCATCATCGGAGACGAGTGAAGTGGAGCGGCTCGGCGTCGGCGATCTGGCGAAGATGCGCACCCGGCCCGATGCGCCCGTCGCCTACGCGCTTCCCCTCGGTGACGAACTGGTGGAGATGAACCCGTTGCTCGGCCGCCGTGTGGCCCTGCGCTTCGCGGGCGAGATCCATTGCGTCGCCTGCGGTCGGGTCACGAAGAAGAGCTTCAACCAGGGCTACTGCTTTCCCTGCTTCCAGCGCCTCGCCCAGTGCGACAGCTGCGTCATGAGCCCGGAGAAGTGCCACTACGACGAAGGCACCTGCCGGGAACCGGAGTGGGGCGAGCGCAACTGCATGGTCGACCACGTCGTCTACCTCGCCAACTCCACGGGCGTGAAGGTCGGCATCACCCGCGGCAGCCAGGTGCCGACGCGCTGGATCGACCAGGGCGCTGTGGCCGCCGTGCCCTTCGCGCGCACGGCGACGCGGCAGCAGGCCGGCCTGCTCGAAGTCGAGCTCAAGGCCCACGTGACGGACCGCACGCAGTGGCAGCGCCTGCTCAAGGGTGAGCCGGAGCCACTCGATCTCGTGGCCGAGCGCGGCGCCTTGCAGGCCGCGGTCGCCGACGGCATCGGTGAGCTGCAGCAGCGCTTCGGACTGCAGGCGATCCAGCTCGCCTCGGACGCGGAGGTGGCGCGCTTCGACTATCCGGTGCTCGAGTATCCGGCGAAGGTGAAGTCCCTCGCGCTCGAGAAGCTCGGCGAGGTGGAGGGCGAGCTCCTCGGCATCAAGGGTCAGTACCTGATCCTCTCCTCCGGTGTCATCAACATCCGCAAGTACGGTGGCCACGCCGTGGAATTCCTCGCCGACGCAGCCTGAGATGCGCCCGCTGGCACCCCGATTCCGCATCGATCCAAGGAGCCCGAAGCCATGAAGGAAGCCCAGCCTCGCGCCATCCGCCGCCAGGACTACGCACCGCCGGCGTTCCTCGTCGACCGCGTGGATCTGCGCGTGGAGCTCGCTCCGGGCACGACCACGGTGCGCGCGCGCCTCGCGCTGCGCCGCAATCCCGAGGGGCCGGGCGGGGCGCTTGTCCTCGATGGCCAGGACCAGGAGCTCGTGTCCGTCTTCCTCGACGGCGAGGCGCTGTCCGAGAACCGCTACGCCGTCGACGAGGAGTCGCTCACGGTCCAGGACGTCCCCGACAGCTGCGAGCTCGAGGTGGTCTCCCGCATCCGCCCCGAGGAGAACACGGCGCTCGAGGGGCTCTACCGTTCCGGCGGCATGTACTGCACCCAGTGCGAGGCGGAGGGCTTCCGGCGCATCACCTACTACCCGGATCGTCCCGACGTGATGGCGCGCTTCACGACCACCATCGTCGGTGACCCCGGCGAGCTGCCGGTGATGCTCTCCAACGGCAACGAGGTGGCGCGCGAGACGCTCGCCGACGGCCGCGTCGCCGTGACCTGGGAAGACCCGTTCCCGAAGCCGGCCTATCTCTTCGCGCTCGTCGCCGGGAAGCTCGAGAACATCGAGGACCGCTTCACGACCGTGAGCGGCCGCGAGGTGACGCTGCGCATCTACACGGAGCCGCACAACGTCGACAAGGTCGACTACGCCATGGACGCGCTGAAGCGCTCCATGCGCTGGGACGAGGAGGTCTACGGCCGTGAGTACGACCTCGACATCTTCATGATCGTCGCCGTCGACGACTTCAACATGGGGGCCATGGAGAACAAGGGGCTGAACATCTTCAACACCTCCTGCGTCCTCGCCTCGCCGGAGACCACCACGGACGCCGGCTACCAGCGCGTGGAGGCGGTCGTCGCCCAC
>JAZBPO010000238.1:0-12371 GCA_036351675.1 Pseudomonadales bacterium
CAGCGCATCTGGGTCGACCGGGCGATTCGTCTGAGCAGTTGACGCGCGTCAGGTCGGGAGCGCCCTGGCGAGCTTCACGGCCTTCAGGCTGAAGCTGGACTCGATGTGGCGCACGCCCGGGAACTGCAGGATCCCCTCCATGCAGAGTTCGGAGAAGTGGTCGATGGAGCGTGCGACGACCTTCATCAGGTAGTCGTGGGATCCCGAGGTGGCGTGGCACTCGACGATGTGTGGCTCCTCCGCCACGCGGGCGAGGAAGGCGTCCGTCTCCGCTGCCGGCTGGCGCTCCATGGTCACCTCGACGAAGGCCGTCACTTCGAGGCCGAGGCGGCGCTGGTCGACCTCCGCGGCGTAGCCGGTGATCACGCCTTCCGCCTCCATGCGCTTCACGCGTCGGAAGCAGGGCGACTCGGACAGACCGACCTCCGCGGCGAGATCGACGAAGGAGATGCGCCCCGCGCCCTGGATCGTCCGCAGGATGCGGCGATCGGTGGCGTCCAGCGATTGCGCAGTTTCCTTGCTCATTCAGGCTTCTCGCGAGTAGATTCATGCGCATTGTCACGCTCTCAGGGTGGGAAAGGGAACCATCCTGCGCGGCCTCCTCGCTAGACTGCAGGCCATCGTCACCCTGCGAGAGATGCCCGCATGGACCGCTTCGAAAACCCCATGGGCCTCGATGGCTTCGAATTCGTCGAGTTCTGCGCCCCTGAAGCCGGGGTCCTCGAGCCCGTGTTCGAGATGCTCGGCTTCCGCCGCGTCGCCGAGCACCGCTCCAAGGACGTCCACCTCTGGCGCCAGAACGACGTCAACTTCGTCGTCAACTACGAGCCCGGCAGCCTCGCCGCCTACTACGCCGAGGAGCACGGCCCGAGCGCCTGCGGCATGGCCTTCCGTGTGCAGGACGCCCACAAGGCCTATCAGCGCGCCCTCGAGCTCGGGGCCCAGCCCATGGACATCCCGACCGGTCCCATGGAGCTGCGCCTGCCGGCGATCCGCGGCATCGGCGGCGCACCGCTCTATCTCATCGACCGCTATGCGGACGGCTCCTCGATCTACGACATCGACTTCCGCTGGCTCGACGACGAGCAGCGGCCGGAAGGCGTGGGGCTGCGCGTCATCGACCACCTCACGCACAACGTCTACCGCGGCCGCATGGACTGGTGGGCGCGCTTCTACGAGCGCCTGTTCGGCTTCCGCGAGATCCGCCACTTCGACATCCAGGGCCGGCAGACCGGCCTCACCTCGCGCGCCATGACCGCGCCCGACGGCAAGATCCGCATCCCGCTCAACGAGGAAGCCGGTGGTGGTGGCCAGATCGAGGAGTTCCTCATGGCCTACAACGGCGAGGGCATCCAGCACATCGCCTTCGCCACCGACGACCTGATCGCGGTCTGGGATCGCCTCAGGGCACGCGGCGTGCCGTTCATGACGGCGCCGCCGGACACCTACTACGAGATGCTCGAGGAGCGTCTGCCGGGCCACGGCGAGGACGTGGCAGGCCTGAAGGAGCGCGGCATCCTCCTCGACGGCGACACCTCCGAGGACGAGCCGAAGCTGCTGCTGCAGATCTTCTCGGAGACGGTCGTCGGGCCGATCTTCTTCGAGTTCATCCAGCGCAAGCGCGACGAGGGTTTCGGCGAGGGCAATTTCCAGGCCCTCTTCGAATCGATGGAGCGCGATCAGTTGCGCCGCGGCGCTCTGGGCGAGAAGGACGGAGAAGCAGCATGAGCGTGCAGGCGGGTGGAGCGGCCAGGGCCGAGGCTCCGCTGCTGCGCGGGGTCCATCACGTCGCCTATCGCTGCCGTGACGCCAAGGAGACGGTCGAGTTCTACCGCGACCTGCTCGGCATGGAGTTCCAGCTCGCCATCGCGGAGAACGAGGTGCCGTCGACCGGCGCGCCGGATCCGTACATGCACGTCTTCCTCGACGCCGGCGGCGGCAACGTGCTCGCGTTCTTCGAACTGCCGAACTCGCCGCGGATGGGCCGTGACGGCAACACGCCCGAATGGGTGCAGCACATCGCCTTCCGGGTCGAGGGCCTCGAGGTCCTCGAGGAGACGCGCCGCCGCTTGGAGGCCGCGGGTCTCGACGTGCTCGGCCCCGTCGACCACGGCATCTTCCAGTCGATCTACTTCTTCGACCCGAACGGTCATCGCCTCGAGCTGGCCGCGAACACGGCGACGGCGGAGGACCTGCAGCGCCTCAAGGACGTCGCGCCGGAAATGCTCGAGGAGTGGTCGCGCACGAAGCGCGCGCCCCGGCACGCGGCCTGGCTGCACGAACGCGTGAACGCACGTCGCGCCGCGGATCGGGAGGGTGCATCCGCATGAAGCTCGCTTCGCTCAGGGGCGGCCGCGATGGCCGGCTGGTGCTGGTCTCGCGCGATCTGAAGCGGGCCGTGCCCGTACCGGGCGTGGCGCCGACGCTGCAGGCGGCCCTCGACGACTGGGCGCGCGCGTCGGCCGCGCTGCAACCGCTCGCGGAAGCCCTCGAAGCGGGCAACGCTCCCGGCATGATCGACTTCGATCCGGCGGAGGCCGCGGCGCCGCTGCCGCGGGCCTACCAGTGGGCCGACGGCAGCGCCTACGTCAATCACGTGGAGCTCGTGCGGCGCGCACGCGGCGCCGAGATGCCCGAATCCTTCTGGCACGACCCGCTCATGTACCAGGGCGGCTCGGACGAGTTCCTCGGTCCGCAGGACCCGATCCGCGTGCGCAGCGCCGACTGGGGTCTCGACTTCGAGGGCGAGGTGGCGGTGATCACTGACGACGTGCCCATGGGCATCGCTCCGGAAGCGGCGCTCGCGCGCATCCGCCTGATCCTGCTCGTGAACGACGTCTCGCTGCGTGGCCTCGTCCCCGGCGAGCTCGCGAAAGGCTTCGGTTTCTTCCAGGCCAAGCCGGCCACGGCCTGCTCCCCCGTCGCGGTGACGCCCGACGAGCTCGGCGAGGCGTGGTACGAGGGTCGTGTGCATCGGCCGCTGCGCACGCACTACAACGGCGAACGCTTCGGCTGCCCGGACGCCGGGACGGACATGACCTTCCACTTCGGTCAGCTCGTCGCCCACGCCGCGCGCACGCGCAATCTCGGTGCCGGATCGATCGTCGGCTCCGGGACCGTGTCTAACAGGCAGGGCACGGATCACGGCAGCGCCGTCGCCGACGGCGGCGTGGGCTACTCGTGCATCGCCGAGCTGCGCATGATCGAGACGATTCGCGACGGCGCGCCGGCGACGCCCTTCATGGGTCATGGCGACACGGTGCGCATGGAGATGCAGGACGCGGACGGCGCGAGCATCTTCGGCGCCATCGACCAGCGCGTCGAGGTCGTCGGCGAGTGAAGCTGTTCGACTACTTCCGCTCCTCGGCGGCCTGGCGCGTACGCATCGTCCTGGAGCTGAAGGGCCTCGACGCCGAGCGTGTGAGCGTCGACCTGCGCACCGGCGTCCAGTCCGAGGACGCCTATCGCGCGGTCAACCCGCAGGGGCTGGTGCCGGCGCTCGAGACCCGCGGGGGGACGCTTTCGCAGTCTCTCGCGATCATCGAGTATCTCGACGAGACGCATCCCGAGCCGCCCCTGCTGCCGCCGCGACCCTTCGAGCGGGCGCAGATGCGGGCACTGGCGCAGACCATCGCCTGCGACGTGCATCCGCTGAACAACCTGCGCGTGCTGAACTATCTACGCGGCCCCCTCGCGCAGGACGAGACCGCGGTGCAGGGATGGATGGCGCACTGGATCCAGCGTGGCTTCGCCGCCATGGAGGCGCAGACGCCGGACGCGGGCTTCTTCGGTGGGGGCGCGCCCATGCTCGCCGACGTCGTCCTCGTGCCGCAGATGGGTAATGCCCGACGCTTCGAGGTCGACCTCGGGGCCTTCCCGCGCCTGGTGGCCCTCGACGCGCGGCTGCGGGCGCTCGCGGCCTTCGCGCGGGCGGCGCCGGACGCGGTGGCCTCCGTGGACTGACAGCGGCCGCCCGGGCTCGCCATGCGCGACGGTTCGCGCCTCGTCGCCGTCCTCGCGCCGCGTTCTCCGGTAGGCTCCGCGCGTCGAACACAGGAGGGAGACGCCCCGTGACCGTACCTGCCACCCAGAAGCAACTCCGCACGCTGATCCGCGAGGACGGCAAGCTCGAACTCTCGCTCGCCGAGGTTCCCGTGCCGGAGCCGGCCGAGAACGAGGTGCTGGTTCGCGTCGATGCGGCGCCGATCAATCCCTCCGATCTGGGGCTGCTCTTCGGCGGCGCCGACATGAGCACCGCAGAGGCGTCCGGAACGCCCGAGGCGCCTGTGATCACGGCCGACGTGCCGGACGTGATGATGCGTGCCATGAAGGCGCGCGTGGGGCATGCGCTGCCGGCGGGCAACGAGGGTGCGGGCGAGGTCGTCGCGGCCGGTGCGTCCGATGCTGCACAGGCCCTGCTGGGTCGGACGGTCTCCGCGCTCGGTCGATCCATGTACGGGCAGTACCGGGCTCTGCCTGCCGACGAATGTCTCGTGCTGCCGGCGGGCGTGACGGCGGCGGAAGGCGCCTCCTGCTTCGTGAATCCGCTCACGGCCCTCGGAATGGTGGAGACCATGAAGCTCGAGGGGCACACGGCACTCGCGCACACGGCTGCTGCCTCTAACCTCGGGCAGATGCTGCAGAAGATCTGTCTCGCCGACGGCATCGACCTGGTGAACGTGGTACGCAAGCCGGAGCAGGAAGCGTTGCTGCGGGAGATCGGCGCCACCCACGTCTGCAACGCCTCGGATGCGGATTTCATGGCGAAGCTGATCGACGCCTTCGAGGCGACCGGCGCGACCCTCGCCTTCGACGCGACCGGTGGTGGCGAACTCGCCTCGAAGCTGCTCACGGCCATGGAGCAGGCGCTGCTTCGGAAGGAGCCCGGCTTCGCCGGCTACGGCTCGCCCGTGCACAAGCAGGTCTACATCTACGGCGGTCTCGATCGCGGGCCGACCACGCTGAACCGTGCCTACGGCATGGCCTGGGGCATCGGTGGCTGGCTGCTGCCGCCGTTCCTCGCGCGCATCGGCCCGGAGGCGTCACGGAAGCTCCGCGAGCGCGTCGCAGCGGAGATCACCACCACCTTCGCCTCGCACTACACCGCGGAGGTCGGCCTCGCGGAGATGCTCACGCTCGAAGCCATCGGCCGCTACGGCCGCATGGCCACCGGCGAGAAGTATCTCGTGCGCCCCAACGCCTGAACCTGAACAGCAGGGCCAGGGCCCCTGTTCAGGTTCGATGAGGCCCCTGGGTCAGCTGTTCAGGTTCGAAGCTGAACAGGGGCCCTGGCCCCGTTGTTCAGGTTCGGGTGTCGGGGGCGCGGACGGCGGCGAGAAGGGCCTGGCTGCGCTCGCGGATCGCGTCTGCGCGATCGGCGGCTTCCGGGGTGACGACGTAGAACTCGTCGTTCTCGACGGCGTCGAGGGCCGCGGCGGCGACGAAGTCCACGTCCATGCCGTCGCGACGCCAGCGCTCGCCGGTCTCCTCGGGCAGCGCACGAGGCCCGCCGAAACGCTCCGGGCGGGCGCGGGCGCCGTCCCAGATGCGGGTGTTCACCAGGCCGGGGCAGAGCAGGGTGACGCCGATGCCCGTGCCCTCGAGCTCGGCGCGCAGGCCCTCGGCGATGCCGACCACCGCGTACTTCGTCGCGTCGTAGGCCGGGCTCGCGCCGGCGGAGGCGGTCAGGCCGGCCATGGAACCGGTGATGCCGAAATGGCGCAGACCGGTCTCGGGCATGAGCGCGTGGAAGCCGCGCAGCGTATCGAAGGTGCCGTAGACGTTGACCTGGTACATCCAGTCGAGGTTGCGTCGGCGGGCATCGAGGAACCCCTGGGCGATGCCGAGGCCGGCGTTGGCCCAGATCAGGTTGGCGCGACCGAAGCGGGTCGCCACGGCCGCTGCGGCGTCCTCGATGGACGCCCGGTCGGAGACGTCGCAGGCGAGCGCTATGGCCTCGCCGCCGAGTGCCTTCACTTCCTCGGCGACCGCGACCGCTGCGTCGAGGCGGATGTCTGCGATGGCGATACGCATGCCGCGGCGTGCGGCATCGAGCACGAGCGCCCGGCCGATGCCGTCCGCACCGCCTGTGACGACGGCGACGCCGCCCGAGAGTCTGCTCATGCGGAATCTTCCTCGAGTCCTCGGGTCCCGATGCCCCGGACGGGGCATCGGGACGCGGCGCGCTGGCGCTGCACGACCCTCAGCCGAACAGGTCGGCCCAGGTCTCGTCGTGGTAGCCCACCACGATGGTCTTGCCGCGCTTCAGGGTCGGGGCCCGGAGGTTGCCTGTCGGGCCGAGCATGGCGGCCACGGCCTCCTCCCGATCCGCGGACTTCAGGTCGAACTCGACGACCTTCCTGCCCTTCGCGGCGATCAGCTTCGACGCACCTTCCAGCAGTTCGGCGGCGGCATCGGCACCGAGCTTCTTCGATGCGGAGACCTGTTCCACGATCTGGATGTCATCTGCCCCCAAGACCTTGGCGGCTCGCTTGCATCCGGTTCAACCGTTGCGGTGGTAGTACCAGTCGACCTTCTTGGCCATGCCGGAACTCCTCTGACCAGTGGGATGGAAAGCCTACCGCATCCTCACACCCGAACGAGGTGTCAGGGTGTCGGTCCGGGTTCCTCTTCGGCGGTCTGCGGTTCCGGCTCGTCGCGGCCAGCAGCGGGCCACGGAACCCGTCTCAGGAAACGGCAGGCTCGAGCAGCGTCAGCGTGCCTGCATCGACATCGAGCCGAGCATGCGCACCCACGGGCACCACGGTCTGATCCTCGACGTGGCCGATCATCAGCCCGCGCAGCGTCGGGATCCCGAGCGGTTCGAAGCGGTCGCGGAGTACGCGCTCGACGCTGAAGGTGTTGCCGGAGACCTCCGCCTCCGTGAACTTGCCGAGCGCGATGCCCGCGCAGCGCTGCAGGCGCCCGGCGAGCCAGAGATGCGTGAGCATGCGGTCGATGCTGTAGGGCGCCTCGTAGACGTCCTCGAGGAACAGGATCGCGCCGTCGTAGTCGGGCTCGTAGGGCGTGCCCACGAGATGCGCGAGCAAGGTCAGATTGCCGCCGACGAGCCGCCCCTCGGCGCGGCCCGGAACGATCGGCGTGAGCCGGTTCTCGCGCTCGACCACGCCCGGCCGTCGCGCGAGCGCCGGCGCCGCGCCGATCACCGTGGGGCCGGCGCCTTCGACCAGCACCTTGCGGTACTCGGCGTAGGTGTATTCGCTGAAGTTCTGCGCCGCGATCGGGCCGTGGAAGGTCAGCAGCCCCGTGCGCCGGTGCACGGCGTTGAGCAGTGCCGTCACGTCGCTGTAGCCCATGATCACGCGCGGCTTCGCCGCCAGCGCGTCGTAGTCGATGGCCGGCAGGATGCGCGCCGTGCCGTAGCCGCCACGCAGGCAGACGATGGCGTCCACGTCCGGATCGCGTGCGATCGCATTGAAGTCCTCGGCGCGCTTCGCGTCGGAGCCCGCGAGGTAGGCGTCGCGCTGGAAGATCTGCGCACCGGGGCGCACCCGGAAGCCGAGGGACTCGAGCAGTTCGATGGCGGCGCGGGCATCCTCGTCTTCCCACACCGGGCTCGCCGTCGCGACCAGGCCGACGGTCATGCCCTCGCGCAGGCGCGGCGGCACGATCACGCCACGCCCGCTGGTCGCCGCTGCTGCGTGCGGACTCGCCATGCCGAACAGGCCTGCGGCGCCGAGGAGTCCCAGCAGTTCCCGTCTGGAGAAGGTCACGGGGCGAGCACCAGCCGTGCGCCGAGGCCCGCCAGCACCGTGCCCGTGACCCGGTCGATGACGTGCTTGGCCGCTGCGTAGCGAGCGCGTACCGCTCGATGCGTGAAGGCGAGGGCGACCGTACCGAACCAGAGCCACTCCACGAGCACGCAGCACGAGAGGGCCGTGAGCTGGAAGGCGAGGCCCGGCTCCGGCGGCAGGAAGGTCACGAAGATGGAGCCGAAGAACACCGCGACCTTCGGATTCGCGAGCTGCGTCAGCATGCCCGTGCGCAGGGCGGCGATCGCGCTCCCTTCCGGCGTCTCGGTGGTGTCGGCCTCCGGCAGCGGGGCGTGGGCGTGGCGCCAGAGCATCACGGCCATCCACAGCAGGAAGGCCGCGCCAGCGATGCGCAGGCCGAGGTAGAGCCAGGGGAAGGTCGCGAACAGCAGTCCGAGACCGAACAGCGCCGAGGCGGCCCAGACGAAGGTGCCGAGACCGAGGCCGAAGGCGACCCAGAGCGCCCGGTTCGCGCCCTGCGCGAGTGCGCCGCGCATGACGACCACGAAGCTCGGGCCGGGGCTGACCACGGCGACGGCCTGGGCCAGCACCAGGCCGAGCAGGGCGAGCAGCATGTCCAGGGTCGTGCTCCTTTTCCGTGAGTCTCGTGCCCTCGGTCGACCGTCAGGCGCCGAGGGCCTGTTCCTTCGCCCAGCGATAGTCGGCCTTGCCGGCGGGGCTGCGCAACACCCGCTCCACCGCGACGAAGGCCTTGGGCAGCTTGTAGCGCGCCAGATGCTTCTCGCATTCCGCGAGCAGCGAGGCTTCGTCGAGGCGCGCACCGTCCCGCAGCTGCACGACCGCGACGACCTCCTGGCCCCAGCGCTCCGACGGGCGCCCGGCGACCACCGCGTCCCAGACGTCCGGATGCTGCTTGAGGGCGTGCTCGACCTCCTCGGCGAAGATCTTCTCGCCGCCGGAGTTGATGGTCACCGAGTCGCGGCCGTGCAGCTCGATGGAGCCGTCCGCGAGCAGGCGCGCGCGATCGCCGGGCACCGAGTAGCGCACGCCGTCGATGACCGGAAAGGTGCGGGCGGTCTTCTCGGCGTCGCCGAGATAGCCGAGCGGTACCTGGCCCTGCTTGCCCCACCAGCCCATACCCTCGTGGCCGGGTTCGAGCACCTGCGTCAGATCCTCGCTCACGACCACGCTGCCCGGACCCGGCACGAACTTCCCGGTGCTGGCGCCGAGTTCGGCGTTCGAGACGGTGGAACCCTGGCCGCCGGCCTCGGAGGAGCCGATCGAATCCATGATCGTGACGTGGGGCAGGCGCTCGATCAGGCGCGCCTTGTAGGAAGCGTTCAGAGCGGCGCCGCCCGAGAGGATCACCTGCAGGCTCTCGAGCCGCTCCTCGCGACGCTCGAGGGCCTCGAGGAGGGGCTTGCCGAAGGCGTCGCCGACGATGAGCAGGAGGTTCACGGACTCGCGCTCGATCGTCGAGATCACGTCGTCCGGATCGAAGCGTTCCGCGTGCTCCTGGATCACCACCGTGTTGCCCGCGTGCCAGGCGCCGAGCGCGATCCAGTGGCCGGCGCCGTGCATGAAGGGCGGCGAGGGCAGTACGCGCATGCCGCCGGCGCGCGCCCGCTCCGCGAAGGCGTCGAGGGAGTCGAGGACCTGACCGGTCGCCGCGTCGCGGCCGCCGAGGGCGGCGACGAGAATGTCCGCCTGGCGCCAGAGCACGCCCTTCGGCATGCCCGTGGTGCCGCCCGTGTAGAGGATGTAGAGATCGTCGGGTGCCGGCGTCACCGGTGGCGCTCCGTCGGATGCGGCGGCCAGGGCGTCCTCGTAGCGCTCGGCGCCGGGCAGCAGCTCGGCCCCGCTGTCGTCGGCGACCTGCAGCAGCACGCGCAGCGTCGGGACCTGGTCGCGTACGGCGGCCACGCGCTCCGCGAAGCAGTCGTGGTAGACGATCGCCGTGGCCTTCGCGTCGTTCAGGAGGTAGACGAGTTCTTCCTCGACGTAGCGGTAGTTCACGTTGAAGGGCGCCACGCGCGCCTTGTAGGCGCCGAGCATGCCCTCGAGGTACTCGTTGCCGTTGTGCAGATAGAGGGCGAGGTGATCCTGGCCCGACTCGTGGCCGGCGAGTTCTGCCCGTTCGCGGTGGCAGCCGAGGCCGGCCGCGACGAGATGGTTCGCCAGGCGGCGCGTGCGTGCCTGCAGCTCTGCGTAGCTCAGGCGCCTGTCGCCCCAGACGAGCGCTTCGCGCTCGTGTACGGCATCGGCGACGGTCTCGCTCAGGGTCCCCAGATCGAAGCTCACGCGGTCTCTCCCCCCGGTGTGGCCGTTGGTCAGGGGCCGGGATTCTCCATGGCGGCGACCGCCGCGGCCAGCCCGGGCTTCCGCGCGGCTCCCGGGACCGTCAGAATCCGGCCCGCATTCATACCCGGAGAAGAGGGAGTGGGTTCATGGGACAGCTCGACGGCAAGGTCGTCCTGGTCACCGGTGCCGCACGCGGCATCGGACGCGAATGCGCGCTGCAGGCGGCGCAGGAGGGGGCGAAGGTCCTCGTCAACGATCTCGGCGGCGGGGTGCGCGGCGACGACGACGCACCGGACATCTCGCCGGCGCAGGAGACCGTCGACGCGATCCGCGCCGCAGGGGGCGAGGCGGTCGCGAACGCCGGCAGCGTCTCCGACCGCGCCGACGCGAAGGCCATGGTCGAGCAGGCGCTCGACGAACTCGGCGGGCTCCATGCGGTGATCAATCCTGCCGGCATCCTGCGCGACAAGATGTTCCACAAGATGGACGACGCCGACTGGGACGCGGTCATCGACGTGCACCTGAACGGCCACTACAACATCGCGCGCGCCGCGATCGGCCACTTCCGCGAGCAGGAGGAGGGCGCCTTCGTGATGTTCACGTCCACCTCCGGCCTCATCGGCAACGTCGGCCAGGCCAACTACGCCGCGGCGAAGATGGGCATCGTCGGCCTCTCGCGCATCATCGCCATGGAGGGCGCGCAGAAGAACGTGCGCTCGAACGTCATCGCGCCCTTCGCCTGGACGCGCATGATCGCCACGATCCCCGTGAAGGACGAGGCGAGCGAGAAGCGCGTGAAGATGTTCCAGGAGAAGATGCGTGCCGATCAGGTGGCGACGGCTGCCGTGGCCCTGGCGGCGGCGAAGGACGTCTCCGGCCAGATCTTCGCCGTGCGTGGCAACGAGGTCTTCCTCATGAGCCAGCCGCGCCCGGTGCGGGGCATCGGGCGCCTCGAGGGCTGGACGCCGGAGACGCTCGTGGAGGAGGGCTTCCAGGCCCTGTCCGGACAGTTCACGGACCTCGGCGCCACCAACTCCGTGTTCACCTGGGATCCGGTCTGAGGCGCCGTCCCTAGAGCCCCAGTCTGCCGTCCCACTCGCCGGTCGCGCGCAGCCAGAGTGCCGTGCCGCCGGCGACGGCCGCGGGCGCGACGAGCAGGTTGAGCAGCGGCACGCCGATGCCGAAGGCGGTGGGCAGGCCGAAGCCGAGCACGAGCGCGCGTCGCTCCGAGAGCGCGCGGCGGGCGTCGGGAAACTCGATGCCGCGATTCTCCGGCGAGAAGTCGGCGAACTGCACGGCCATGACCCAGGCGCCGAAGACGAACGACAGGGGCGAGGTGATCACGTTCAGACCGGGCACGAAGCCGAGCAGCAGCAGTGCGAGCACGCGCGGCAGGGCCCAGGCGAGTTTCTGCAGCTCACGCTTCATGCCCGCGGCGAGTTCCGCGAGGAAGCCCCGCTCGACGCCGGGCGTGCGCCCGGTCAGGCGCGCCTCCACCTTCGCGGAGATCTGGCCGTAGAAGGGCCCGGCCAGGATTCCGGCGAGGAGTACGCCGACCCAACCGATCACCAGCACGAGCAGCGCGCCGAGGAGGAACTGCAGCACGCTGATCAGCCAGCCGAACCAGTCCAGTACCCACTGCGGTGAACCCTCCGTGAGGCCCCCGAGCCAGTCCAGGAGCGGGGGCAGCGTCAGCGCGAGGCCCGTGCCATAGACGACGAAGGTGATGGCGAAGGGGATGGCGAGCAGGGCGGGTACGCCGGGCGTGGCGAGGAGGCGGAACCCCAGCGGCAGGCTGCCGATCCCGTCCTCGAGATCGCTGGCCAGACTCATGCCGCCACCGCCGTGCGCGCCAGGGCCGCGTCCACGGACTCGCGGAGCACGCTCACCATCTGCTCCAGCTGCGCGTCGTCGGTGACGAAGGGTGGCCCCAGGCAGACGATGTCGCGGATCTCTCCGGTCCCGCCCGGGTAGAAGTACACGCCGCGGACGAGCCCCTCGGCGACGATCTCCTGTGTCAGGCGTGCCTCCACGGGGAAGGGTTCGAGGCTGCTCCGGTCCGCCACGACCTCGATGGCCCGGAGCAGGCCGCGTCCGCGTACCTCCGCGACGAAGGGGTGCTCGGAGAAGGCGTCCGCGAGCAGACCGTCGAGCTTTGCGGACAGGCGCGCCACACGTGCCAGCAGCTCCTCTTCCACGAGCATGCGCAGCACCACATCGGCCGCGGCGCATGCGGCGGGGTGCGCGCCGAAGGTATGGAACATCACCTCCGCGCCGGCCGCCGCGATCGGTTCCAGCAGCTCGCGGCGTGTGAACACGCCGCCGATCGGGGCATAG
>JAZBPO010000239.1:0-2663 GCA_036351675.1 Pseudomonadales bacterium
CAGGAGATTCCGCAGATCCCGGCGTTCCTGCCGGGCATCGACCAGGTGCCGGCGACCCAGGCGATGCCCCTGGACGGCACCTGGCTGATCTCGTCGATCCGCAAGAAGATCCGCATCGAGGCCGGGCGCGCCTACGTCATCGACCCCTGGGTGCATCTCTTCCTGCTCAAGGTCGAGCCCGGCATGGTCGTGCTGCGGAACATCGCGCCCACGGCCCCGGGCACCTACGGCGGTGAGGACCTGCCGCTCATGGGCGCCCTGACGGCGCGGGTGCAGGCCGATCGATCGCTGGCCGTGAGCGTGCAGGGCGCCCTGGGGCCCGTGAACTACAAGCTCATCCCCATGCAGCTCGACAATCCGCAGTGGTACGCGCAGGAGATGCAGGCCGCCGGCCTCGCCGCGCCGCAGACGGCGCCCCCCTCGATCTACCAGCCGGCGCCGCCCCCCGGGATGCCGACCGCGCCGCCGCCCGGCTACGCGCCGCCCCCTGCCTACACGCCGCCCCCGGTCTATGCGCCCCCGCCGGGCCCCGCGCCCGTCGCCCCGCCGCCGTCAGGGCCGCCCTCGACCCCGCCGTCCACGCCGCCCGCGGACTGCGTGCCCATCGACATCGATCCCGACACCGGCATGACGATCTGCGCCTGAGCGCGATCTGCAGGAGAGGCCCCATGAACATCCTTGCCAGGCTCCGGCTCTGCGCCTTCGTCCTCGCGGCGGCCTGCTGCGGCACCGCCGCCGCTGAAGAGGCCCGCATCGTGCCCGGATCCATCTTCGCGGGCTGCGACGACGGCGCGGCCGCGCCCGAGGCGCGCAGCGAGGATCCGCGGGCGCGCATGGCGACGCGCACCGTCGACCGCGTCACCCAGCGGAGCTTCGCCAGCTTCACCATCGACGACGTCGAGCGCGGCGTGCCCGAGGACATGCGCGCGCTCTGCTGGGCGCGCCTCGACGGCGTCTGGCGGGAGCTGAGCTCGATCGTCCTCGACCGCAAGGCCGGCGAGCAGTACCGGGAGATCTGGGGCAGCGACAAGCCCGACCGCCTGAACATCGCCCACGGCCGCTACGAGACGCCGCGTCATCTGGTGGTCGTCGACTCGGCCGATCCGGAGCGCGCGATCTATCTCGCCACGGGCATCGAGCAGAGCCCCTTCGTGAAGTTCGAGAGCACGGACGGCATCCCGCTCACGGACGTGCTCCGACGCAGCGGCGCACGCAAGGTCTACAGCGCGACCCGCCCCTTCGCCTACGGCGCGCGGCTCGTCCTCGACGTGAGTGCGACGGGCAGCCTGCGCATGGAGCTGGGGGGGCGCATGTTCATGCGGCCCCGGCCGGGCATCTCGGACGCGGCCATGGCCGGGCAGCTCCCGGCCAACGACGCCTTCCTCCTGAGCTACAACCTCGAGGGGCTCGCCGCGAGCCGGCGCGGCTACGACGTGCTCACCCAGGATCCCTTCTACCTGCGCATCAATCCGAAGCTCGAGGTCTTCGCGGAGGTGTCGCCGCAGAACTACTACATCACGGAGAAACGCACGGTCCCCGTGGGCTTCACGCTGGTGCCCTCGGGCATCCAGGGCATGGTCTACCGCAAGTCGCTCGTCTCGAGCGCGAGCGACATCCAGGAGACGACCTCGACCACCTTCGGCTTCGATCTCGGCGGCGAGACGGCCACCGGCACGGGCTTCAGCGTCGCCTTCTCGTCGACGGAGTCGGCGTCCCGGGGCCTGAGCGAGAGCCAGTCCGTCGCCGAGGCCGTCGCCTACTCGCGACACAAGCAGTACGCGCTGGTGGTCGACCATCCCTACATCACGCTCTCGAAGCTCTTCATCGACGCCGTGGGCGACGCGCGCCGCCTGCACCGCTACCAGCGCCTGATCGACAACTTCGGCACCCACTACGCCTACGCCGTCACCTACGGCGCCGCGGCCCGCCTGACCCAGCGCATCGACGAGCAGACCTACGCGACGCGCATCGGCGAGCAATCGAGCTTCGCCACGGCCGCGGGCGCCACCTACTACGGCTTCGGCGGCTCGGCCCACTACAGCCAGATGGAGGGCAGGACGACGGGCGAATCCGGAACCATCGGCAGCGAGGGGGCGACCTTCGACGCCGTCGGCGGCAACGGCTCCTGGAACGAGCAGGGCTACAGCGCGGGCAGCACGCCCTATCCGATCCTCCTCGATCTGCGGCCGATCTGGGAGCTGCTGAACCCCATGAACTTCCCCGGCGAGCCGGAGATCTACGTCACCGTGCGCCAGAACCTCGAGCGCGCCGTGAAGCACTACCTCGCGAGCAACGCACCGCCGCTCACGGACGACGCCCCCATCGACGGCATCGAACCCATCGCGCCGCCGAAGGCCGAGCCGGTGCAGGTGTGGCGCGCGTACGTGAAGCGCATCTGGTGCACCGGCGGCGGCTCGGGGCTGGTGAAGGGCGTGCGCACCCCGGAGCTGACCATCAGCGCCCGCGACAACACGACGACCAAGACCACGGGGCAGCGCAACCGGAAGAACGATCTCGACGTGAGCTGCAAGCGCAGGGAGGAGAAGGAGTCCTTGACCTACGAAGCGGGTGATCCGGGCCTTCTGACGATCCGCGGCACCGCCGACGAGATCCGCAACACCATCGTGAAGTTCGACCAGACCTGGGAGTACCACCAGGGCCCG
>JAZBPO010000240.1:0-10200 GCA_036351675.1 Pseudomonadales bacterium
CGTACGCCCGTCTCGATCAGTGCCGTGCCGACGCCGCTGTGCTGCGCGTCGGGCACCACCGCCAGCGGGCACAGGATCGCGGCGCGCGGCTGCGTTCCGTCCCCGCCGATGCGCACGGTCGTGAACAGCGCGCTGCCGAGGACAGCTCCGTCTCGCTCCGCGAGGAGCGAGAGGCAGGGCCGTGCCGTCGGATCCCTGAGCAGCGCGACGGCGAGCGCGGAGACGCTCTCGGCCTCGTCCGCGCCTTCCGCAGCGAACGCCGCGCGATGCGTCGCGCGCACGATCTCCTGCTCGTCTTCCCGCGACGGTCGGATCCTCAGGGCAGCCGCCTCAGCCCGGCAGCAGGCCGCGCAGCAGGCGCGGCGAGCGAGCGAAGCCGATGCCCGCCGCGACCCTGAGCGCCGGCTCCAGCGGGAACGGGAGTGTGTGAATGCCGCCGTGGACGCGCACGCCGCCGGGTACGGGCAACTCCGGCGCGAGCCAGTCGGCCACCGCCAGCAGACCGTTCACGCAGCGCGACTGACGCGGTGTGAAGGCCTCCACGCCGAAGGCCGCTGCGCCGCCGAAGGCCGCCGCGAACACCGGATGATCCAGCGACCGCGTGCGCGTGATGGCCGCCGTGTTCGCCGACACGCGCAGCGGCGCCGGCGCTCGGGCGGAGCGCTGGCCGTGCGTGGCCCAGGTCTCCGCGACGGCGATCTTCCCGAGGTACTGGGCCGCCTGGTAGCTCGCACCCTGGATGGAGACCACGGAGCGGATCGCGGCGCCGTCTCCGCAGCGCGCGAAGCCCTCCCCACGGCCGAGGAGACCGAAGGCAGCGAGCGCGGACTCCCAGACGGGACCACGCGCCTTGCGCAGGGCGATCGCTTCCAGATCGCGCGCATCGAGGGCCGCGGGCGTGCTCGGCGAGACGAGGAGCGTGACGCTGGCGAGGCTCGCAGCCGGCAGCGCCTCGACGATCGCGTTCATGATGCCGGTGAGGCGGATCTCCCGGGCGCGCCCCGGTGCGTAGGCGTAGAGGCCGAGATCGATGGGACCACCTTCCGCAAAGGCCACCAGCGTCGCCAGGATCTCGCGTGGCTGCGTCAGCAGGTCGGATCCCGCCGGGCACCAGTGGAGCCGACCCGCGAGCGCGTCGCTCTCGAACCAGTCCGCCGGCGGCGGCGCCACGTCGATCCAGAGCACTTCCGCTCCGGCCTCGAGCCAGTGGCGCGTGGGCGCCATCTCCGCGTTCGCGCCGAGCATGGCGATGCGACGACCGCTCAGGTCGAGCCGGCCATCGTCGAGCGCATGCTTGGCCAGCCACGCGAGGGCCTCCGCGGCGGCCGGCGTGACGACGTCGCGCTCCGTGAGGGTCGCGCCGAGGTCGGCGATGCCGGCACCGCTCCAGCGCTCGCCGCGGTAGACCGGCGCCGGCGTCCAGCCCGGCGAGCCCGGGAAGTCGTGAGTCCGGAGCGGCAGCGGCTCGGTCGCCTCCGCGAGCGCCTCGTCGAGGCTGCGGCGTCCGGCCTCGTCCTCCCAGCACAGGCATGCCTCGGCACCGCGCGCCAGCTCCAGCGCGAGTCGGGCACGCTCCGGCGCGGCGACCCGCGCCGCCTCGAAGCGCGGCATGACGTCGGCATAGGCGTCGCGGAAACGCACGGGGTCCTCGGGGAGGGCAGCCTCCGCGAAGCGCTCGGGCTGCGCGCGCGCCACTGCGAGCAGGATCTCGTGGAGCAGCGCCGAGGCCGAGCGGCCCTCGGGCAGCACGACACTGCCGACGCCGGCCCGCAGCGAGCCGGGACGGTCACTCGGATCAGCGCTGCGCGCGGTCACGGGACTGCACGCGGCGTGCCGGAGCCGGAGCTCATGCCGTCACGGCGCCGTCCAGGGCGAACGGCAGACCGCAGCGCTTCGCCTCGAACATCGCACGGTCCGCCCGTTCCAGCAGCGCTGCCTCGTCCAGGGGATGGGCCGCGATCACACCGCCGATCGCGGTTCCCACACGCAGCATGCGCCCCTTGACGTAGATGGGCTGACCCACCGCGGCATGCAGCTTGCCGGCGATCGACTCGAGGCGCTCCGGATCATCGAAGTCGTGCAGGAGCACGACGAACTCGTCGCCCCCGACCCGCGCCACGAGATCCACTTCGCGCACACAGCGCGCGAGGCGGCGGGCAACGACCCTCAGCACCTCGTCGCCGACAGCGTGGCCGTGCTCGTCGTTGATCGGCTTGAAGTGGTTTAGGTCCAGATAGAGCAGCCCGCAGGGCTGGTCGTACTGCCTGCGCCGCTGCATTTCTCGCGACAGGCGCAGGCGGCTGGCCGCCTCGGTGAGCGTATCGGTCTCCGCATGGAGCTGCGCATCGGTGAGTTCGAGCGGGAGTTCGCGCAGGAAGCCCACGAGCACGATCTCGCCTTCCCAATCGAGCTTCGCGATGGAGACGGAGACGCGCTTCTCCGTGCCGTCCCGCGCGAGCGCGAGGATGACCGGCCGGTTCGACATGGGCTGGTGACGCTTCGGGAGCACGCGGAACGCGTCGACGTGATCGCGGTGCCCCGCACGGTGCCGTTCCGGGATGAGCGTGACGAGCGGTTCCCCGAGCAGGTCCTCCCGCTGCCATCCGAGCAGATCGCAGAGCTGGGCATTGACGTGCGTGATGCGCTGGTCACCGTCGATGAAGACGGCGGCATCCGGCAGCAGCTCGGTGAAGCTGTGAAGGCGGGAAGCAACCATACCTATCCCCACGACCACCCGGCCCTGCGTCCAGTCTAGCGGAATGAACGAGGATTACACGGCTCGCGCTGCGGGCGCGGGCCCGGCTAGAGCTCGACGAAGTAGCTCCAGTCGAAGCTGATCGACGCCTCGGAGATCTCCGTCAGCCAGATCTTCGCGACGGCGGCGCCCCGACGGTCGAGGACGCAGTAGACGCCGTCGGGCCCGGGCTCGAAGAAGTGGTAGGCGTAGTCTTCCTCGTAGTTCCAGGAGCAGTCGTCCGCGTCGGCGGCAGAGGGCGCCGGATACATGCCACCGGCCGCACCGACGTCCGCCTGCGCGTCGTTGTAGGGCGGCGCGTCGTGCTGCACGAAGAAGTACGGACCCTCGTCGAGGGCCTGCACGAGGATGTCGGCATCTCCGGAGTGCCAGTCGACGAGCGCTTCCATCGCGAAGCTGAAGCCCGCCCCGTCACGCAGGGTGACGCTGCCCGTGGGCCAGGACGGCATTGCGCCGTTCCCGCTCGCCGGGTCGACCGTGGCCGACGGCTCCGCCGAGGCGGCCGACGACTCGGGTTCCTCGGGCAGCATCAGCAACAGGCCGAGCAGCAGCGCCGCGCCCACGACGCCCGCGAGCACGAACTTGCCGAGACCGCGTCCCGCTCCGGCGTCCGGTGCCGGCGGCGCAGGGGGCGATGCATTCGCACGGTCGCGCCCGAGCACGGACTCGATCGCCGTGATCAGCCGGGCGAGCTGCCCTTCGAAGGATGCGTCCATGCGGACCTCGACGCCGTTGCGGTACGAGAGATCCTTCAGGCTCTCGGGCAACTCCTGCTCGCTCGGCACCGGGCGCGCGCCGACCAGCACCGGGATCACGGGAATGTCGCGCTGCAGCGCCGCTTCCACCTCGAGCCGCACCAGATCGTCGGGACGGTCGATGCGGCGCGTCTCCTGACCCGCCTCGGCGCCCAGCCAGTCGTCGCCCATCACCACGAGCAGGACGTCGCACTTCTCGAGCTTCTGCGCGACGAAGGTGCGGAAGTCGACACCGAGCGGCACCGTATCCACGTCCTGGAACACCTGGTCGTCGCCGAAGTGAGCCTGCAGCCGATCGCAGATTCGACCAGCTGACGCGGACGTGTCGGCACGCCGATAGGACACGAAGATGGCAGTCACTTCTCGATCTCCCTCTGACCGACGGCGTCGTGCGCCGCATTCGCTGCCGGCACGCCTCCGAGCATAACCGCTGGGCCTGCGGCGAGCCCTCGTCTCGTGAGCCCGCGATCCGCACCTGCCCTCGCCCGCCCCGCGCGCCCTGCCCGACACGGCGGTCGACGCTCGGCCGGCGCCGTGCTGTCATCGACGACCTTGATCCGGCTCGGGAGGGGATGGCCGTGAAGGAAACCGTGGCGATGGGATTCGGCAACGGCTCCACGATCGAGGTCGCCGTGCGCGAGACGCACGGCGCGCCGGCCGGCGTGCAGACGCGCTCCACGAGAGGATCCCCTGCTTCGCGATCGTCGCGCGTCGTCGAAGGGGCCGCCGACGCCGTCGCAGGCAGTTTCGAAGGGGCCCTCGAGGGGCTGCGCAACGTGGCGGACTCCCTGAACACCGTGATGTCCGCCGCGGTCAACGCGCCCGACGAGATGACCGTCTCCTTCGGGATCGACTTCTCGGCCTCGGCACGGCTGATCATCGCCGAAGGCAACAGCAACGCTTCCCTGAACGTCACCATGACCTGGCGCCGCGCCGAATCCGCGGGCGGCTGAGCGCCGGGCTCGCGGGCTCCACCGCGCGGCGACGTGGTCGGCGCCGCGCCGGCGCTCGCACTAGATGCGGCGGTCCTGGGCGAGTCGCCGATAGTGCTCACCGAGCGGCGTGAGCACGCAGGACCTCGATTCCATGGCGGCATGCCACATGTGCGGCCGGCTCGCCCCGTGCGGACGCACGAGGTTGACGCGCACGAGCGACTGGAGCAGCGCGAAGACCTCCGTGTTCGCCTCCACGGGATCCGGGTACGACTCGCGCTGCGCCTCCGTCCGTTCCGGTTCGTAGGTCGGATCGAGGGGAAACTCGAAACCCTCGTGCGGGAACAGCTCGGCGAGCCGGCGCAGATCCGCCGCCGCGACCACCGGGGCGACCTCCCGCAGCGAATTGAAGCGCCGCACGTTCGTCTTGAACACGGGCCGCTGCTGCCAGGAGCCCAGCGCCTGATCGATGTGAGCGTAGACGCTGCCCGCCGTGATCCCGCCGACGAGATTCGCGGCCGCGCCCTCGAGCGCGTCCACGAGCAGGGTGGTGAACACGCCGGAGCCGAATTCCTCCGAGGCGTACTGCTCCTCCGTGGAAGCTGCCAGGATCGTCACGCCATCGGCGAGCCTCGAGGCGGCGCCGCCGCCACGCGAGGCACCGGCGACGCCGGCGTGACAGCTGTCGAGGATCACGACCCTGTTGTCGGACGCGCTGTCGTCGGCAAAGGTGAAGACGTCGTCCAGCGCGATACCGTCGTGCCCCTTGCGCGTGTCGCTCGCGCAGAGATAACCGCCCGTCTCCTCCACGTGACCATGGCCGGCGAAGTAGAGGAGCGCCGTCTCCATGCGCCCCGCGAACAGCTCCGCGATGCGTTCGCGCAGCGTGTCGCGGTCGAGCACGCCGTGCGCATCGCTCGCCCTCAGCAGTTCGATGTCGAAGTTCGGAGCACCGTCGGCGTGCGCACCGAGCAGCTCCGCCACGCGCTCCGCGTCGTTCACGCACCCGTAGAGCGGCGACAGGTGCTCGTAGCGATCGATGCCGACGACGAGGGCCTTGCGCGGCAGTGGGGGCATGGGATGTCCTTCCTGGCCTGATGTCTCGACGCCCGCGTTGCTGGCGGGCCACTGCGAGTCGCGAGCGCCATGGCTCGCGGTCCTTCAGTCGCCGCCCTCGTAGCTGAGCAGCGTCGGCACGACCGATGCCATGCCAGCCTCGCAGAACACGACGCGCTGGATCTCCCGGAACGCGTTGAGATACTCGACACAGGTCTCGACGTCGAGACGCGCGGGCGCGGGCAGCAGATCGCCGAGGGCGCCGCCGAAACCGATCACGCGGATGCCGATGCGCGTATCCACACTGTGCAACTGCGCCGCTGCGGCGAGGTTGGGCAGCGTCAGTCCGATGCTCGCGTCGAGTGCTTCCGTGGCGACCGAGAGGCGGACCGCGACCCCGATCTCCACCATGCGTCCATCGACGCGCTCGACAGCGAAGCGCTTGGCCTCGTGCACGATGCCGGCGGCCACGCGCTTGGCCTCGCCACCGAAGAGCCCCGCGAAGATACCGGCCTCGGCGGCCTGCTCGGCCTGGTAGGCATGGGCCTGCACGTCCCAGTAGGCGAGGCGCAGGGGCCGCGCACCAGCGCCATCACGCTCACGCGGCAGCGACGACGGCGGACCGCTGCGCGTCCGGACGCCCTCGGCTTCGACGAGCACGTCCCCGCCCGCGAGGTCCAGTCGCGATGCCAGCTTCAGGACGGCTTCCGGGGGCGGCGGACCGGCGGGATCGATCAGATGCTTCACGGGCGCCGCTCTCCAGGCTCGGCCGGGGCCGGTAACCGCTGCCGGCGCTGGGCGTGGCTCACGGGGCGAAACGGAAGGGCGGGCCGGCATCGAAGGCCGGATCGTCACCGCCGAAGACGAGGTGGTTGGGCTGCTGGTCCTCGGGCAGCTGATCACGGATCGCGAGGTGGAAGGCAGCCCAGTCGCCCCCGAAGGCGCCGCCGTCCCACGCCCGCTTGAGGGCCATGGTGAAGAGGCCGTTGCCCCAGGCTTCGCCGGAGAGCTGATCGTCCTGACAACCCGAGATCAGGCGCACGCGTGCCTGCGGATCGGCGCGCTCGCGCGGCAGCCGGCGCTGGACGTCCGCGTAGAGCTCCGCCTGCGCGCGCCAGGCCGGCACGAGCTCCTCCGGTGGCATGCAGCGCGGGACGATACCGTCACCGAGCCGCTGCGCGAGCTCCGTGCTGCGCGTCACCGTGCCGCTGTGGCAGCAATCGGAGATGACGACGACGCGAGCGCCCGCCGGAAACGCGTGCCAGAGGTCGAACAGCTCGTCGTCGAGCAGATGGCCGTCGTAGAGACACCAGGTCTCGTCGCTGCCGTCCGCTTCGTCGCGGTTGTCGTCCCGGACCTGACCACCGTGCCCCGCATAGCTGAGCAGGAAGGTGTCGCCGGCCGCGACGCGCCCGGCGATGTCGCGGACGGCGGCGATGACGCCGTCGCGCGTGGCCGCGCGCGTCTTCAGCTGACTGGCCTCGTAGCCGAGGCTACGGCTGATCGCCAGCATCTCGTCCGCATCGTTCTCGCAACCGGCGAGCGGCCCGGTCCAGCCGCCGTAGGCCTTGGCGTCGCACTCGTTCACGCCGACATGCAGCGCGAAGCCGCTGGGTTCACGTCCCGTCGTCATGGCGCGCCCTCAGTCGTCGCCCGGGTCGGGCGGCCCTGATCGCTTCGAGATGTCCGGTGGCCCCGGGCGCTTCGAGATGTCCGGTGGACCCGGGCGCTTCGAGATGTCCGGCGGCCCCGGACGCTTCGATATGTCCGGTGGACCCGGACGCTTGGAGATGTCCGGCGGCCCGGGCCGCTCCTCGCCTTCACTCATCGTGCTTCCCCCAATCGAGTTCCGGCCCCGACACTACGCTGATGGCGCACCCGGTCAATTCTCGGGGCCCGGTGCCCGCACCTTCTCCAGCACCCCGGCGAGGGCAGGCTCGTCCTCGATGTACTGCATCGGCATGCCCGCCTCGACCGATCTCCGCGCGAAGCGGGCACAGACGTCGCTGCGCTCGAGCATGCAGCTCGCGACCGCGAGGTAGTAGAGCGTCTCGCGATCGTCCCCGCGACGCTCGAGCGCCCGGGCGATCGCCGCGTCGGCACGCTCCTCGGCGTGCAGCGCCGCGAGGTAGTAGGCCGCCATGCCGAGCGCCGTGGCGTCGTCCGGACGCTCGTCGAGGCTGCGCTCGACGAGTTCGGCCGCGAATTCCCACGCTGCTCGGGCGCTCTCGCCGTCGTCCTGCATGAAGCGCGCCTCCGCGAGCCTGCCCCAGTAGCGATGATCCTCACCTTCGATGCGCACGGCTCTCTCCTGCATCGCCTCGGCCCGCGCGTAGTCTTCCTCGAAGGAGTAGAGGAGGCCGAGGTTCGTCAGGGCCTGTGCGTTCGGGGGGGCGAGCTTCACGGCGCGCTCCAGCACCCGGCGCGCCTGGAGGTTCTCTCCTGCATTCATGAGCACGGCGCCGTAGTCCGCCTGGGCCTCGGCCGAGTCCGGTTGCGACTCGGCGATGCTCCGGAACACCTCGAGCGCCTCCGCGTCCCGACCCACACGGAACAGAAAGCGCCCGTAGTCCGCGCGATGCCCCCAGTAGCCCGGCTCCAGCGCGATCGCATGCTCGAAGGCGGCCTCCGCGTCCGCCAGGGCCCGCGATCGCTCCAGCGCGGTCTGCCCCTCCACCGGCAGCTCGAGGGCCATGGCACGTTCGCGCTCGATGCGCGCATCGTCCGGATAGAGGGTCGCTGCGCGCTCCAGGATCCGCAGCGCCGCGTCACGCCCACCCGCCACGCGCATCAGCTCTGCACGCGCCAGAAGCACGCCGTAGTCCTCTGGCGCCCGCTCGTCCGCGGCGGCGCAGGCAGACTCAGCTGCCGCCAGCTCCGAACTCGCGCTCGACCGCGCGTAGGCGAGGAGATGCGCGCGACAGAGCGCCGCGAAGGCCGCCGCATGCCCGGGATCGACCGCGATGGCCGATTCCAGCGTGGCGATCGTCTGCTCGATCTCCGGACCCGAGCGCGCGCGTCGCAACTCGCCGAGGCCCTGCAGGTAGGCGAGATGCGCAGCCGGATCGCGGAGCCGTTCCGACGCTCGCCCCGGGGACTCCCGGGGAGGCGGTGGCGGCACGCCTGCTTCACGGCCGGACCCTGCGGGAGACGCGACGTCGAGGCCGCCGGGCCGGGGCTCGGACGACAGGGCATAGAGCAGGACGAGCGACAGGACGCAGACGAGCGCGGCGAAGGCGAGCCGCCGCGCGCGCGAGGCGGGGACCGCGTTCGCCCGGACGGCCAGCCCCTCAGCGGCCGCCGCGATCGCCTCCGCGACCCGTGCCGCGTCCGCGTCCCGCACTTCGATCCGCTGGAGACTCCCGATCTGCAGCTCGAGTCCCGATGGCATCTTCGCCGCCTCGAGTTCGACGACGAGTACGGGGACACCGTGCTGGAAGGCGAACTCCAGCTCGGCCCGGCAGAAGCGGGAGCGCGCGGAAGCGGACGTCAGGAAGAAGATGACCGTGCGGGCACGTTCGATCGACTCCGCGAGCACGTCGGTCCAGACGGCCCCCGGCGCGATGCCTCGATCGAACCAGATCGGGAGGCCGGCCCGGTGCAGCGCCTCGAGGACCGGATAGATTCGTCGGCCGTCGTCGCGCGCGTAGCAGACGAAGAACGGTGCCTCGTCGCCCTCGTGAGGCTCGAAGGACAGGGTCGGCGGATCCGAGTGCTGCGTCGCGATCGCGCTGCCCTCCTCCGGTGCGACGCCAGGTGATGCTGGCAATCTGGCATCCGGGCAGGGTTCCTGCAACGGCTTCGAGACCCGCGGCCGCGCCGGGGCGACACGCACGATCGCCCAGGAGGCAGTAGCCGGCGCCGACCGTGGCTGCGGCTGACGCGATGAGAGTCGGGTATGCGGAGGGCGGGAGGCGCCCTCCGGAAAGTGGCTAGCGGCCGCCGAGCTTGCGGCTGATCGACAGCAGCAGACCGCGCCGCGCCAGGCCGTCACGGTCAGGCTCCGCTGCGCCGCGCGCATCCGCGGCCCGGGCCTCGAACCAGCTGAGCTCCGCCTGCAGGGCCGGATTGCGGCCCAGCGCCGGGAACGCGAGGCCGGCGCGGAAGCCGTCCGGATCCTGGCCGTGGCCCGGCAGCGGCGTGGTCAGGTCACCCACGGCGAAGCGCATGGGCGCGCTGCCAGCGAAGGACAGGGCCAGATCGGCCGGCACGACGGCGCCAGTCGCCTTCCGCGCGGGCATCGGAACGAGTCGCGAGGTGGCCGGGCGCTCGGCATAGCTCGCGAAGGACGTCTCCGTGACGCCCGCGTCCTGCGCGGCCGCGCCGATCGGCAGGAGCAGGGCGACCAGAGCCAGGCGAAGCGCGACGATGTCCATGGCTGCCTCCATGAGAGCAGCGCCCGAAGGCTGACATCGGGAAGTGAAGCGGGCTTCGACCGTTTCGCCAGGAGATCGATCGCTTTCGTGACGGAGTTCTCGTTCCGGGGCGGAGCAGGATCACGATGTGCGGATGCCGGTACGGCAGGCGCAGCCGCCCGCGCGGCGCCGTGGTCGGCACCGGCATTCGCTCGGCGGACTCGGGGTCCGTCAGCCGGTCGCGTGGCGCGGCTAAGCAGAGATCAAGGCGATGCCTCGCCCTCTGCATCCGGCGCCGAGATCCGCAGGATCTTCCGCTCCGGCACGTCCTGGAGCACGTAGATGGC
>JAZBPO010000241.1:0-5057 GCA_036351675.1 Pseudomonadales bacterium
AGGAGGACGTCAGCGTCGCCGCCATCATCGCGGCCGTGGAGGAGTCCCTGGACGCGACCCGCTGCGGCGGCAGCGCCGACTGTCAGGGTGGCGCGCGCTGCCTCACGCACGAGCTCTGGACCGATCTCTCGCAGCACCTGGACGACTTCCTCGGCGCCGTCTCGCTGGCTTCGCTGACGGCACGGGCGGCCATCCGCGACGTCGCCGCGCGCCAGGACCGCGATCGTCCCGGACGCATCGACGCTCGCATCCTGCAGTAGGGACTGATCCTTGGAGACGCCCGCACGCCTGCCGGTCTATCTGGACTACGCGGCGACCACCCCCGTCGATCCCCGCGTGGCCGAGCGCATGGCCGCGCACCTCACGCTCGACGGAACCTTCGGCAATCCCGCCTCGCGCTCCCACGTCTATGGCTGGGAGGCCGAGGAAGCGGTGGAGGCCGCTCGCGTCGAGGTCGCGGAGCTCCTGAACTGCGATCCGCGCGAGATCGTCTGGACCTCCGGCGCCACGGAGGCCGACAACCTGGCGATCCAGGGGGTCGCGCTCGCGCGCGAGGAGCAGGGGCGGCACATCGTCACCTCGCGCATCGAGCACAAGGCCGTGGTCGACACCTGCGCCTGGCTCGAGAGCCGTGGCTGGGAGGTGAGCTGGCTCGACCCCGGCGCCGATGGTCGGGTGACGCCCTCGCAGGTCGCCGGCGTGCTGCGCGAGGACACGGTGCTCGTCTCCCTCATGCTCGTGAACAACGAACTCGGCGTCGTGAACGACATCGCGGGCATCGCCGAAGTGCTCCGGGACTCGCCGGCGCTGTTCCACGTCGATGCCGCCCAGGCGCTCGCGAAGATGCCCATCGATCTCGCCGGGCTCGGCGTCGATCTCATGGCCTTTTCCGGTCACAAGCTCTATGCGCCGAAGGGCGTCGGCGTTCTCTATGTCCGCAACGCGCCCGAGGTGAAGCTGCTGCCGCTGATCCACGGCGGGGGCCACGAGCGCGGCCGGCGCTCCGGGACGCTACCGACACACCAGCTGGTCGGCATGGGCACCGCCTGTGCCATCGCCCGGGAGGAGCTGACGGTGGAATCGGAGCGCCTCACGGTGCTCCGCGACCGCTTCCTGGACGGTCTGTCGAACCTGCCGGGTGTACATCTCAACGGCCATGCCTCGGCGCGCATCCCCGGTATCGTGAATCTGGCCTTCGAGGGGGTCGAGGGCGAGGCGTTGCTCATGGCACTCGCGCCGGACATCGCGCTGTCCTCGGGTTCGGCCTGCAACTCGGCGACTGTCGAGCCGTCCTTCGTGCTCCGCGGCATCGGGCTCCCGGACGAACTCGCGCAGGCGTCCCTTCGCTTCTCCTTCGGCCGCTTCAGCGCCGAGCACGAGGTGGAGTACGCCGTCAGCCGCATCATCGAGACCGTCAGCCGCCTGCGGGGAGGCGGCGCCTGACGGCAGCCGGGCGTGAGATGCAATGGCGCCGGCGCACGCGTATAGTGCGCGCCGCTTTCCGTCGGGGCGCAGGCCTGTGCGCAGCGCTCCGAATTGGAACTTCCTGCATCCGGCCGCTGCCCTGCGCTGCGCCGGGACCACCGGAGATGCACGCCCATGGCCCTCGAACGGACCCTGTCCATCATCAAGCCCGATGCCGTCGCCAAGAACGCCATCGGCGAGATCTACGCCCGCTTCGAGAAGGCCGGCCTGCAGATCGTCGCCGCGAAGATGCTCCGCCTCTCCCGTGACGATGCCGCCGGCTTCTACGCCGAGCACGAGGGGCGTCCCTTCTTCGAGGCACTGCTCGAGTTCATGACCTCCGGCCCGGTCATGGTGCAGGTGCTGGAGGGCGAGGGCGCGGTCGCGAAGAACCGCGAGCTCATGGGTGCGACGAATCCGAAGGAAGCCGCCCCGGGCACGATCCGCGCCGACTTCGCCGAGTCCATCGACGCCAACGCCGTGCATGGCTCGGACGCGCCGGAGTCCGCGGCGCGCGAGATCGCCTACTTCTTCGGCGCGCTCGAGATCCAGGCGCGGGGCTGAGGCCGGGTCGATGACCGTAGCGGGCAGCGTCAACGAGATGGATCCGGCCGGGGCCACCGGCGCCGCGCCGGCCCGGGTGAATCTCGTGGGCCTCTCCCAGGCGTCGCTGAAGGACTTCTTCGCCGGCCTCGGCGAGAAGCCCTTCCGGGCGACGCAGGTCATGAAGTGGATCCATCACCGCGGCGTCGACGACTTCGACGCCATGACCGATCTCTCGCGTGCGCTCCGGGCGCGCCTCGTGGAGTGCGCCGAGGTGCGCATGCCCGAGGTCGCCAGCGAACACGTCTCCCGTGACGGCACCCGCAAGTGGCTCCTCGCGTTCCCCGACGGTCAGCGCGTGGAGACGGTGTTCATCCCGGAGAAGGACCGGGGCACGCTCTGCATCTCCTCGCAGGTGGGCTGTGCGCTCGACTGCAGCTTCTGCGCGACGGGCAAGCAGGGGTTCAACCGCAACCTGTCCTCGGCGGAGATCGTCGCGCAGGTGCGTCTGGCCTTCCGCGCGCTCGAACAGGTGGATCTCGGCCGGCCGAAGGCGATCACCAACGTGGTCCTGATGGGCATGGGCGAGCCGCTGCTGAACTTCGACGAGGTCACGGAAGCGATCGCCGTGCTCCTCGACGATCTCGGCTACGGCATCTCGAAGCGCCGCCTGACCCTGTCGACGGCGGGCGTGGTGCCGGCGATCCGGCGCCTCGGAGAGGTCACCGACGTGGCCCTCGCCGTGTCCCTGCACGCCCCGACGGACGAGCTCCGTGACGAGCTGGTGCCGATCAATCGCCGCTACCCCATCGCCGAACTCCTCGATGCCTGCCGTGACTATCTCTCGCGGCTCGGTGACTGGCGCTCGATCACGATCGAGTACACGCTCATGGACGGCGTCAACGACGCGCCGGAGCACGCCCGGGCGCTCGCCGAGCTCCTCGAGGACATGCGCGACAAGGTCAAGATCAACCTCATCCCCTTCAATCCGTTCCCGGGTTCGGGCTATGCACGCCCCACGCCGGAGCGCGTGCGGGGTTTCCAGACCTTCCTCCTGGAACGCGGGTTTGCGACCATGCTCCGCACGACCCGCGGCGACGACATCGACGCGGCCTGTGGCCAGCTCGCCGGCCGTTTCGAAGACCGGACGCGTCGACGCGAGCGCTACATCGCGAGATTGAAGGACCATGGCCCCATTACGCACGAGCGTCCTGTCCGCTTCGCCGACGCGGACAGCGACTGAACGAAGGGGCGTCCGGCTCGGGCTCGGCACGCTTTTACTGTGCACGCTGTTCGGACTGACCGCCTGCAACAGCAGCCCGCAGACCGATTCGGTCGTGACGCTGCCGCCCTCTGCGCCGCTCGAACCCGCGCCGAAGCCCGAGCGCGTACGCGCCCAGGTCGAACTCGCCGAGGGCTATATCGAGGTCGGTGATCTCAAGCGGGCTCGGGCGACCGTGGAGCGGGCGCTCGAGCTCGATCCGCGAAGCTGGGAAGCGCACGACCTCTACGGACGCATCTACCAGCTCCAGGGCGACGCGGAACTCGCAGAGCGCCACTTTCGTCTGGCGCTGCGCGCTGCACCCGATGCGTCCCGCGTCCGCAACGACTACGGGGTCTTCCTCTACCAGCAGGCGCGCTATGACGATGCGGTCGAACAGCTGCGTCATGCGGCCGACGACCCGGACAGCGGCAATCGCCCCGTCGCCTACGAGAACCTGGGCCTCGCCAGTCTCGCGGCCGGAGACCGGGCAGCGGCGCGAGCGGCCTTCGCGCGCGCGGTGATGCTCGAGGAGCGCATGGCGATCTCGCTCCTCGAGCTCGCCGAGCTCGCCTTCGACGACGCCGACTACGCCCAGAGCGCGACCTGGTATCGGCGCTACCGGGCCGCCGTCGGACGTCAGACGCCGCGCAGCCTCTGGCTCGGCGTGCGCCTCGCGCGCTTGGTGGACGATGCGGATGCCGAGGCGAGCTACGCGCTCCAGCTCCGGAATCTCTTCCCGTACTCCGAGGAGTACCGGCGCTATCGTGAGGGCATCGGCGGTGGTTGATCCGTCGCGCGAAGCCGCTGACGAGGACGAGGGGGACGCGGACGTGCCGGGCCCGCTCGTCCTGGATGACGACGAGGGGGCCGAAGCGAGCGGGGTGATCCGGGAGGAAGCGCACGAGGTCGCCGACGGTGCGGCGGCGGCTGCGCCACGTGCGCCGGATCCGGACGAGGCAGAGGAAGGAGCCGGCGTGGAGTCCGAGCCGGAATCGGTTCCCGAGCTCGACGACGACCGGGCCGGCATCACGGCGCCGAGCGCCGGGACGCGGCTGCGGGAGGCGCGGGAGGCACGCGGACTCTCGATCGACGATCTGGCGCGAACGCTCAATCTGCATCCCCGCGTCGTCGACGCGCTCGAGCGGGACGACGACGCGGCGCTTCCCGCGGTGCCCTTCGTGCGCGGCTATCTCCGCGCCTACGCACGCCTCATGAGCATGGATCCGGCACCGCTGCTCGAGGACCACGAGCGGCGTACCGGCGGCGTCGTCGTGACGGTCGTCCCTTCACCGCGCATCGAGGAGCCCGCGGCCAGTCCCGGAATCCTCCACGAGCGGCCCGGGACGGTCATGGCGGTCGCCACGCTCGGCTTCGTGGTCGTCGTCGGCGCGGTCCTGCTCCTGCGCCCGGAGGTGGCCCGCCTGCCGGCCGTGGCAGAGGCGCCCTCAGCGCTCGAGACCGTCCCGGGTGCGACGTCACGGGCGGCCCGCGGAGCCTCCGCGCCGTCCTCCACCGCAACCGTCGCGGCAGCCGAGGAGCCGCTCGGCACGCCCTCGGACGCGCCCCCGGGGGGCGGCGTCGCCGCTGCGGCGCCGGTCGCGGGCGATCCGCGTCCGGAGCCGGCGCCGCGCACCGATACCGGTTTTCCGGTACCGCAGGTCGCGGAGAGCCCCGGCGCGAACGCGGATGGGGGTATCCTTCGCACGCGGACGGCGGACGGGCGGGGCCTGCGTGTCTACGCGGGCGGCGAGGACCATCTGCATTTCGACTTCACCGAAGACTGATG
>JAZBPO010000242.1:0-2156 GCA_036351675.1 Pseudomonadales bacterium
ATGTAGCCGATCTGGCTCACGATGTGAAAACCGAGGATCCGGCGGATGGCCCCCTGCGAGATCGCGCCGAGCACGCCAGCGAGCATCGTGAACGCGGCCAGCGCAAGCAGCAGCTCGAAGGGGGCGGACAGGCCCTCGAAGACGAGGGGCAGCACGCGCAGCATCGCGTAGACGCCCACCTTGGTGAGCAGGCCCGCGAAGAGCGCCGATACGGCAAAGGGCGCCGTGTGATAGCTCGACGGAAGCCAGAAGAAGAGCGGGAAGAGACCAGCCTTGATGCCGAAGGCGACGAGCAGCAGCACGGCGAAGGAGGCCGCGAGGGCGGGGTTCTCGGCCGCGATGGTGGGCATGCGGAGCGAGAGCTCGGCGAGGCTCAGCGAACGCGCTGCTGCGTAGATCGCTCCTGCAGCAGCGAGGAAGATCGCCGAGCTGAGCAGGTTGAGCGTGACGTACTTGAGCGCGCCCTCCGTCCGTCGCGCTCCGCCACCGATGGCGAGCAGCGCAAAGCTGCCCATCAGCATCACTTCGAACCACACGTAGAGATTGAAGAGGTCGGCGGTGACGAAGGCGCCATTGACGCCCGCCAGGAGCAGGAACGCGGCCGGTCCAAAGGCCGGCGAGCGCGACTCCGCTCCGGGCTCGTCCTTCGCGAAGAGAAGCGTGGCCGCGCCGATGATCGCGGCGAGCAGCACCATGAGCGCGCTCAGCCGATCCGCGGCGAGCGCGATCGCGAATCCCGCGGGCCACGCCCCGACGTGGATGGCGAGCGCTCCCTCCCGCGAAACCTCGGCAATGAGCGCGATGGCGACGCCGAGCGAGGCCAGCGCGCCCGCAGCGACGGCCCATCCCCGCAGCTTCGGCGCGCGCCAGCAGGCGAGAGTCAGCGCGAAGGCCGCGAGGGGCACGATCACGGGGAGGGTGACGAGGATGCTCAAGGCTCCGCCCTCCGCATCTCGTCGAGGTCGTCCGTGCCGAGCTCGCTGTACGCGCGGTAGACGAGCACTGCCGTGAAGGACACGAGCGCGAATCCGATCACGATCGCCGTGAGGACGAGGGCCTGGGGCAGGGGGTCCGCGTGACCGGCCGCGGGCGCGCCCTCGCCGAGAGCGACGAGGGGCGGCGCGTCGCGCAGCGTGCCGGCCGCCGTGAACACGAGCAGGTTGACGGCGTTGCCGATCAGCGCGAGGCCGAGGATCAGCCGCACGATGCTGCGCTCCAGCAGGAGGCGCAGTCCGGCAGCGAAGAGCGCGCCGACCACCAGGGCCGCCAGCAGCGGGCTCATGAGAGATCCTCCATCGAGGGCGGCGTGTCGCTCTCGACCTCGCTCCAGAGGCGCAGGATGATTCCGAGGCTCGAACCGAGCACGACCAGGAACACCCCGATGTCGAAGACGAGCACGTTGCCCACCTTGCCGACGCCCGGCACCGTGAAGGGGAACCAGAGCCCCTCGAGCAGGGCGCCGCCCGCAAAGATGCCCGAGAGCGCTGCGCCGAGAGCCATGAGCATGCCCGTGCCGCTCAGCGTGAAGGGGCGCACGCGCAGGGCGCGCAGCATCGCCTCGGGTCCGTGGGCGAGTCCGTGGAACGCAAAGGCGGCCGCCATCAGGAGGCCCGCGATGAATCCGCCGCCCGGCTCGTTGTGCCCGCGCAGGAGCACGAGCAGCGAGACGAGCGCGAGCACGACGAGGAGGGGCGCGCTGAAGGCGCGCAGGATGGGGCTGCTCTTCATTGCGTATCCCTGTTTCTTCTCAGCCCGCGCAGGAGCGCGACCACGCCGATGGCCGCGCCTGCCACGACTGCGATCTCCCCGAAGGTGTCGAGGGCGCGGAAGTCCACGAGGATCACGTTGACCACGTTGCGGCCCTTGGCTAGGGGCCATGACGCTTCGGCGAAGAAGCTGGACGCGTCGCCGGGCAGGGTGACCGAGCTCGCGGCCAGCGTGACGAAGGCCATCAACACGCCCCCCGCGAGGGCCAACGCGCTGCGGCCGGCGCGCGCTCCGGGGCCGCCTAGCTTGCGGATCGTCGGGAGCCGTCTCAGCAGAAGGACGAGCAGCACGACGATCAGCGATTCGACCATGATCTGCGTCAGCGCGAGATCCGGCGCGCTGTAGATCGCAAAGAGCAGCGCCATGCCGAGGCCGCAGACCCCGAGGCC
>JAZBPO010000243.1:0-2012 GCA_036351675.1 Pseudomonadales bacterium
GGGTCTTGAAACCCTGAGCGTTGATGCCGCTGTGATGGACGAACAGATCCTTGCCGCCGTCTTCAGGCGTGATGAATCCGAAGCCCTTCTGATCGTTGAACCACTTCACGGTGCCTCTGCTGCGCATGGTGCGCTCCTTACTTGGAGCAGGGGTGCTGCGTACTGCCGTACGTTGCAACGCTGCCTTTGCGCGGAAACCGCCGCGCGACGTACGGGAAACGAAGAAGGGGCGGGGCCTCCTGGATCGAGACCACCGCCCCCTCTCTGGATACCGTTGCGACCACCTGGCCGCACGGACACCATCCTCCTTCTGAAGGGCCCTGTCAACGAGTCGTTCGCGCCGCTGGTAGATCTCCTGCGCCCGACCTCGGCCATCAGGCCGGCTGCAACCAGCGCATGGGCAGCAGGGCGTCGGCGCGTGCGTTCAGCTCCGGGTCGGCGAGGAAGTCCGCGACGTCGGTCGTCTCGAGTTCGCCCAGGCGCGCCTCCACCTCCGGCAGCAGGCGCCGCACGGCGCCACCGAGTTCCGCTTCGAGCGGCTCGACGATGGCGAGGATGCGATCGGGCCCCTTCGGCAGGTTCGTGTGATCGAAGCCCATGATGCGCGAGACGACGCGACCGAGCGCCGTCCGGGCGCGCATGTGTCGGATGCCGAAGTGATTGACGCGTGCAGGCAGTGGCAGGCGTTCCGGGTCGATGCGCCCCGTCGAGAAGCAGTGGCGGAAGCGGCGCTCGACGAACTCGCGCGCGAGCAGGCGCGCCGGCTGGCCGTTGTCGATGTGACCGACGAACTCGAGGTGCGGGCAGAGCACGAAGTCGATGGGCGTCAGGAAGGCATCGAGGTAGTGGTAGTCGAGGGCCTGCATGTTCCGACGGACGCCGGGGTCCTCGATCGCGCCGATCTCACGCACCGGATCGAGGCCGAGCGCCGTATAGAACTGCTGCGCCACCGACGTGCAGCAGACGTAGACTTCGTCGGCGTCCGTGGTGTCGAAGTTGTACCCGCGGGCGCGCTCGATGGCGGAGTGGAGAACCGCGCTCGCACGCTCGGCCGCGGAGTCGTCGAAATCCGTGTGCCGATAGACCTCTACGTAGCTGATGTAGCGTTCGTTGAGGAACACGCACGCCGGCACGGCGCGCAGCCCCTTCTCGTAGGTCTCCACGACGGCCGGATAGCGCACGCCTTCGTGTTCGAGGATCGCGAACAGCGCCGAGTGCGGACAGAAGCCCTTCGGGTCCGAGAGCGCGCTGTAGACGAAGTTGCCGTCGAGATTGACGTTGGCCAGCAGCAGATCGCCTGGCATGAGATGGAGGCCGCGGTAGCGCACGCCGCCGTCCTCGAAGTGGTAGTCGGCGAAGCGCTCGTCCTCGCGCCAGCGCTCGAAGGGCCAGGGCGAGTCGCGGTTCACCTCGATCTTCAGATCGAGGTCCGGTCCGGCGAGCGCGTGCAGTTCGGGCGTGTGGGGGCAGCGGCGCCCCTGGGCAGCGAGCACTTCGGCGCGCAGGGCCCTGTCGGGCACGAGCGCCTCGAGCTTCGCGAGGGCCGCGTCGTCGAGGCGCGCCCCGACGGTGAGCAGGCTGTCCACGAGCGTGCGCGGACAGGGCGTGCCCCCCTGCCGAGCCTTCTGCGCTGCCGCGTCGAGCAGGGCGTCTCGCCGCGCGGCGCGCCGTGCGGCGCCGCGGAGCTTGTCGTGCAGGACCTGCCATGCGTCCTCGCGGGGCCGGCGCCGATAGGCGTCGGCCTCGGCGCGCAGGGCGTCGAGGGACAGGGGTTCGCAGGCTGCGGGCTGAATGATCGGATCCTCCGAAGGCTCGGGCCGGGTCACGGTGCAGCGAACCCCGGCGCCTGTCGGCTCGTGAGCGCGCGAAGTCTACCCCAGCCGGGAGAACGTGCCGGTTGCCAGCGCCTGGATGGCCGGCGTGTCGAAGCATCTCGTCGGATTCATCGATGGTTCCCGTCCGCGAGCGGTGCCAGAGTCCGGTCGGGCAGGCGCTCGAGAGGCAGAGATGAA
>JAZBPO010000244.1:0-55236 GCA_036351675.1 Pseudomonadales bacterium
GCCGTGGTGTGGGTGGGCTACGGTGACAATCGGCCCACGGGACTCACGGGCTCCTCCGGTGCCCTGCCGGTCTGGGACGCGCTCATGGCGCGCCTGCCCCTGGTGCCACTGGAGCTGCCGCCGCCGCCGGCGCACCGGCTGCGCTACGTCGACTGGGAATCGGGTCTGCGCGCCGCGGAGCACTGTGGCGATCCCGTCGTCCTGCCTCTACCCTCGACGGCATCGCTGCGCTCGCTGCCCGAGTGCGCGAGCTTCGTCGAGTCCATCGGAGACCGGATCCGCGCATGGTTCGACTGACCGCGACCCTCGCGCTCGCCGCGCTGCTCGCAGGCTGTGCCGCTACGCCCGGCACCACGACCCCGGGCGGCGCCGGCGAACTCCCCCCGCCGGAAGCACCGCCGCCCGACGTCCCGGACGCTGCGCCTCCGCAGACCGAGGCGCCTGCACGACCCGCACCGTCCGTGAGCCTCGCGCTGCGCACGGAGAGCGCCCGGGCCGCGGCCTCCGGCAACACCAGCCGCGCCATGGATCTGCTGGAACGGGCGATCCGCATCGAGCCGGATCGCGCGGAGCTCTGGTTCGACCTCGCGGAGCTGCATCTCTCGCAGGGCGACGCCCTGGGCGCGGGCCGGCTCGTGGAGAAGGGGGCATCGCTGACCGCCGGCGACGGCGCCCTCGAACGGCGCGCGCGGCGCCTGCGCGAGCGCGTCGCGGCCGCCGGCGCGGCCGGCTGATGGGGGCCGGCGCAGCGGTTCAGCCCGACGGCTCGAGCATCCCGGCATCGCAGAGTCGGCGAAAGCCGGCCTCGATCCCCGCGAGCAGTCCATCGTCGGCACCGGAGGCCGCCATCCCTTCGAGCAGCGCACGCACGCTGTAGCCTCCGTTCGCATGGCCGACGAGACTCGCGAAGCCCTCGCTCAGTTCCACCGTGCGATGACTCGCCGTCGGGTCGCACCGCGACGCCCGGTCGATCTCCGCACGCGCGACGAGCAGGCGGGCGTCGCCTCGGCCGAGCACCTCTGCGACCTGCTCCTCGCGCGCCGGAGCCTGCGTGAGCCAGCGCCAGAGCTCCCGATCCGGCACCGGGCAGAGGGCTTCGCGCAGCACCGCTCGGGGGGCCGGCAGCACCGAAGCACTGACGAAGGCCGCGACCCGCAGGGGCGCGTCGGACCAGTCCGCGCCGAAGGCGACCGGGCCCGCCGGTGCGCGGCCGATGTCGAGCGTCTCGCGCCGGACCGATGCGGCGGTCCAGGCCATGCCGAGCTCGGTCTCGAGGATCGCCCGGTGCCCGGTCCCGACGGGATCGTCCTCGTCCGCCTCCGCGAGCGCTTCGCGGAGACGACGGCCGAACACGACGGCACGCTCGATCGCAGGCGTGCGCATGGTCCGCACGTCCACCAGCGCATGCAGCAGCTCCGGGCCATCGACCTGCGTGGCGGCGATGGAGAAGGTCATCGGATAGGCGACGCAGAGCTGCGAGAGCACCATGGAGCGCCGCATCCGCGCATCGATCTCCAGGGCATCCGTACGCAGCACCTCGAAATCGGCGCATTCCGCGGCGTCGAGGCCCGATTCCGCGAGGATCGCCGTACCCTCGGCGGCGAAGCGGGCGCGGAACGCATCGTCGAAGAGCAGCTCGAAGAGCACCCGCTCCTGGTCGGCGAGACTCACGGCACCGGGTCCGCGACGGCGAGCGAGGCGACGAGCCCGACACTCACCGAGTGCTGGCGGATGCGCTCCCGCAGGCGCGCGAGCGTACTCAGCACGGTCTGCTCGTCGACGCCCTCGCACTCGAAGCAGAGCGCCTTCACGTTCGGCAGCACCGGCAGCATGCGTTCGAGCATGGCCCAGGTCTCCGGGCGGATCGGCTGCTCGTGCGCGTCGATGTAGGTCGGGCCAGCGCTCGCCGCCTGCACCTCGCCGCCGGCGACGTGGACTTCGATGACGCGCTCGGCGGGCAGTGCGGCGAGGGCGTCCGTCACGGCACGCCCCGTGGCCATCTCGTAGGAGACGAGGTGCCCCATGTCGAGGAGCAGCGCGCAGTCTGCCCGCTCGGCGAGCTCACCGAAGAACTCGAACACCTCCATGTGCCCGGCGACGAAAGAGACCGGCGGCGGCTCGATGGCGACGGGCACCGGGACGGCATGCTGCACCTCGCGCACCCGCTCGACGGCACGCTCGAGGGACGCACGATTCAGGATCGGGGGGATGAACCAGCCGAACTGGCTCGAGTAGCCCGAGCCGTGTTCCCAGAAGCAGTAGGCGCAGTCCTGGGCGAACCAGGGCGAGCCCACGAAGGCGACGTGCCGGGCCGTGGCCTCGAGCCAGGCGGGATCGTTCGCGAAGCTGCCGCAGAAATTGATGAAGGAGGGATGGAAGAGCACTGGCGCACCCGCGTCGTGAATACGCGCCACCTCCTCGACCACTGCTTCCACGTCGGCGAGTCCAGCGTATTCGACGAAGGCCGGCCCACCGGGCAGCGCGACGAGCGCCGCCGGATCCGGCCTCGACGACAGCGACAGGCTCGCACCGAGGCCGAGCACGGGGAGCGCCGCGATCTCGGGATTCACGACGGCGTGCCGCGGGAACGGTCGACGTCTTCGGTCTCGCGGGTCGGCTCGGGCATGGCGCCACTCTACCCGCCAGGGCGCTGGCCCGCTCGCGGCGCCGGCCTGATCTGCACGCACCGCCACCGTCGCGGTAGGCTGCGCCGGTCCGCGAATGGGAGACCGACATGACCACGACGCGCGCCCTGCGGGGCACCGCCTGCCTGCTCGCCGTACTCGCGACGAGCCCGACGCTCGCCGCCTCGCAGCAGACGCTGCTGCTCCGGGACCCGACGGTCTCGGACGACGCTCTCGCCTTCGTCTACGCGGGGGATCTCTGGATCACGGACCGTGACGGTGGCGATCCGCGGCGCCTGACCACCAGCGCCGCGAACGAGCACAACCCGCACTTCTCGCCCGACGGCCGCCACATCGCCTTCAACGTCAGCCACGGCAGCAACGAGGACGTGTACGTCATCGAGACGCGCGGTGGCACGCCGACGCGCCTGACCTGGCATCCGGGCCGGGACATGGTCACGGGCTGGTCCAGCGACGGCGCGCGCGTCGCCTTCAGCTCGCCGCGCGAGGTGGGCAACGGCCGCTCCGGCCAGCTCTGGGAAGTACCGAAGGAGGGTGGCGCGCCCGACAAGATCATGGAGGCGCCCTTCTTCCGCGGCGCCTGGAACCGCGGCGAACTCGCCTACATTCCCTTCGGCCCGGCCTACAACGGACTCTACGGCGGCTCCGCGGGCTGGAAGGGCTACCGCGGTGGCACCACGCCATCCGTGCTCCTGCTCGACCCGCGCCGCGAGCACCTCGAGCGCGTGGCCGGGGAGCGCGTGAACGACATCGAACCCATGTGGGACGACGACACGCTCTACTTCGTCTCCGACCGGGAGTTCGAGGCCTTCAACATCTACCGCCACGATCGCCGCAGCGGCACCGTGACGCGCCTGACCGACGAGCGCCCCTGGGACGTGCGCTCCGCGGACGCCCACGACGGCGTGATCGTCTACGAGGCCGGCGGGCGCCTGAAGGAGCTCGATCTCGACTCCGGCGTGGCGCGCGAGATCGTCGTCACCCTGCAGGCGGACCTGCCGCAGACGCGACCGCGTCTGACCTCCGTGGCCGGCAACGTGGAGACCGTGCACATCTCGCGTTCGGGCAAGCGCGCCATCGTCACGGCACGAGGCGAGGTCTTCACGGTGCCGACCAAGTACGGCTCCGTACGCAACCTCTCGCGAAGCGCCGGCGTGCGCGAGTACACGGGGCTCTGGTCACCGAAGGGTGAACGCGTCGCCTGGATCGAACAGGAAGCGGACGGGCAGGCGCTGCTCGTGGCCGACCAGCACGGCGAGATCTTCCAGCGCTACGGCCTGGGCGCGGAGTTCCACCAGCTCGAAGCCTGGTCGCCGGACGGCACCCGCATCGCACTCACGGACGCGCGGCTGAACACGATCCTCCTCGAGCTGAAACGCGGTGAGCGGACCGTGGTGGACACGCAGGAGCGCCGCGACGCATCGTCGCTCGCCTTCTCGCCGGACGGCCGCTGGCTCGCCTACACGAAGGAGCGCATGAACTTCCTCGCCGATCTCATGCTCTACGAGATCGCGACCGGCACCGCCACGCGCGTCTCCGACGGCATGGCCGACGTGTCGGATCTGGCCTTCTCTCCCGACGGTGCCCAGCTCTACTTCGCCGCGTCCACGAACTCGGGACCGGCGCAGATCGGACTCGACATGTCGAGTCAGGAGCGGCCGCGCCGGGTCGCGCTCTACGCACTCGTGCTGGCGGCCGACGGCGACTCTCCGCTCGCGCCGCGCACCGGCGACGAGGAGGAAGATGCCGAGGAAGAGGAAGAGAACGGCGACGAGTCCGAACTGCCCGAGACCCGGATCGATCTGGACGGCCTCGCCGATCGCATCGTCGCGCTGCCCATCGCCGAGCGGAACTACTCCGATCTCGCCGTCGCCGAGGACGGCGACCTGTTCTTCGTCCGCAGCGTGCAGGCGGGGGCATCCGTCACGCCCGACGGCGAGGACGCGGAGGCCGAGAACACCCTGCTGCGCTACGACTTCGAGGAGCGGGAACTCGAGACCCTGAGCGAGGGCATCACGGCCCTGGAGCTGTCGAGCGACGGCGCCTTCCTGATCGCGCGCAAGGCGAGCGGCGGCTACGTCACGGCGCCGATCAAGGACAAGATCGAGCTCGAAGCGCTGGACACCTCCGGCCTGCAGCTGATGATCGACCCGCGTACGGAGTGGGCCCAGATCTTCGAGGACGCGGTGCGCATGCAACCCGCGTTCTTCTATGCCGAGAACATGCACGGCCTCGACTGGGCGGCGACCGCCGCACGCTACCGGGCGCTGCTGCCGCACGTCGGTCGCCGCGAGGATCTCAACGCGCTCATCGTCGAGCTCATCGCCGAGCTGCAGGTCGGCCACAACCGGGCCGGCGGCGGCGACGTGGAGCTCGGCGAGGACCCCGGCGCAGGCGCGCTGCTCGGCGCCGACTTCCGCGCCGAGAACGATCGCTGGCGCATCGTGAACATCCTCACGGGCGAGCGCTGGAATCCATTCCTGAAGGCGCCGCTCGCCCGCCCCGGCCTCGGCGTCGCCGAGGGCGACTACATCCTCGCCGTCAACGGCGTGGACCTGGACGCCGGCGACAACCTGTTCCGCCATCTCGTCGGCACGGCCGACCGACAGACCACGCTGCGTATCGCCAGCAATCCTCGCGGCCGCGACGCCCGCGACGTGGTCGTGGAGCCGATCGCCGGCGAGCGCCTGCTGCGCCTCTGGGACTGGGTCGAGCGACGTCGCGAGCGCGTCGATGCCGCGACCGGGGGACGTGTCGGCTACGTCTACCTGCCGAACACGGCCGGCGCCGGCTACACGCTGTTCAATCGCATGTACTTCGCCCAGGCCGATCGCGAGGCGATGATCATCGACGAACGTTCGAACGGTGGCGGTCAGGCGGCCAACTACATCACCGACGTGCTGAGCCGCACCTACCTCGCGAGCTGGAAGGACCGCGACGGCGCCGTGTTCTACACGCCCGGCAGCGCCATGCTCGGGCCGAAGATCATGCTCATCGACCAGGACGCGGGTTCCGGCGGCGACTTCCTGCCCTACGCCTTCCGCCGCGAGGGCATCGGCACGCTCATGGGCACGCGCACCTGGGGTGGCCTCATCGGCATCTCGCGGAACCCGGCCTTCGTCGACGGCGGGCGCATGGTGGTGCCGTTCTTCCGCTTCTTCACGCCCGACGACGAGTGGCGCGTGGAGAACGAGGGCGTGGCGCCGGACATCGAGGTGCGCGTCGATCCCATCGCCGTGAACCGCGGCGAGGACAATCAGCTCGAAGCCGCCATCGCCGAGATCCTCGACCAGCTCGAGGGCTTCGAGGACCCGCTGCTCCGAGAGGCGCCGCCGCTGCCGACGGAACTCGGTCTCTGATCCCACCGAACCTGAACAGCTGACCCAGGGTCAGCTGTTCAGGTTCGCTCCGCACCGGCGCCGTCGATGACGGCACCCAGCACGCGCACCCGACCGGATCGCCGCCCGCCGCTCGATGCGCGCTCGGCGGAAGCGGCTGGCGATTCAGGGCTCCGCCGCAGCGTCGAACATCCAGTTCATGATCCACCAGCGATCGCCGTCGAACCACAGCGCGATGCTGTTGACGCCGCGGTCGAAGGGCTCGCCGCCGGGCGAGCGTGCGCTCTCGTAGCTGCTCCAGACGTGCGCGACGTTGCCGAAGCGTTGCACGACGCGATCCGTCTCCCGCTCGTAGAAGGGCTCGGCGCGCGGCTGCGGCTCCAGCCCGTGGTAGCTGTCGAGATCACCCACGTCGATCACGGGCCGTCCCGCCGCATCGACGTTCGCGATCGCGACCCAGTGCTCCGGGTGATGCAGGAAGCGGTCGCGCTCGACGTCGGCGACGACCCCCGCGGGGCCGGACACCACCTCGTAGTAGGCGTCGACGATGGCGTCGATGGACGTGACGTCTGCGGAGTGGTCCTCCGCTGCAGCCACGAGGGGGCCGGACAGCAGCAGGAGCGTCACGATGCTACGCAGGGTCATGGCAGGATTCCGGGTACGCCTGGTCTGGCCATGGTGCGCGCTGCCGATGGCCGGGACAACGCGCAGGCGCCGTCAGCCCTCCGCCTGGACCTCCTCGAGGCCGGCCGCCAGCAGCGCAGCGAGCAGGCACATGAGCGCGAAGACGCCGAGCACGACGGCCTCGCCCGCCGTGCTCGCGAGCACTCCGAAAACGCTCCCGGCGAGCAGGAGCACCCCGACGATCGTGTTGGAGAGCGCCGTGTAGGCGGCGCGCTGCTCGGCGTCGGCCATGTCGACGACGTGCGTCGAACGGCCGAGCCGCACACCCTGGTAGGCGACCATGAGCACGAGCAGGAGCGCGGGCAGCAGCCCCGGCAGGGACCGCCCCCCCGGCGCGATCAGGCCGAGCAGGGCCGCGGCCGCGAGCGGCACGGAGGCGACCAGCCCGGAGTAGAGGAGTACGCGCCGCGAGGAGATGTCCGAGAGACGACCCCAGGCATAGGTGCTGAGCACCGCCGCCGCGGAGGACGCGACGACGAACAGACCGAGCTCTCCCGTGCCGCCCCCGTCGCGACCACCGAGGGCGAGCAGGAAGGGCGGCGCCAGCGCCGTGGCCGTGAGCAGACCGCGGACGACGATGAAGCGCACGAGCTGACCGTCGCTGCGCAGCAGCGAGAACTGCCTGATCGCGACCGTGAGCGCATTGCCGCCCCCTTCCGTGGCGCCGGGCTGCTCGGCGAGCGAGAGGAAGGCGCCGGCACCGACGATCCACAGCACCCCCGCGACGACCAGCACGGAGGCGATCAGCGTCGTCTCCAGCGGCAGCAGGTCGAGCGCGAGTAGCACGCCGAAGGCGAACACGGCGCTCGAGGCGATGGTGCTCGCCGTTCCGGTCGCTGTCCCGCGCGTGCTCTTCGAGACGGTCTTGCCGAGGACGTCCTTGTAGGCGACGGAGCACACGCTGCGCGCGAGCGACGCGACCACGAGCAGGCCCACGACGGTCCAGCCGAGCGTCGCGCCCTCGAGCGTGAAGCCCGCCAAGCCCATGCCGAGCACTGCGAGACCCTGCAGCAGCGATCCCGTCGCCCAGGCCCACTTGCGCAGCGGCAGGGCGCGGATGGCGCCCGCCGTCACGAGCTGGGGCAGGAGCGCGCCGGCCTCGCGGATGGGCACGAGCAGGCCGATGAAGAAGGCAGGCGCGCCCAGCGCACCCAGGAGCCAGGGCAGCACGAGCTTGGCATCGACGAAGCCATCGCCCGTCTTCGTGGCGGCGAGGGCGACGACGTGCTTCAGGAAGTTGCCCGGCTGGGCGTCACAGGCCGCTTCGGGGATGTCGCGACAGACGCGTCCCTCGTCGTCGCCCGTGAGCTGGAGGTGGACGCGATCGACGAGTTCGCGGCGGTCGATGGGAGCGCGAGCCATGGGAGGTCCATCTCGACTGCTTCAGGGCAGGGCTTCGCCCGTCTGATCCGTGGTCTTGCGCCCGTCGCGCGCAGGGCTGTCCACGGCCGGCGTGCAGGTGCGCAGGGAAAGCACGACGGCGCAGCCGATGCCGATGAGCGCGAGCCCCGCATAGCGCGGCCAGCCCGCGGGTACGGCGAACACCAGCGACGTGCCGCCGACACCGACCATCATCACGACCGCCGTGACCTTCGCCCGGAGCGGTACGCAGCGATTCCCTTCCCAGTTACGCAGGATGGGGCCGAACAGCTGCGAGTCGAGCAGCCACCCGTGCATACGCGGCGAGGAGCGCGCGAAACACCAGGCCGCCACGAGCACGAAGGGCGTGGTCGGCAGCAGCGGCAGCACCGCACCGACGGCGCCGAGAACGAGGAAGAAGATCCCGACGACGGTCCAGAGATTGAAGTCTTCTCGCTGCATGGAGGCGGCCGCGGTGGCGAACGCGCGAGAGCATCGCACAGCCGGGCGCATCTGTCCGGCGACCGCGCTACTCGGGCACGAGCGTCTCGACGGTCCAGGCCGAACCGGGGCCGGTGGCGAGCACGTTGGCGAGGAACGGCAGCGACTCCTCGAGGGCGGCGGCGAGCGTGAAGGCCGGGCGGAACACGATCATGCCGCTGCCGGTCATGCCGAAACCCTCCGCATCGGCCCGGACACACAGCTCCGCGCGCAGCAGATCGGGCACGTCGGCCGCCCGCAATGCAGCGCAGAGCGCGTCGATGCGCGCGCGGGAAACGAGCGGATACCAGATCGCCACCGTGCCGGTCGCGAAGCGGCGGTGAACCTGCTGCAGGAAACGGACGACCTGCTCGTAGTCCTGCTTGCGCTCGTAGGACGGATCGACGAGCACGAGACCGCGCCGCGTCGGAGGCGGCAGCAGACCGAGGGCGCCACGGAAGCCGTCCTGGCGATGCACGTGGGCGTTCGCGTCCGCCGCGAGGTGTGCCATGAGCGCCTCGTGTTCGCGCGGGTGCAGTTCGTGCAGGTGAAGCTCGTCCTGCGGTCGTGCGAGCGCCAGCGCGATCAGGGGCGAACCGGGATAGACGTCGAGGGCGCCGGCGCCGGGCTGCTGGCCGCGGATCAGCTCGACCAGCCGGCTGACGGCCGGAGGCAGATCGTCGCGTCCGATCAGGCGCGCGATGCCGTCCGCATGCTCTGCCTTCTTGAGCGCGCGCTCGTCGTGGAGATCGTAGCGCCCCGCGCCGGCGTGCGTGTCGACGTAGCGCCAGCCCTTCGTCTTGCGGCAGAGGTGCTCGAGCAGATGCACGAGCACGACGTGCTTGATCACGTCGGCGTGGTTACCGGCGTGAAAGCCGTGAAGATAGCTCAGCATCGCGCGGCGGGGGCGAGATGCCGCCCCCGCGCAGGCCCGTCAGACGATCGTCGAGCCGCCGTCGACGACCCAGTTCTGGCCCGTCGCGTAGGCGCCGGCCTTCGAGGCGAGAAACACGGCGACCCCGGCGATCTCCTCCGGCTCGCCGATGCGGCGCAGCGGAACGGTGGACGTGACACGCTCGAGCGTCTTCGGGTTCTCCCAGAGCGCGCGGGCGAAGTCCGTACGGATGAGGCCCGGGGCGATGGCGTTCACGCGGATCCCCTTCGGGCCGTACTCGGCGGCGAGATTGCGGACCATCTGGAAGTCCGCCGCCTTGGAGATGTTGTAGGTGCCGATCACCGTCGATGCGTGCAGACCGCCGACGGAGGATACGATGATGATCGAGCCGTCGCCCCGCGCCTCCATCTCCGGCAGCACCATGTGGCAGAGCCAGTGATTGGAGAGCACGTTGCACTGCATGATCTTCTCGAAGGCCGAATCCGGGATGTCCTTCGAGGGGCCGTAGAAGGGATTCACGGCCGCATTGCAGACGAGAACGTCGATCTGCCCGAGCTGCTGATGCGTCTCGTCGACGAGCATCTGCAGCGCTTCCTTGTCGCCGATGTGGGCCGCGATGACGATCGCCCGGTTGGGCGCGCCCTCGCCGAGCATCGCGTTGATCTCGTCGGCGACCACCTGGCACGCGTCGGCCTTGCGCGAGCTGATGACGACGTTCGCCCCGTGCCGCGCGAGCTCCACGGCGATCGCCTTGCCGATCCCCTTCGACGATCCGGTGATGACGGCGTTCTTGCCGCTCAGATCGAACATGCTGCCTGCTGCGACGCTCATCCTCTCTCCCTCTGTCTGCTTCGCATCCGACCGAAGGCCGGGCGCGCCATTCTCCACGCTCTCCCCCACCCCCGCACCCAGAACCTGAACGACGGGGCCAGGGCCCCTGTTCAGGTTCGGCCGCCGTTCGTGAACAGGGGCCCTGGCCCCGTTGTTCAGGGTCAGGCGATGCCGAGCTGGTCCTTCGCGTAGGCGGTGATCATCTTGTAGTCCGCCTTGCCGTTGCTGGCGCGGCCCAGGGTCTCTCTGGCGAGAATGCGCTTGGGCGTCTTGTAGCCGGCGAGGTGCGCGCGGACGTGCGTACGCAAGGCATCCTCGTCGAGCTCGGCGCCGGCGTGGAGCTGGACCACGGCGGTGACCATCTGGCCCCACTTCTCGTCCGGGACACCGACCACGAGCGCATCGTCGACGGCGTCGTGCTCCTTCAGCACCTCCTCGACCTCCTCCGGATAGACCTTCTCGCCCGCCGTGTTGATGCAGACGCTGCCGCGACCGAGGAGCACCAGCGTGCCGTCCGCCTCGACCTGTACCCAGTCGCCGGGCATCGAATAGCGCTCCCCGTCGATGACAGGGAAGGTCTTCTTCGTCTTCTCCTCGTCCTTGTAGTAGCCGAGGGGTATGGCACCGCCACGAGCGATGAAGCCGGGTTCCGGATCGCCGGGCTTCACTTCCCGCAGGTCCTCCGTGAAGACCCTGCAGTGCTCGCCGAGCATGAAGCGTGCGGTCTGCACCGTGCCCTCGGCGGTGGTGTCGCTGCGGCCGAAGCCGACGGCCTCGGAGGCGCCGAAGGAATCGGTGAGCACCATGTTCCGGTTGTGCTTCAGCAGTCCCTGCTTCACCTCCATGGACCACATGACGCCCGAGGAGATCATCACCAGCACGGACGAGATGTCGTAGCGGTTGCCGTTCGCATCGAGCTCCCGCAGCAGCGGCTTCGCGAACGCGTCACCGACGATGGCGAGCGTGTTCGCCTGCCAGCGGGTCACGGCCTCGAGGCACTCCGCCGCATCGAAGCTGTGCCCCGTGAGCGTGAGGATGCTGCCCCCCTGGGCGAGAGCACCGATGGCGGTGAACAGGCCCGTGCCGTGCATGAGCGGGCAGCAGGGGATCAGGCGACCGCCGCCGCCGGCCCTGCGCACGTTCTCCGCGTGCTCGGCGAGCGAGTTCGGCGGGACCAGGTCCGTCGCGGGCGTCGCACCGGCGGTACCGGCATGCCAGTGGTCGTCGTGGCGCCACATCACGCCCTTCGGCATGCCCGTCGTGCCGCCGGTGTAGAGGAACAGCATGTCGTCGCCGGAGCGCTCGATGGCCAGCGGCGAACCGTCTCCCTCGGTGCACAGGGCCTCGTAGTCGAGGGCTCCCTCGACGCTGGGCGCACCCTGCTCCGTGACCTCGATCCAGACCGCGACCTTCGGCAGCCGGTCCCGCAGATGCCGGATGTGCTCGGCGAATTCGGCGCCGTAGACGACCACCTTCGCGTCGGAGTTGTCGAAGATGTAGAAGAGTTCGTCGTCCACGTAGCGGTAATTGACGTTCACGTGCACGAGCCGGCCCTTGAAGGCCGCGCTCACACCTTCCATGTAGGCCGGGTGGTTGCGCAGGTAGAAGGCCATCTTGTCGCCGGGCTCGGCGCCGCGCGCGTGCAACGCCCGCGCGAGGTTGTTGGTCCGGCGCGTGAAGTCGGCCCAGCTGACGACGCGATCGCCGTGGATCAGCGCCGGATTCTCCGGCGGCACCGCGTCCGCCAGCACATCGAGAATGTCGCCGTAGTTCCAGCCACCCGGAATCGCGACCATCGTCTCCCTCCCCAGGGTCCGTGGATTCGTGTGCAGCGACGCTCAGTCGCCGCCTTCGAGCGCTCGCTTGTAGCTGCCGTAGCGTGGATTGTCGACGCCGACGCGGCCCATGACCGTGGCACGCAGGTGCTCGACGAGGCCCGGCGTATCGACGTCGAGATCACCGGCGCGGATCGCCTCGACGAGCCGCCCGTTCAGTTCTCCGATGCCGCCTTCGTGACCGAGCAGCGCCTCGAGGCGCGCGTGCTCCGCCGCTTCGAGGCCGGCGCCCTCGGCCAGTTCACGCTCCACGATGCGCAGCACGTTCACCGCGACGCGCATGTGAAAGGCCGTGCTGCCGTCGAGCTTCGCCTGCACCTCGTGCTCCAGGAACTCGCGTACCGCTTCCACGAGCTCGCCCGTCGTCGGTCGCTGATCACTCACGGCTCGGGCCTCCTTCCGGTGCGAGCAGGTCGAGCAGATCGAGCTCGGTCTCGGAGACGCGACGGCCGATCGCCGCGCGCTCCACGGAGCGCGCCATGCCGGACAGGTGCGCACGCGTCATCATCATGCACATCACGCCCCACTTCAGCGTGCCGAAGATCTCCCAGTAACGGACGCGGTCCGGATCGACGCGGCCGCCGCCCGCCGCCTCGTAGCCGGCGAAGAGGTCCTCACGCTCGCCGAAACCGCCGACAGGCCGGTCGATCTCACCGAAGCGCCAGGAGTTCACGCAGATCCAGCCCAGGTCCTCCATGGGATCGCCGAGATGGGCGAGCTCCCAGTCCATGACCGCGCGGATGCCCTCGGGACCGACCATGAGATTGCCGTTGCGGAAGTCCCCGTGGACGACGGTGATACGGTCCGGTTCGAGGAGATGGTCCTCGAGCCAGCGGAAGGCGAGATCGAACACGGGCACGGGCTGCTCGAAGCCGAGGTAGAGCTCGCGGTAGCGATCGATCTGTGTGCGCGCGGTGGAGACGTTCAGCTCCGGCACGCGAGCCGTGTCGACCGCATGCAGGCGCGCGAGCGTCTCGCCACACAGACGCGCGAGACGCGGCCGAAGGTCCGCGAAGGCCTCGTCACGAAGGATGCGGCGCGGGATCGTCTCGCCTTCGAGGGCGGCCATGACGTAGCCGTCGCCGAGCCCGTCGCCCTCCTCCAGCAGGAACAGGACCTCCGCCGCGGCGACACCCGCAGCCCGGGCGGCCGCCTGCACGCGCGCCTCGCCGGCCTTGCCGAGAGCCGTCGCATCCTCCGGGGTGGCATCGGCTCCGGGCACGTAGGGCGCCCGGCGCAGCACACAATCGAGACGCACCGTCGGGCCGACGGCATCGAAGCGCCAGGTCTCGTTCGCGGCCCCGGCCGTGAGCCGGCGCAGGGACTCGACATGCACACCCGCACCGAGTCGGTCGCCGAGCGCGCGGTCGAGGGGCGCGGCGAGCGCCTCCGCCAGTGCCGGATCCTGGTTCTCGCTCATGGCGACGGGACCAGCGTCAGGTGCCCGTGGCCTTGCCGACCGGTTCGCCGTCGACGATCTGATCAAGGTACTCCGAGAGGCCATAGCCGACCTGGCCGTCGCACTCGTAGCGCGTCATGCCCTCGGTGATGCGCGTCATGAGCTCCTCGCCGTCCGGACTCGTGCGGCGATTGCGCAGCGGGATCAGTGACATGACCTCACCAGTGACCGTGTACTCGCGCTCGTCCGTGCGTGCCGTGCACCGCATGCGTGTCTGGCAGTCGTCGGCGTCGTACTCGGAGCGGATCGTCACCTCGCGGATGAGCTTGTACTCGCCGTTCTCGAGCACCATGCCCCCCTGGCGCTGCTCGCCGTTCGGGCGCGTGACGATGGACAGCATCATCGCGAAGTCGCGCCCGAAGTTCATGGGCAGCCAGCGATACCAGAAGATGTTCTGCCAGTAGCGCGGCCCCCAGGAGTGATCGCGCAGACCGAAGCCGTGGATCTCGAAGCGCTCGTCCCCGACCGTGATGTGGCCCGTGCCCTCGATGTGCTGCTCGTAGTGGCCGCGGGCGAAGGCCTCCTCGGCCTTCTGCTCGATCTTCGAGCCGTCCTCCTTCACGGGCTCGCCACCGAACATCGGCGAAACGCCCTCGTAGTCGATCTCGATGCGGGACTTCACGACGGGATTCGACTTGAAGGCCTTGCCCGGATCCATCATCTCGATCGGGTTCTCGAGCACGCAGAGCGAGCCCTCGTAGGAGATGCGGACCTTCCTGAAGGGTTCGATCACCTCGAACTTCATGCCGCCGTTCTCGAAGGCATCGTTGGCGGTGCACTCCGGACGCTTGAACATGAAGCCGATGCGGCCGTCGGGCAGATAGACGCAGCAGGACATCTCGCCGCGCCCCTCGTTGGGCCTGTTGGCGAGACGGAACCATCCGCCGATCTTCCGCTCCGGATCGAAGACGTTGAAGTACATCGACTCGTTGAAGTTCTCGGCTTCCTCGATCGGATGCGTGTACTCGTCCTCGGGCTCAAGGCGGATGCGGACACCCTCGCCGGCTGCAGCCATGATCTCTTCCCCTCCCGGACACCGGTCGTTGGCCAGCGCCCCAGCTCACGGGCTAATGCCCTTGAATTAGACGCGAGAGCCTATGCGACGCCCCGTGACCGGACAACCGTGACGGCGACCGCGCCGCTCGGCATGATCGCCCGCCTCGGAGGGAGGACAGATGATGAACGACACACCGGTCTCCAGGTTCCCGGAACTGGGTTTCTACGGCCTGCCGGGCCACACCCGCTCGCCGCGCGATGTCCTGCGCCAGGTACAGGACGCCGAGGAACTCGGCATCGGCAACGTCATGATCTCCGAGCGCGCCGACTACAAGGAGATCGCCGCGATCTGCGGCGCCTGTGCAGCCGTCACCGAGAAGATCTTCATCGGCACCTCCGGCACCAACCTCAACACGCGCCATCCGGTGATCACGGCGTCCATGTGCTCGACCCTCTCGCGCCTGTCCGAAGGCCGCTTCGCCCTCGGCCTCGCGAAGGGGCCGTCGATGCGCTGGAAGGCCATGAACCTGCCCATCCCGACTTTCGAGCGCGAACGCGACTTCCTCGACCTGCTGCGCCGCCTGCTGAAGGGCGAGGCGGTCACGGGCTACGACGGGGCCCTCGGGCAGATTCCGGCCATGAGCCTCGCCCCCTACGTCGACGAAGACGTGCCGATGCTCTACATCGGCTTCGGCCCGAAGAGCCTCGAGCACGCGGGCACGATCTACGACGGCGCCCATCTGCACACCTTCATGACCGACGAGGCACTCTCGAATGCGGTTCGGCAGTTCCGAGCCGGCGAGGCCGCGGCAGGTCGCGAAGTGGGACGCGGCAAGCTCTGGAGCGTGTTCGCGACGGCCTGCGACGTACCCGAGGAGAAGTACCTGCGGTACATCGTGGCGCGCCTCGCGACCTACCTGCAGATCCCCGGCTACGGCGACATGCTGGTCGAGATCAACGGCTGGGACCCGGAGACGCTGCAGCGCTTCCGCACCTCGGACGCGGTGAGATCAGTGGGCGGACTCATCGACAGCGTCGCGACCACGGCGCAGATGGCGGAGGTCGCGAAGGTCATCCCGGAGGAGTGGCGACCCGCCGCGGTGGGCGATGCCGCCACCTGCGCGCGCCGCTGGGTCGATCAGTTCGAGGCCGGAGCCGACGGCCTGATCATCCACGCCAGCCCCCCCGACGAGTTCGAGCCGGTGCTGCGTGAGTACGAGAAGATCCGACCGTCGCATCTCTTCGAGGGCCGAACCAACCGCCCCGGAGCCTGAACGCCGACCCCGGGCCAGTATTCAGGTTCGCACGCTGGCGTCCGGCCCGGGCGCGACCGGTCCCCTGCGAGCGGCCTCCGCTGCCCGGTGCTTCCGAGGACGTTGCGCAGGCCTCCGGACGCCACGAGCGCCAGCGCGAACCTGAACAGCTGACCCAGGGTCAGCTGTTCAGGTTCAGCGGTTCTTCCAGGTCCAGCTTTCGCCCTTCAGCCAGGCGCGCATGGCGCCGGCCGCGTCCTCGCTCGACATGGCACGTTCGAACTCGCGCTGCTCAACGGCCAGCGCCGCTTCGAGCGGAAGGTCCGCGCCTTCGCGGATCGCCCGGCGCGCGGCACGCAGGGCGACGGGAGCGCGGCCGGCGAGATCGTCCGCGAAGGCACGTACTTCGGCTTCGAAGTCGCTCCGGGCGAACACACGATGCACGAGGCCCACGCCGAGCGCTTCGGAAGGATCCATCAGCCGGGCATGGAGAATCAGGTCGAGGGCCCGCGCCTCGCCCAGTAGCCGCGTCATGCGCTGCGTCCCGCCCGCGCCGGGGATGATCCCGACCGAGGTTTCCGGCAGCCCGAAGGCCCAGGGACCGTCGGAGGTCAGCCGGAAGTCACAGGCCAGCGCGAACTCAAAGCCGCCGCCGGCCGCACTCCCGTTCAGAGCCGCCACGGACACCCAGGGCGCAGCCTCGATCGCCAGCAGCAAGCGGTGCATCGAATGCAGCTCGGGCCTGGCAGGCGCCTCGTCCATGAGCACACGCCCGCCGGCCTCGCTCGCGTCGGCGAGCTCGCCGACCTCATAGTGGGCGATGAAGACCCCCTCACCACCGCCGGTGAAGACGACGACGCGCACGTCCTCGCCGGTCGCGGCGACGAAGTCGGCGAGCTCTGCGACCTCCGCTGCAACGAGCGTGTGCGTAGGTGGGTTCGACATGCGGCAGGTGACGACATCTCCGCTCCGGTCGATCTGCAGATAGCTCATGTGTGTGCCTCCCGGCCTCCTCGACCTCGACTCGACACGCCCGTTCTGCCCGAAGACCGACCCGCACAGGACATCCGCAGGAGTGGACCGCCGCACCGACCCGCGAGGTGGGGGAGCATGCCTCCGAGTACGTAGAGTCCGACCAGACGCCCAGCGGAACCTGAACGAGGGCCCTGGGCCTTTGTTCAGGTTCGAGCGTGGTGATCGATCGAGGGGCGCGGACAGCCGACTGAGGATTCGCTGGCTGGAACCTGAACAGCTGACCCAGGGTCAGCTGTTCAGGTTCGGCGGGCAGTGAGGATCCAGAGTGGGTCGGCCTGCCCCTCGGGGCCCTCGGGCGGAGACCGGTCATGGAACTCGATGGCCTCGAAGGCGCCGGCGCGCCGCATGCACTCGCCGTAGAGGCGCATGCGATCGGAAGGTGGCAACGCGCGAAAGGCACGCACGGCCTTGGTCGGGAAGCAGCGATGCGAGCTGGCGACGATCAGCTCGCCGCCGGGCGCGAGCAGGCGCCCGAGCTCGCGGAAGACGGCGACGGGATCGACGAGGTACTGCACGGAAACCGCGATCGTGACGGCATCGAAGGCCTCGTCCGGCCAGGGCAGGCGCGGGTCCTGATTGAGGTTCTGTACGTGGCGTTCATCGAGCCGCGCGTTGGCGGCCAGCTCCGACGCGTTCATGCCGTGTCCCGCGACCTTCGCGAAGGTCACCTCCGCCGGAAGGTGGCTGACCCAGGAACTCATCAGGTCGAGGACGCGGGCGCCGGGGGCGATCCGCTCGCGGTAGAAATCGGTGAGCGCGCCGATCGTGGCGTCGTCGATGTGCGTGACGAGCCGCGGCTCTCGGTAGAACAGCGCGTCGTCGGCACCATCGTCGCGCTCGAAGAGCCAGGCGGGCAGGTCCTCGTCGGGCGTGCCGATTTCGTCGGTCACGACCGCTTCAGCGCGACCGCCCGTCGGGCAGCAGAAGCTCGATCCACGTCATGTTCCTCCGCCAAGTGCCCGCGATGCATGGATTCTCGCCGGAAGCACGGGTGCAGATGAAGTGCCCGGTACGGATCGGAGGCCTTCCCAAGCGTTCATTTTCCCTCCATATATTCTCCCGTGACGTTCACACGTCGCCGGCACGGGGCTTCACTCATGGAGGATGCGATGAAGATCTCGAGAGACCCGGACAGCAGGATGTGGACGCTGACGAGCGACGGCAGGGTGCTCTATGCGGGCCGACGGAGCCCGTGGGAGGATCCCCGCCTCATGCGAGCAGCGCTGAAGCGTGAACGCGACGCGTCACGTACGGAGCACGGCCAGTTGCCGCGGCGCTTCTGAGGTCGGAGGCGTCCTCAGAGGACGCTCGCACGCCGCTGGCCGGCCTTCGGGACGAGCGTGTCCTCGAAGTGATCACGCAGGGCTTCCTCTGCTTCGTCACGCGTCTCGTAGGGCCCCGCCGTGATGCCTTCCAGCGTCAGGATCTGCCACCCCACGGCATCCTTGAACACTCGCTTGACCCGGTCCCGTGACCTCCTCAGGACCTGCTCCATTTCGCTGATCGCCAGGTAAGCCATTGTCCACGCTCCGCTTCTGTCTATGGGAGGCCCTTCTCACGGGAGCCTCCTGTGCGCTTCGACAGAAACCCTGCAGGTCGCGTGCCAGAGCACGCATCCGTAACGTCTGACGTGACAACGTCACGGACGCGGACACCGCACACCGTCGCCGCCGCGTCGGCTGCGGCCGCCCTCGCGATTCCGCTATGCTTCGCGCCCCGCTACGTCCCGAGGAACCGACCGTGCCCGCCAAGTCGATGGAAGAACTCGTCTCGCTGTGCAAGCGCCGCGGCTTCATCTTCCAGAGCGGTGACATCTACGGTGGTCTGCAGGGCATGTACGACTACGGGCCGCTCGGCGTCGAGCTGAAGAACAACCTCAAGGCGGCCTGGTGGCGCGCCATGGTCTACGAGCGTGACGACGTCGAGGGTCTGGATGCCGCGATCCTGACGCACCGCCTGACGCTCCGGCACTCGGGCCACGAGGCGACCTTCTCGGACCCGCTGGTCGACTGCCGCTCCTGCAAGGCGCGCTGGCGCGCGGATCACATCGAGGACAAGTGCCCCGCCTGCGGCTCCACGGACCTGACCGAACCCAGGCCCTTCAATCTGATGTTCAGGACCGCGGTGGGGCCCGTCGACGACGGCTCCAACTTCGCCTATCTGCGCCCGGAGACGGCCCAGGCGATCTTCACGAACTTCAAGCACGTCACGGATTCGACCTCGCGGCGCCCGCCCTTCGGCATCGCGCAGATAGGCAAGGCGTTCCGCAACGAGATCACGCCGCGGAACTTCATCTTCCGGGTGCGCGAGTTCGAGCAGATGGAGCTCGAGTTCTTCGTCGAACCGGGCACCGACGAGGCGTGGCACGAACGGTGGCTCGAGTACCGCCTCGCCTGGTGGGCCGAGCAGGGGGTCGCGCGTGAGAGCATCGAGATCCTCGACGTACCGGAGGACGAGCTCGCGCACTACTCCAAGCGCACCTACGATCTCATGTACCGCTTTCCGCACGGCGTCGAGGAACTCGAAGGCATCGCCAACCGTACGGACTTCGATCTCGGCTCGCACACGAAGGGCCAGGCCGAGCTGGAGCTGACCGCGCGCGTGGACCCGAACGACGACTCCAACACACGACTCGCTGTGCAGGACCCGGAGTCGAAGAAGTGGGTGGTCCCCTACGTCATCGAACCGTCCGCGGGCGTCGATCGTGGTGTCCTCGCGGTACTCAACGAGGCCTATCGGGTCGAGGAACTGGAAAGCGGCAACACGCGCACGGTGCTCGCCCTGCCCCGGCACCTGGCACCCATCAAGGCCGCCGTGATCCCGGTGAAGAAGAACCACGAGCAGATCGTGGAGACGGCTCGAGGCCTCAAGCAGCGCCTCCAGAAGCTCGGCCTCGGCCGCATCCTCTACGAGCACACGGGCAACATCGGCAAGGCCTACCGCCGCCACGACGAGGTGGGCACGCCGATCTGCATCACCGTCGACTTCGACACGATCGAGGGCGACGGCTCTCTCACCGTCCGCGACCGGGACACCATGTCGCAGGAGCGCGTGGCCGCCGACGAGATCGAAGCCTGGGTTCGGAGCTACTTCTCGAACGTCTGAGCCGCGCGCCAAGGGAGGCGCGAAGTGGCTCTCCGACGACGGCCGTCAGCCGTCGCCTTCGCCTTCGCCCTGCGGCGCGCTCGAGGCAGGCTCGGAGGTGGACATGGTCGCGGGCCGGGAGGCCTGCTCGAGACCCGCCCTGCGCATCTCCGCGATCACCTCGTCCGTGATGTCCGCGTCCGAGTCGAACCAGAGCATCGGCGTGGCGACCGTGAGTACCGCGACGGCGCCTCGCTCGCTGGCGATCTGCTGCGCGTAGGGCGTCACCTCGCTGCGGAAGGAGTTGATCACCGCCTGACGAAACTGGGCTGAGCGCTGCTGAGCGAGTTGCTGGGTCTGCTGCAGGCGTTGATTGGCCGCCGCGGTCAGCTGCTGCAGCTCCTGCTCGGCCTCGTCACCGATGACCTCGAACGCGTCGCGCCGCGCCTGGACCTGCTGCTGCAGGTTCGTCGCGACCTGCCCGAGCTCCCCGGCGAGCTGCTGATTCGCCTGGTTGATCTGCTGCGCGATCACGTCGTCGCGACCGAGCGCGCGCGCGACGGCGTCGAGATCGATGATCGCGAGGGCGGCGCGGTCGCCGGACCGGGGTTCGCAGCCTGCGAGCAGGACGAGCGAAGCGATGCCGACAGCGCTCAGGACAAGGCGCACGGATGTCATGGTATGGCCTCGCTCACGGCGGCGGGATCCGGGGGCGGCGTATGGTAGCAAAGCACCTCCAACGGTCGGCAAGGAAGGCACTGGGCACCCGCAGCGCGAACCGCGACAATGGCGCCCTCGCCCGAACGACCGCCACGACGACGATACGGAGTACGCATGACCCGCCGCGCCCTCGACCCCGACTGGGACAGTCCCCTGTCCCTGAACGTGACGCCCGCCGGGCTGGCCGGTGCCCTGTTCTCTTCGGCCGAGGAGGTCCACACGGCCTGGCAGTCCTGCGTCGATCCGGGGCTGATCGTCGCCGAGTCGGTCGCGCACGACGCGCACACGGCCAACTACTGCCGCCTGGTCGAGCAGGAATACGAAGAGGAGGGCAGCGACGGCGTCTGGCACGACTGGTGTGTGGAGCTGCGCATCGGCGAGATCTACATCTCCGGCCACTGGCGCCTGCCGACGGACGCCCGCGGCTCCGACTGGAGCTGGTGCAACGACGAGGCGCAGCAGGCCTTCACCGCCGGCTGCGTGCTCTTCGGCCGCCGCGTGGGGCGTACCGTCTATGTCGAGGAACCCCTCGAATCCGGACCGCCCCCCACCCGTCACTGAGCTGGAGTTCCCGATGTCCCTGAAGGCCGCCATCGTCCCGGTCACGCCCTTCCAGCAGAACTGCTCGCTCATCTGGTGCGAGTCGACGGGCCGCGGCGCCGTCGTCGATCCGGGCGGCGATCTCGATCGCATCCGCGGCGCCATCACCGAGACCGGCATGACGCTCGAGAAGATCCTGATCACCCACGCACACATCGATCACGCCGGCGCCACGGCGGAGCTCGCGGAGCGCGAAGGTGTGCCCATCGAGGGGCCTCACCGCGACGATGCCTTCCTGATCGAATCGCTCTCCGAACAGGGTGCACGCTTCGGCCTCGGCACCGCCCGCGCCTTCGAGCCGACACGCTGGCTCGAGGACGGCGACGAGGTCACCGTCGGCGATCTCCGCTTCGCAGTCCGGCACTGCCCGGGCCACACGCCGGGGCACGTCGTGTTCGTGAACGAGGACGCCCGCATCGCCGCCGTCGGCGACGTCATCTTCCAGGGCTCGATCGGGCGCAGCGACCTGCCCCGCGGCAACCACGAGGACCTGATCCGCAGCATCCGCGAACGTCTGTTCCCCCTCGGCGACGACATCACCTTCATCCCCGGGCACGGCCCGGTCTCGACCTTCGGCCAGGAGCGCCGCTCCAACCCCTACGTCGCGGACATGCTCTTCACCTGAGCCGCGCCGGTGCCGTGAACGATTCGTGACCGGCGTTCAAACCATTTCCGCCCCCGGCGCGTCGAAGTTCACGTGAACAGTGACGCAGCCAGCGCCGCCGGTGCCCGGCCGGGCCCGAAAGCGGACGCGGATTCCCAGGATGCGGAGGAGACGGCGTGGATCGACCGTGCCCGCAGGGGCGACCGAAGAGCCTTCGAGGCCCTGTACCGCAGGTACGCCGGGCGCACCTACGCAATGTGCCTGCGCATGACGGGAAACGAGGCGACGGCCCAGGACTGCCTGCAGGAAGCCTTCGTGAAGGCCTGGTCGAAGCTCGACCGCTTCGAATCCCGGAGCCGCTTCGGGACCTGGCTGCACCGTATCGCCGTGAACGAGGTGCTCGACCAGCAGCGCCGCGACGCACGCCACGAGACGGACGATCTCGAGGACGTGCAGGTCGCGGCACCCCTGCAGCTCGGTTCACGCGCGGAGGACATCGCCCTGGAGCGCGCCATCGCCACGCTGCCCGAAGGCGCCCGCAACGTGCTGGTGCTCTCGGGCCTGCACGGCTACAGCCACGAGGAGACCGGCGCCATGCTCGGTATCGCGGTCGGCACCTGCAAGGCGCAACTGCACCGGGCCCGCAAGCTGCTCTCGGAACGGCTCGCGGCAGGATGAACGGAACGAACGGATGAGCGACGAGAAGATCACGCGACTGCACGACGACAGCCTGTCGGCCGACGCCGCCGCACGCCTCGACGCCCGCCTGGGCGCGCTGCCGCTCGAGCTGGAGCCGCCGGCAGGCACCTTCGACGCCATCGCGGCGCGCCTTCCGCAGCGGCGCGGATCCGATGCGCTCGGTGGACGCCGAGGCGGCAACTGGGGCGGCTTCGCCCTCGCGGCGTCGATCGCCGCGTGCGCCGTGTTCCTGGTCCTCGAGCTGGCGGGGCCGACGGACGCACCGGCGCCGGCCGTGGCACGGAAGCCCGCACCGGGAGCGGCAATCGCGGGCCCGTCGGTGCTCGAGGCCCACGACCGCTATCGCACGGCCTCGCTGCCCCGAGCTCTCGGCGGCCGGGCCGCGCTCGGCGCGGGCTTCCTGCAGGTGCGGCAGGAGCTCTCGACGGACTTCGCGAGCAAGCTCGAAGCGCTCGACCCGGCGACGCGCGACGTCGTCGAGACGAACCTGAAGGTGATCCATGGCGCGCTCACGCGCATCGAGAGCGCCCTCGCCGGCAACCCCGAGGATGCGGTGTTGCAGGATCTGCTGATGTCCACCTATCGCCAGGAACTCGACTACCTCGGACGCGTCGGGCGCATGCCCGCCGGCCCGGAAAGGAGCATGGAACTATGAACAGGACGATCGCTCGCGCAGGTCTTCTCGTGGCCGTACTGGCCGGGCCGGCCAGCGCCGACGAGGACTACCACGAGAGGCTGGACGCAGCGCCGGACGGCCTCGTGCAGATCGAGAACGTGGCCGGCGAGATCGAGGTCCGCGGCACCGACGCGAGCGAGGTGGAGGTCTCCGCTCGCCTCGGCGAAGCGGTGGAGGAACTGATCTTCGAACGCGACGGCGATCGCATCCTCATCAAGGTCGAGGTGCGAGGCGGCAACGGCGGCTGGGGCTGGGGTTCTCGCGACGGCAGCGCCGAACTGCAGGTCAGCGTACCCGAGGCCAGCGATCTGCGAATCGAGGCCGTGAGCTCGGACATAAGCGTCTTCGCCGTCAACGGCCGCCTCGGCATCGAGAGCGTGTCCGGCGACATAGAGATCGCCTCGGCGTCGCCGGCGCTGGAAGCAACGTCCATGAGTGGCGACGTGGAGTTCGAGGGCGACGGCCAGACGGCGGACGCGGAGATCACTTCGGTGAGCGGCGACGTGACCATCCGCGACATCGGCGGCGAGGTGCACGCCACCAGCGTCAGTGGCAGCGTGGAGCTCTCCCTAGGCGAGGTCAGCCGCCTGCGCGCCCAGTCCACGAGCGGCGATCTGTCGGCGCGGGTACGGCTCCTGGCCGACGCACGCGTCGAGCTCGAGACCGTGAGCGGAGAGATCGAGCTCGAGCTCGGGGGGGCACGCGACGGCGACTACGAACTCAGCACCTTCTCCGGCGATCTCGACAACTGCTTCGGCCCCAGGGCGGAGCGGCGCCGCTACTCGCCGGGTCGTGACCTGAAGTTCCGCGAGGGCGACGGCGAGCGTGACGTCCGCATCAGCACCATGAGCGGTTCCATCACGCTGTGTGACTGAGATGTCGTGCGCGGAGCCGGCGCGAGGGCGCCGGCTCCGCGCTGCGATGGCACACTGCGCGCCTTCCGACTGGAGGCGCGATCGATGCAGAGCCCCCCGACTCCCGAAGACGTCCTCGACACCGCACGCCTGCTCCGGCCGCACGTCGTGCGGACACCACTGCTCGAGAACGCGGACCTGAACGACCGCGTAGGGGGGCGGGTGCTGCTGAAGGCGGAGCCGCTCCAGCACACCGGCTCCTTCAAGTTCCGCGGCGCCATGAGCCGGCTGCTGCAGCTCACGGAAGCCGAGCGCGCAGCCGGCGTCGTCGCCTTCTCCTCCGGGAACCACGGGCAGGCCGTGGCCGCCGCAGGGGCCCGTCTCGGCATCGACGTGCGCATCGTCATGCCCGAATCGGCACCGGCCGTGAAGCTCGAACGCACGCGCGACCGGGGCGCACGCGCCACCACCTACGACCCGTCGGGCCCGCGCACGCGGGAGGAGATCGCGGCGGAGATCGCGGAGCGTGAGGGCCGCGTCCTCGTCCCTTCCTACGACGACCCCTACGTCATCGCGGGCCAGGGCAGCGCAGGCGTGGAGGTCTTCGAGACGCTCGCCGCGCGGGACCTCGTGGCCGATGCCTTCCTGATCTGCTGCGGCGGCGGGGGCCTCACAGCGGGCTGCGCCCTCGCGCGCGACGCCCTGGGCGCCGAGGCGACCGCGATTCATACGGTGGAGCCGGCCGGCTTCGACGACCACGCCCGCTCCTTCGTCTCGGGCGAGCGCGAGGGCATCGATCCGGACGCCACGACCTTCTGCGATGCGCTGAAGTCGCCGACGCCCGGTGAACTCACCTTTCCCGTGACGCGGGAGCGCGTGGCGAGCGGCCTCACGGTGGACGACGACGAGGTCGAGGACGCCATGCGCTTCGCCTTCGAGTACCTGCGCCTCGTCGTCGAACCGGGTGGCGCCGTCGCCCTCGCCGCCCTCCTCGCCGGCCGCATCCCGTCCCGCGATCGCACCACGGTCGTGATGCTCTCCGGCGGCAACGTCGACGCCACCCTCTTCTCTGCGGTCATCGCCCCTCGAACCTGAACAGCTGACCCAGGGTCAGCTGTTCAGGTTCGGGCGGTGCCCCAGGGAAGAGTGGGCCCGAAGGCGACCTGGCCGTCGGCGTAGACGAGCGGGTCGGCGACGTCGTCGGTCTGCAGCAGGGGTCCGTCGAGGTCCACGAAGCCGCAGTGGGACGCGACGATCAAGGCCGGGGCCATGGCGAGGGAGGAGCCGCACATGTTGCCGACCATGAGGCCGACGCCGAGCTCTCGGGCGCGCGCGACCATGCGCAGTGCTTCCGTGAGGCCACCGCACTTGTCGAGCTTCACGTTGACGTACTCGTAGCGCGTGGCGCAGCGCTCGAGGTCGCCGGCGTGCTGGCAGGACTCGTCCGCACAGAGCGGGACCGGCAGGCCGCCACGGCGCAGGCCGTCGTCCGCGCCGGGCGGTAGCGGTTGTTCGACGAGGCGAACTCCGGCTTCCGCGAGGGGCTCCGCCGCGGCCTCGAGGGCCGCGCAGTCCCAGGCGCCGTTGACGTCGACGAGGAGTTCCGCGTCCGGACGCGCCGTGCGCACGGCACGCACGCGTTCGACGTCGCGGCCGTCGCCGCCGCCGAGCTTGAGCTTGAGCCGTGGCCAGTCGGCATGGCGCCGCGCGGCCTCCGCCATGGCTTCGGGCGCACCGAGACTGAGGGTGCCGAGCAACGGGAAGGGCCCGGGCAGGTCGATGCCGAGCAGATCGAAGACGCTGGCGCCCTCGCGCTGCGCGTGCAGGTCCCAGAGCGCACAGTCGAGGGCGTTGCGTGCGCCCCCGGGGGGAAGCAGCCCCTGCAGCGGCAGCGGATCCATGGGGCCCAAGCGGGCGAGATCGAGAGCACGGAGCTGCGCCTGCATGCTGGCGACCGTTTCACCCAGGTAGTCCACGCCCACCGCCTCGCCGCGACCCGTGCGCCCCTGCCCGTCCGACAGTTCGACGACGATCACCGGCATGGATTCGTAGCGCCAGCCCGCGATCACGAAGGGCTCGCGCAGTGGCCAGTCGACGCTGGCGACGGCGAGCCGAGGTTCAGAGGCCATCGAGAAGCGCGTCCAGCAACGCGTCGACGCCGGTGCGCAGGGGATCGACGGCGGGCAGGCCCGTCTCGGCGCGGGCAGCGGCGAGCGCGCGTTCGGCATCGTCCTCGGCCATGCCTCCGGTGTGCAGGCTGACGCCGACACAACGGACGCCGGCGTTGGTCACCCGTCCGCAGCGGACGTTGAGCTCGATGGCATCGACCAGAGACGGCAGCGGATGCTCCGGATAGCCGTCCACGTGCGCCCGGCGTGGATCGTGGCAGAGAACCAGAGCGTCCGGCTGGCTACCGTGCAGCAGGCCGAGCGAGACGCCGGCGTAGGCCGGGTGGAACAGCGCGCCCTGGCCCTCGATCACGTCCCAGTGCTCCGCGTCGGCATCGGGGCTGAGCAACTCGGCTGCGCCGGCGACGAAGTCGGAGACGACGGCGTCGATGGCGATGCCGCCGCCGGCGATGAGGATGCCGGTCTGGCCCGTGGCGCGGAAGTCGGCGGCAAGGCCGCGCCCGGCGAGACCGCGCGCGAGCGCCAGCGCCGTGTACTTCTTTCCGAGCGCACAGTCCGTGCCCACGGTGAGCAGGCGCCGGCCCCTGCGACGACGACCCGTGGCGACGTGGCGGACGGGCGCGCCGTGGCGAACATCGTGCAGCCTGCGCCCGCAGGCGGCAGCGCGTTCGGCGAGGACGGGGATCGACGCCAGCCGTTGGTGCAGGCCGCTGACGAGGTCGAGGCCCGCATCGAGCGCCTCGCAGAGCGCGGGCACCCAGTGCTCGGGCACCTGCCCTCCGAAGGGCGCGATGCCGAGCAGCAGCGCGCGCGCCCCGCACGCGGCAGCCTGCGCCGGCGTGAGCCGGGGCAGATCGAGGCTCACCGCGCCCTCCGGCAGGCTCCATTCGCCGACGAGCCGATCCGGCGCCCAGTCGCGCACGCCGAAGGCGGTCTTCGCATCGAGGGGCTCGCGGACGTCACCGAGGAAGGCGAGCCAGGGTGTCGGTAGTTCCACTTCACGCGCTCCGCTTCGAATTCCGCCTCACTGTGCCGCAGTCCCGTGCCGCCGCCCAGACGTCAGGACGCCGGGGCGGAAAGTGGCGATCCGCCCCCGGTTCGTGGGCGGTTCGTGGTCATCCGGGGCACATCACGGGCCGGACGTGACACCGAGGACCAACAGGGTGGGCGGAAGTGGTGCCGTGACGGCAGGTCGGGATTCCGCCGTCCGGACCGCTGGTCGAACTCGTCGCGACACGACCACGCTGGCATGCTCGGTACTCGGTCACGCCGAATCGGAGCCTCGCGCATGCGCCCCCTGCTGCTGTCGACCCTGCTGCTGCTCTGCCCCACCGTCCTCGCGGGTCCGGACGCACGCAGCGCGGCCGTCGACGCGGCCTTCGCCGCCTTGACCGAGCAAGGCGGACCCGGCTGCGCCGTGGGCATCGCCGACGGGGCGGAGCTCGTCCATGCGGCGGGCTACGGCCTGGCGAACCTGGAGTACGACATCCCGCTCGACGCCGATTCCGTGTTCCGCGTCGGCTCGGTCTCCAAGCAGTTCACCGCCGCCGCGGTCGCGCTGGCCGCCGAGGAAGGGCTGCTCGATCTCGACGCGGGAATCGGCGTCTACCTGCCGGAGCTGCAGGAGAGCGTGCAGGGTGCGACGGTGCGTGAGGTGCTGGGCCACGTCGGCGGGCTGCCCGACTACGAGAGCAGGGAGCTGAACGCGGTCCTGCGCGACGCCATGGGCAATCCCTTCGAGTTCGGCGCCGAGGATCACCTCACGACGGAGGAGTTCTACCAGGTCACGCAGGCGGTCGAACAGGCGTACGTCCCGGGTACGCGCTACCAGTACAGCAACATCGGCTACTTCTGGCTCGGCCAGATCGTCGAGCGCGTCACCGGCGAGCGCCTGCGCGAATATGCCGAGCGGCGCATCTTCGCGCCCGCGGGCATGCGCGTGACGCTCTTCAACGACGACACCAGCCGCGTGATCCCGCACCGCGCTTCCGGCTACCGCCTGGCGGAGGACGGCTGGCACATCTTCGAGACCAATCTCGACTGGGTCGGCGAAGGCGGCGTCTACACGTCCGTGAACGACCTGCTGCACTGGAACGAGCAGTACCGGAATCCCTCGCTGGGCGACGATCCGGCGGCGCTGCGCACGCTGCTCGAGACGCCGGCCTCCGACGTCTCCCTGGACCGCGACGATGGCGGCAGCGCCGGCTACGCCTTCGGACTCGTGGTCGGCACGGACGGGGACGGGCGCCGCTTCATCCAGCACAGCGGCGGCTGGGTCGCCTTCCGCGCCTTCTTCAAGCGCTTTCCCGAAGACGACTTCGCCTACTGGATCCTCTGCAATCGCCCGGACGCGCCGCCGGAAGGCGCGAGCGAAGCCATCGAGGCGGCCTGGCTGGACTGACGCCTCTTCCCGAGCGCGAAGACGCGAACGGCGCCCCGAGGGGCGCCGCTCGAAGGGCGATCACACCGGTCACGCCTCATGGACCGGCAGACGGCGCCCCCAGCTCTTCCAGGTTGGTGACCAACTGCTCACCCGCCGTGCGCGGGCTCACGGAGCGATCGATGCGTTCGATGACGCCTTCCTCGTCGATGTAGAAGGTCCAGCGACGCGCGAAACCACCGCGCTCGCCCACTCCGTAGGCCTCGACCATCTCCCCCGTCTCGTCGGCCAGGATCGGAAAGGTCGCGCCGTTCTTCTCGGCGAAGCCCGTGTTGTCCTCGAGCGAGTCGGTGCTCGCCATGAAGTAGGCGACGTCGTAGTTGCGGATCTGCCGGTCACTGTCACGCAGCGACTTGCACTCCAGCGTTCAGCCGCCGGTGAAGGCCTTGGGGAAGAAGGCGATCACCACGTAGCGGCCGCGGTAGTCGGACAGCGAGTGCATGGCACCGTCCGATCCGGGCAGGGTGAAGTCCGGGGCCGGATCACCGACCTCCGGTGCAGCCTGGGCGCCGAGCGAGAGCACGGCGAGCCCGGCTGCGAGCAGGGTTCTCATGCGCATGAGGGAACTCCGTTCCTGGGGAGCCCCCATCATGCCTCGGGCAGCGTCCCCACGCACGATCAGCGGCAGGAGCGGAAGGTGCTCAGGCCTGCGCGGACGCCGGTGCGACGCGGTGGCTGTCGAGCATGTCCAGGGCCAGCTCCACCTCGCCGGGGACCTCGGCAGCGAGCACGAAGGCGTGCCCGTCACCGCTCCGGCCGAGCTTCTCCACGCGTGCACAGAGCGTCATCAGGCGCCGGGCGCCGAGCTGTCCGGAAGCGGACTTCAGGGAATGCGAGGCGATGATGAGTTCGTCCATGTCCTCAATGCGCGCCGCGACCTCGAGGCGCTTCAGGAGCTGCCGGGCCGACGCGTGATACTCGTCGAGCGCCACGTCGAAGAGCGAGCCACGCTCCGGGTCGGGTATCGCCTGCAACTCCTCCATGGCCTCGTCGTCGAGCATCGGCTCGTCGATCCAGCCGTCCTCCCGCGGACTCTCGCCCGCCGCGGCGCCGACGAAGGGCAGCATCGTCTCCCGGAGCTGGTCCATGCTGAAGGGCTTGGAGATGTACTCGTCCATGCCGGCGTCGAGGCAGCGCTGACGATCGGCGTCGAGCGCGTTCGCCGTCAGGGCGATCACCGGCAGGCGACGCTCGCCCTCCTGCTCCGACTCCCAGCTGCGGATCGCGCGCGTGGCGCTGAAGCCGTCCATCTCCGGCATCTGGCAGTCCATGAGCACCAGATCGAAGGTCGAGGCGCGCACACGCTCCACGGCGAGGATGCCGTTCGTGGCCGAAGTCACCACACAGCCGAGCTGCGTGAGCATCGCCGTGGCGACGGCCTGGTTGACGCTGTTGTCCTCGACGAGCAGGACACGGGTTCCGCGCAGGGGCGCATCCCGGCCGTCGGTCTGCACGAGGTAGCGCTGCCGCGACTCCGCGAGCTTCGCGCTGACCTGCACCGGCACCTCGAGCGCCGAGGCGATGCTCTCGAACAGCATCACCTGGCGAACGGGCTTCGTGAGCGTGCAGGCGATACCGAGCTCCTCCCACCGGGCGCGGTCCACGTCACTCGCCACGGAGCTGAGGACGACGATCCGTGGCACGCCGCCGCCCGGCAGTCCTCGCAGTTCGCGCGCCGTATCGACACCGTCGAGCACCGGCATGTGAAGATCGAGAAGCACGACGTCCCAGCTGTCCGCGCCACTCCTGCGGGCGACGTCGAGGGCGACGTGGCCGCTGTCCGCCTCCGTGGTCTGCATGCCCCAACCTTCGAGCTGCGCTCTCAGGATCTCCCGGTTGGTGGCGTTGTCGTCGATGATCAGCGCGCGCCGGCCACGCAGCGCATCGGCGTCGAGGTCGAAGTCGACGACCTCCGCCGGCTGCAGCGGCAGATTGAACCAGAAGGTCGTCCCCACCCCGGAGCGGCTCGAGAAGTCGATCTCGCCGCCCATGAGCTCCACGAGCTGCTTGCAGATCGCGAGACCGAGGCCCGTGCCGCCGAAACGACGCGTGACGGAACCGTCCTGCTGCGAGAAGGACTCGAAGATGCGCTCCTTGCTCTCCGGCGCGATGCCGATACCCGTGTCGATGATCTCGAAGCGCAGGCCGGGTTGCTGGAGCAGCTCGCTGGCATCGAGGACGCGGACCCGGACCTCGCCCCGGTCCGTGAACTTCACGGCGTTGCCGACGAGATTGATGAGCACCTGGCGCAGGCGCAGGCCGTCTCCGACGCGGCCCACCTGAAGCTGGGTCGGAACGTCGCAGAGCAGCTCCAGCCCCTTGGCGCCCGCGGTCTCGGCGAGCAGTTGGGCGACGTCCTCGACGACCTCGCGGACGTCGAAGGCGGCATGGTCCAGCTCGAGCTGACCCGCTTCGATCTTCGAGAAGTCGAGAATGTCGTTGATGATCTGCAGCAGCGAATCCGCGGACTGGCGGATGGTCTCCGCATAGCGCGTCTGCCGGCCGTCCAGCTCCGTGGAACCGAGCAGCAGCTCGGTCATGCCGAGCACGCCGTTCATGGGCGTGCGGATCTCGTGGCTCATGCGCGCGAGGAACTCGCTCTTCGCCTGACTCCCGGCCTCGGCGCGATCCCGCGCATCCTCGAGCTCCTCGATGGCCGCTTCGAGCGCCTCGTTGGCCTGGGCCAGGCTGGCGGTGCGCGCATCGATCCGCGACTGCAGGTCCTCGCGATGCTCCTCGAGGCGCCGGTCGCGGACCTGGAGCTCCTGGAGCATCAGGTTCGTGGCCTGCGCCAGGGCCGTGATCTCGTCGTTGCCGACCGGTCTGGCCCGGAGCGAGAAGTCCTGTTTCTCGGAAACGGTTCGGGCGAGTTCCGCGAGGGCGACGATGGGCTCGGCGAGGCGTGGTCCGAGACGGGCCGCGAGGAGCATCGCGAGCAGCGCGCCGATGGTGAGCGCCGCGAGGGCGAAACCGCTGTTGCGACGGAGGCTGGTGAACACCGGCGACTGCGTCGAGCGCACGAGAATGGACCCGACGCGCTCGCCGTCCAGCTCCACGGCACGCAGCACCTCGATGGAACGCAGGCCATCGACGCGGAGCTTCTGGACCTCCCATGGCTCGAGGCGTCCAGCGACAGCAGGCGCGACCGCTGCCGAGTCGAGGCGCCAGCCCACCAGGAGCGACCCGTCCTGCCGCAGCAGCGCGCCCCCCTCGACGCTGGGCTGCGCCGACAGCGTCTCGAGCACCAGACCGCCCTGCCCGGGATCATCGAAGACCAGCGCGGCGCTGCTGTTGCGGCCGATCGCATCCGCGAGCGTCAAGAGCTGGCGCTCGAGGGCGCTGCGGGCCTCGATCACCTGCACGGCGACGACGAGCAGCAGCGTCAGCAGGAGCGACACCGAGGACGCGCCGACCATGAGCCGCTGGAGCCTGCGGCCCAGCGAGTGCTGTTTCGGCAGACCCATCAGCCTGGATTCCCTGTTTCGACGAGCGTCGCCATGCGCAGCAGCTGCGCGTTGATGACGAGCCCCGAGCGCTCCTGTGCGCGCTGATTGATCTCGATCGCGACGCGGCTGTTGCGCGTGCTGAGGCCGACGACACCACCCTGTTCCGCGAAACCCGGGGCATCGGACACCGTGAGCACCGGCGCCGCGGCGAGCTCCACGAGCAGCTCGCGGATCTGCGGCGCCCGCTCCCGGTCGATGAAGGCGATGTCGCAGTCGAGCACCGCGTCGTCCTCCAGGCGCAGGCGCGAGACGGTGATGGTGCGGCCCCTGACGCGCCGCCCCTCCAGCTCACGAGCGGCGTCGTCGAAGGGATTCCCGCCGACCATGCAGAAGCTGAGCGTATCCCCGCGTCCGCGCTCCCCGGGCCAGGTCACGAACTTGGCGATGTTGAACAGCAGCGCGAGCTTGAGCTCGTACTCGGGCACAGCCGCGCGCGCGGGCGCCGCGACGAGCAGCAGGCCGAGCAGAAGCGCCGCGAGACGGAGACCGCCTCGCGAAGCGCTGCGGACGCACATCGACGTGAGCATGGGTCGACTGCTCCCGCGCCTCAGAACGTCAGCCGGGCCTGGAGATAGACCGTCCGCGAGATCTCGGTGATCACGAACTCACTGAGCTCCGACCGGGCCTCGGCGCGGTTGCCGTACAGCAGGTTCCGCCCGGTGACGGAAAGCTCCAGGCTGTCACTCGGCTGCCAGCTGACGTGAGCATTGCTCTGCCAGGTGTCGGTCTCGAGGCCGAAGGGCGAAGAGGACGTGTAGCGCGCCCAGATGCTCGCATCGATCCGCTCGCTCGGCGTCCAGTCCAGGCGCAGGCTCGCCAGCTGGCGCGGCGCGAGTATCTCGGTGGAGACGGCAGGCGGGACGACGTCGAGTTCGCGCTCGAGCAGGCTCCAGGCGCCGCGCAGCAACCAGGCATCCGCGAGCTGCCAGTCCAGGGCGAGCTCGACGCCCTCGATCGACTCTTCCGCGAGGTTCGTGAAGACCGAGTCGGCCGTCACACTCGTCGCCGTGAGCAGGCAGCTCGGATCGAGGGCGATCGGAGTACCCGACGGATCGCAGACCGCGACCTGCGGCAGAGCACTGCGCAGGTCGTCGTAGTGCATGGAGAACAGGGTGAGCTCGTAGCCGATTCGAGCATCGAGGCTGCCGCGTGCGCCGAGCTCGAAGGCGACGAGGTTCTCGGAGCGGAGATCGGGATTCGCGTTCAGCGAGGAGTTGAGCGGAACCGGAAAGGGATTGCGCAGATCCCCCGGCTGACGGATCTCCCGAACCTGACCCGCGCTGAACGCCGACTCACCGACGGACGGCGTCCGGACGGCGCGGGTCACCGCGGCCCACAGGCTGTGATCTTCGGCAACACGCCAGAGCAGGCGGGCGCTTGGCATCCATTCGATATCTGCATCGGAGCGGTCGTTGCGTTCCAGACGCACACCGAGGTTGACGCTGAGCACCTCGTCGATCAGCTCGAATTCGTCCTGCGCGAAGACACTGAAGACGGCGTCGCTGCCTTCGTCCGGAGGCAGCGTCGTGAAGACGGAGCCGCCGACCTCGTACTGGCTCCACCGGAGCAGCCCTCCGGCGACCAGTTCATGGACGCCGATGGACCACTGATGGCGCGCCTCCAGATTGAGGTTCAGCTGATCCGCATCGAACACCGCGGAAGTCCGGCTCTGGTAGTCGATGGAGAACTGACCATTCGTCTCCGAGCCGCTGTCGTGCGCGAGGGTTCCGCGCCCCACCAGGAACGCCCCGGAGAGCTCGTCGGGCTCCTGCAGCTCTCGGGGGACGAGGGCGGCAAGGTTGCGGCCGATGCGGCCACGATAGCCCTCGACCATGAGAGACACGTCCGCGTCGCCTGCGTCGCGGTCGAGGCGCATGCCCGTCCGGGCGAAGTTCCAGTCGTCGTTCGTCTGCCCCGGCCCGGGAACGAACATCGCACGCTGATCCTCGACCATGGCGAAGGCGCGCAGGTGCGCGTCGTGGCCGACGGGTCGCTGCAGTTGAGCGCTGACGTGCTGCCCACCCATGAGATCTGAGCCGGCGGAGACCCAGCGCTCCGGCCCGGCATCGGCCTCGCGCGTGATGATGTTGATGACGCCGGCGACCGCGTTCGTGCCCCAGACCGCAGCGCCGGGTCCTCGCACGACCTCGATGCGCTCGATCTGCTCCATGAGGGTCGTGTGCGTCTCCCACTCGACGCCGGAGAAGACGGGCGTGTAGATCGGTCGGCCGTCCTGCAGCACGAGGAGCTTGTTCGCGAAGCGCCCGCTCAGCCCGCGGCTGCCGACGGACCAGGACGAGCTGTCGAGCTGCTGAACGGAGAGCCCCGGTGCGAGTCGCAGCGCCTCGGGAATCGAGCGGATACCGAGACGCTGGATGTCGTCGGCGGTGATGACGAACACGGCAGCGGCAGTCTCCGAGAGTGGCTGCGCCTTCCGTGCGGCGGTCGTGACCTCCATGTCGATGAGCTCTTCGAGGCTCAGCTCGAAGAGCGCATCGGTATCGAGGGCCGCCATCGCCGGCATCGCGACCATGCTGCTGCAAGCCAGCGCCGTGCGCGCTCCCCTGCCGATCGTTCGGAACATTGCGACCCTTCTGGTTGACGTGACTTCAACGGATCAAGTGTCGGCCACGGCTGGGGTTTCTTTACGGCGGGCGCGCTGGCAGATCGATATCGGGGGATCACCTGAGGGGCAGGTCCGCGGCTGCGGGCAGACCTGAGCATCCCGTGGGGAGCGCGTCGATGTTTCGGTGGGCCTGGCAGGGTGAGCAGGGACTTCGAGGCACACTGCGCCGAGCCTGCGAACGCCCGCAGCGTCTCGCTGCGGGCCAGGAAGTCCTGCGGCCCGGGAACGCCGAGCGCAGCGAGGGGTTGGTGGGCCTGGCAGGACTTGAACCCGCGACCTAAGGATTATGAGTCCCCTGCTCTAACCAGCTGAGCTACAGGCCCGAGGGGCGGGAGTATAGCGCCGGCGCTACCCGAAACATCTCGGTAGCGCCCATGACCTAGACTGACCGCTCCGAAGCCTGGAACCGCCCTCATGTCCGATCGCCACTTCCCGCTTCCGGGCACCATCAACCTTCGCGACTTCGGCGGCTACGACACGCGCCTCGGCCGGCCGGTACGGCGCCGCCGGCTGTTCCGCTCCGGCCACATGGCGGAACTCGCGCAGCACGGCCACGACGACTTCGTGGCGCTAGGCATCGAGACGATCTGCGATCTGCGCCGCCCGGAGGAACGCGACGCCGAACCGACGCCGGTTCCGGAGGACCTCGCCCGGCGCGTGGAGATCGAGATCGACCCGGGCTCGGCCATCGCCATGCGCGCAGCGCTCGCCGACGCGGATCTCCACCTCGAGGACCGCATCCGCTACATGGTCGACATCAACCGCGACCTCGCCCGCGACCACGCCGATCACTACGCGCGCATGTTCGAAGCCCTGCTGGAGACCGAGGGTGGCTTCCTGATCCACTGCGCCGCCGGCAAGGACCGTACCGGCTTCGGCTGCGCGTTGATCCTGCACACGCTCGGCGTCGACGAGCAGACGATCCTCGAGGACTACCTCGCCACCAACGACTACGTGGACATCGAGGGTCAGGTGCTGCCGCGCCTGCGTCGCTGGTACGGGGATCGATCGCTACCGGACCACGAGACCATCATGGCGCTGGCCGGCGTCCGGCCCGAGTACCTGCGGGCGGCGCTGGAGGTCATCGAGGACGAGTTCGAGGGCATGGACGCATACCTCGAGCGTACGGTCGGGCTGGACGCGTCGGCGCGCGAGGCGCTCAGGGCACGGTTGCTGGAAACCTGAACAGCTGACCCAGGGTCAGCTGTTCAGGTTCGGCAGGCCGCAACGAGAAGGGGCGCCTGGTGGCGCCCCTTCTCGGCATTGACGTGAGCGAGCGCTCACTCGTCCAGGAAGCTCCGCAGATGCTCGGAGCGAGAGGGATGGCGCAGCTTGCGCAGGGCCTTCGCCTCGATCTGACGGATGCGCTCTCGGGTGACGTCGAACTGCTTGCCGACCTCCTCGAGCGTGTGGTCCGTGTTCATGTCGATGCCGAAGCGCATGCGGAGCACCTTCGACTCGCGCGCCGTGAGGCCGGCGAGGACGGACTTGGTAGCCTCGCGCAGGCCCTCGTCGGTCGCCGTGTCGATGGGCGAACCGACCGTCGTGTCCTCGATGAAGTCGCCGAGGTGCGAATCCTCGTCGTCGCCGATGGGCGTCTCCATGGAGATCGGCTCCTTGGCGATCTTGAGCACCTTGCGGACCTTGTCCTCCGGCATCTCCATGCGCTCGCCGAGCTCTTCCGGCGTCGGTTCGCGACCCATCTCCTGCAGCATCTGCCGCGAGATGCGGTTCAGCTTGTTGATGGTCTCGATCATGTGCACCGGGATCCGGATGGTGCGCGCCTGGTCGGCGATCGAGCGCGTGATGGCCTGGCGGATCCACCAGGTCGCGTAGGTCGAGAACTTGTAGCCGCGGCGGTACTCGAACTTGTCCACGGCCTTCATGAGGCCGATGTTGCCCTCCTGGATGAGGTCCAGGAACTGCAGGCCGCGGTTCGTGTACTTCTTCGCGATGGAGATGACGAGGCGAAGGTTGGCCTCGACCATGTCCTTCTTCGCGCGGCGGGCCTTCGCCTCGCCGAGGGACATGGCGCGATTGATCTCCTTGATCTGCTGCACCGTGAGGCCCGTCTCCTCGGTCACGGCGACGAGCTTGCGCTGGGCACGGCGCAGATCGTCAGCGTGATTCTGCAGGCGCGAGGACCAGTCCTTCTTCCCGGTGATCTGACGCTGGAGCCACTTCTCGTCGGTTTCCTTGCTGGGGAATTCCTTCAGGAACACCTTCTTCGGCATGCGGCCCTTGCGGATGAGGATCGACGACAGGATCTTCTCCTGCTCGCGCACGGCGTCGAGGTGCGCACGGACCGTGCTGACCATCTCGTCGTAGTGCTTCGGCGTGAGCTTGAGCGGCGCGAAGAGCTCGGAGAGGACCGCGAGGTCCTTCTGCGAGGCATTGCCGTCACGACCGTAGCGCTTCAGGTTGCGCTCGGTCTTCTTCAGCTGCTTGCGGATCGCCTCGAAACGCTCGGCCGCCTCGACGGGATCGGGGCCGACCGGCGCATCGTCGGAATCGTCGTCGTCCTTGTCCTTGTCCTTGTCGGCGGCGTTCTTCTGCACCTGGGTCGCCGGCGGCACGTCGTCCGTCGGATCCAGGTAGCCGATGAGAACGTCGGTGAGCTTGTCCTCGGCGATGGCCGCGTCGTAGGCGTCGACGATGTATTCCACCGTGCCCGGGAACTGGGACAGGGCCGCCATGACGTCGCGGATACCCTCCTCGATGCGCTTGGCGATCTCGATCTCGCCCTCGCGCGTGAGAAGTTCCACCGTGCCCATCTCGCGCATGTACATGCGCACCGGGTCCGTCGTACGGCCGGCCTCGGTTTCCACCGCTGCGAGCGCCGCCGCGGCCTCTTCCGCTGCCAGGTCGTCGGCCGAGGAATCGCTCGCGCTGAGCAGCTCGTCCGCGTCGGGCGCCTGCTCGTAGACGTTGATCCCCATCTCCGTGATCATCCGGATGATGTCTTCGATCTGATCCGGATCGGAGATGTCGCTCGGCAGGTGGTCGTTGACCTCGGCGTAGGTGAGGTAACCCTGTTCCTTGCCCTTGGCGATGAGTTCCTTGAGCTGGGACTGTTGCTGTGCGGTCTCTGCGGCAGCCATGGTGCTCCTCGGTCGGCCCCTGGCGGGGCACTGGCCATGCGTGTGGTGGCGGCGTGTTACGGTACTGCGGCGAAACGGCCCTTCGCACAGAACGCGCGACGGCAGCCCACCAGTATAGCCTCAGGTTGGGGCATCGCCCACCCTGATCAAGGTACGGTCGTCGGCCCGGCTCCCTGCTCACGTGCCGCCGCGAGGCCCGTCGCGGCCCGTTTCAGATCCAGATGCTCCCTGATCTCGGCGTCCGTCGCGTCACCGGCACGGATGCGCGCCATGAGCGCGACACGGCGGGCCGCCACGGCTTCCTCGTCGAGGCGCGCGAGCGCCTCCTCGAACTCACGCTGCATGGCGTCGCGTCCGAGCATGATCTCCGCGCCCGCCAGCCGCAGCAGTTCGCCATGCAGCGGCGTGCCCGTATGGGCGGCCAGCAGCGCCGCGGCCGATGCATCCGGCGTCTCGCCGAGATGCTCCAGCAGACTCTGCAGCACTTCCATCCCCTCGCGATCGAAGGCCAGCAGGCGCCGGCGCCGCTCCTCGGGCACCGAGCACGCGAGTTCCGGCCAGCGCAGCAGCAGCATCGCCGCCGTGTCCTCCTTCGACCGCCGGACGCGCCCGCCGTTCCGTGCCGGCGTCCGGCGCGGCGGTGGACGGTCGAGCAGCGTCTCGGGATCGATCTCCGGGGGCACGTCCTCGGCTCGCGGCGTGGGTTCGAGGCCGGCGAACGCGTCCGGCGGCGGATCGTCGCGCCTGGGCGACCGAGCGCGGAGGATGCCGTCGAGCTCACCCGGCGGGATGTGCGTGATCTCCGCGAGGCGCGAACGCATGAGCGTGCGGAACACGGGCCCGGGAATGCGGTCGATGAGCGGCAGAGCGCGGTCCGCGAGGCGCGAGCGGCCGTCGATCACCGTCACGTCGAGGTCCTTCGAGAGCGCTGCGAAGAGGTACTCGGACAGCGGTACGGCCTGCGCGAGGCGGCGCCGGAACTCCGCCTGGCCCTCCTTCCGCACCAGCGTGTCCGGATCCTCGCCGTCCGGCAGGAACAGCAGGCGGATCGACACGCCGTCCTCGAGCACGTCGAGGGCCGTGTTCACGGCCTTGAAGGCCGCCCGCGTCCCCGCTGCATCGCCGTCGAAACAGAACACCACTTCCGGCGCGATGGAGAAGAGCTTGCGCAGATGCTCCTCCGTCGCCGCCGTCCCGAGCGCCGCACAGACCTCCGGAATGCCCGCTTGCGCGAGCCCCACCACGTCCATGTAGCCCTCGACGAGCAGCACGCGCTCCGGGTCCTTCACGGCCCGGCGACACTCGTGCAGACCGTAGAGTTCGCGGCCCTTGTGGAACAGCGGCGTCTCCGGCGAGTTCAGGTACTTCGGCTTCTCGTCCCCGAGCACGCGCCCGCCGAAGGCGATGGTGCGCCCGCGGCGGTCACGGATCGGGAAGATGATGCGGTCGCGGAAGCCGTCGTAGGGTTCCCCGCCCCGATCGGACGTCTTCAGCAGCCCTGCCTCCAGCAGCAGCTTCTGCAGCTGCTCGCCACCTCCCAGACCCTCGAGCAGGTTGTGGTAGCCCGGCGGCGCGTAGCCGATGCCGAAGGTGCGAGCCGTCTCGCCGTCGAGGCCCCGCTGCTTCAGATACGCGACGGCCCGGTCCGCCTCGGGATGATGCCGGAGCTGCTGACGAAACCAGCGGTCGGCGCGATCGACGACGTCGAGGAGCTTCGAGCGCTTCTCGTCCCGCGGCGCCGAGCCGGCCGTCGCCTCCTCAGGGATCTCCAGCCCCGCCATGGAAGCGAGCGCCTCGACCGCCTCGCGGAACTCCATGCGATCGTGCTCCATGAGGAACCCGAGCGCCGTACCGTGCGCGCCGCAGCCGAAGCAGTGATAGAAGCCCTTCTCGGGCACCACGTGGAAGGACGGCGTCTTCTCCCCGTGGAACGGGCACAGGCCCTTGAACTCTCGCCCCGCCTTCTTGAGCTCCACGCGCGCGCCGACGACCTCCGCGATGTCGACGCGGTCGTTCAGATCGTCGATGAAGGAGTCGGGAATACGCCCCATGGAGCGCTCCGGCGGCGGTTCACGGGAGGGTCGTCGAGCATAGCATCGGCGAGTCCGGCGACCGGGCCGGCAGCAGGGTTCCGGGCGCTTCGCATCCGGGTCCGAGTGCTGGCCTCTACCTTTCGCTCCCGGGGGCCGGGTGAGGTCGCTCCGGGCAGAGGCCACCACTCGGCCCCTCGTTCACCATCCTCGCAGGAGCATCAGGAACCATGGGAACTTCCGCGTGCCGATGGCGATGGCATTCGTGTCCACGGTGAGCGAGGGCGCGGGGCGTCGCAGCTGCTCGGAGCGACCTCACCCGGCCCTCGGGAGCGCAGAGTAGTTGCGACGGCCCGCGCCCGGATGGGTAGCGCCCGCGACCCGTCGGCCAACGCGCAAGGCAAGTGCGCGTCAGCCCGTGAGCCGAGCCTTGACCCGCCCGCTGACCGCACCCATGTCGGCGCGCCCCTGCAGCTCGGGCTTGAGCACCCCCATGACCTTGCCCATCTCCCGCATGGACTCGGCCCCGGTGGACGCGATGGCCGCGTCGATCAGCGCATCGATCTCTTCGTCCGAGAGCGCCGCCGGCATGAACTCGCGGATCACCACCATTTCGGCGGCTTCCTTGTCGGCCAGATCCGCGCGATCCGCCGCGCGATACTGCGATTCCGAGTCGGTGCGCTGCTTCAGCATCTTGTCGAGGATCGCCAGCACGCGCGCGTCGTCGAGCTCGATGCGTTCGTCCACTTCCACGCGCTTGAGCTCGGCGGTGACCAGACGCAGGGTCGCCAGGCGCTCCTTGTCGCGGGCGCGCATCGCGTCCTTCACGGCATCGGTGATGCGGGACTTGAGTTCGGACATCTCGGACCTCCGCTTCCTGGGACGGCGCACGGAGCGCCCGGAGCGGCGCCGGAGGAACCGCGGGGGGCGCGGTCGTCAGCCTCGGCGGGTCTGCCACCGACCGGACGACACCCCGGTCGGGCGCCGCCTGGGCCGGCCGGGGATCAGAAGTTGCGTTCGAGCTTCTTGGCTTCGCGCTGCAGCTTCTTGAGATGGCGCTTCACCGCGGCTGCCTGCTTGCGCTTGCGCACGGCGGTGGGCTTCTCGTAGTACTCGCGGCGGCGGACCTCGGAGAGGACGCCGGCTTTCTCGCAGGAGCGCTTGAAGCGTCGCAGGGCGACGTCGAACGGCTCGTTTTCCTTGACCTTGACCGTCGGCATGTAGCTCGGGTGCCTGCTGTATTCGAGGGGCGCGAAGTCTAGCCCGGCCTCCCCCCCGTGCCAAGCCCCCGATCGCGCTGCCGCGAGCGGCCGATGCTATGCTCCGCGCCCCCGCGCTCAGGGCCACGAACATGCTCGTCCTCGGCATAGAGACCTCCTGCGACGAGACCGGCGTCGCCCTCTACGACACGGCGCGCGGCCTGCTCGCCCAGCGCCTGCACAGCCAGGTCGACCTGCACGCCGCCTACGGTGGCGTGGTGCCCGAACTCGCCTCCCGGGACCACGTCCGGCGGCTGCTGCCGCTGATCGAGGACGCGCTGCGCGAGGCGAAGGTCACCCGCGCGGACCTCGACGCGATCGCCTACACCTCCGGCCCGGGCCTCGTCGGCGCACTCATGGTGGGCGCCCTGCTCGGTCGCGCCCTCGCCTTCGCCCTCGGCGTACCCGCCATCGGCGTGCACCACATGGAAGGGCATCTGCTCGCGCCCATGCTCGAGGAGGCGCCGCCCGAGTTCCCCTTCGTCGCCCTGCTCGTCTCCGGCGGCCACACGCAGCTCGTGGACGTCGAGGGCATCGGCCGCTACAGGCTCCTCGGCGAGTCCCTGGACGACGCCGCGGGCGAAGCCTTCGACAAGACCGCGAAGTTGCTCGGCCTGCCCTATCCGGGCGGCCCGCAGCTCGCGCGGCTGGCCGAATCCGGCGACCCGGAACGCTTCGACTTCCCGAGGCCCATGACCGACCGGCCCGGCCTCGACTTCAGCTTCTCGGGCCTGAAGACGCGCGTCCTGACGGAGGTCAGGCGCCTGGAGGCGGCCGACGGCCTCGACGAGCAGGCCCGCGCCGACGTCGCTCGCGCCTTCGAGGAGGCCGTCGTCGGGACCCTGGTCGTGAAGTGCCTGCGCGCGCTCGAAGCCTCCGGCCGGGACCGCCTGATCATCGCGGGCGGCGTGTCCGCCAACCAGCGCCTGCGCGCAGACCTGGAATCGGCGCTGGCCGCCCGCGGCGCGCGCGTGTTCTACGCCCGGCCGGAATTCTGCACCGACAACGGCGCCATGATCGCCTACGCCGGCGCCTGCCGCCTCGCAGCGGGTCTCGCGGACGATCTCGCGGTGCAGGCGCGACCGCGCTGGCCGCTCGAGGCGCTGCCGCCGCTGCCGGAAGCGCCCGCACCATGACCGACCGGATCGAACTGCGCGGTCTCGTCGTCGACACGGTGATCGGCGTCTACGCCTGGGAGCGCGGCGTGCGCCAGCGTCTGCTCCTGGATCTGAACCTGCCGACGGACGCGGCCGCCGCCGCCGAGGATCTGTCGCGCACCGTCGACTACGACGCCGTCGCGCGCTTCGTCCGGGCCTTCGCGGCGGAGTCGGAGCGGGAACTGATCGAGACCTTCGCCGACGATCTCGCCGCCCGGCTCCTGGCGCGCTTCGGTCTGCCCTGGCTGGAACTCGTGGTCGCCAAGCCCGGCGCAGTGCCCGACTGCGCCGACATCCGTCTGCGCATCCGCCGCGGCCGGGCCTCAGACCTCGGCGAGTAGCCGCGCGAGCCGCGCCACGCGGGCCGCGCGCACGCGCTCGCCGATCTCCGCGCCGGGCACCCCCGCCCGGGCCCAGGCCGCCGCATCGACGTTCATCGCATCGGGCACGCCCGCGAGCACTCGTCGGGTGCGCCCCCGATGAGCACCGTCGGCGCCCTCCGCACGCTGCAGCCGCTCCACCGCGCGCACGACGACGGCGAAGCGCTCCGGGCGGCGGGCGGCATCGGCTGCGAGCGCCGCATCGAGCAAGTCACCGGCGGTCGTACCGGGGAGCAGGAACAGGGCGCGTCGACCGCGCGCGAGGGCGACCGCGGCGTCACGACACTCGCCGGGCGCGCGCAGCGCTTCGGCCTGAGTGCGGGCACGCGCCCCGGCCTCCTCGTCCAGCGCCACGCCACGACGGCGCGGCACGACCGCGGCCGCGGCGCCGGCGACGAGCGCGGCGAAGCGCTCGGGCACGGGGGCGTCCGCGTCGGCCGGGTGATCGACGCTGGCGATCGCGGGCGTGACGCACGGGTCCACGCCCTGCGCCGCCTCCACGAGCAGCGGCAGCAGACGCCCGAGCGCGTCCACGCGCTGGAGCACATCGAAGAAGACGCTCGGGCGTTCCGTGGCGAGGGCCCGGGCGAGCTCCTGCCAGATGCGCTCCGGCGAGAGCGTCTCGAGCTCACCGGAGGCCGCGATGCGTGCCATGAGTTCGAGCGTCTCCTCCGCGACGCGGAACCCGAGCGGCGCGAAGCGCGCGGCGAAGCGCGCGACCCGGAGGACCCGGAGCGGATCCTCGAGGAAGGCCTCGGAGACGTGGCGCAGGACGCGCGCCTCGAGGTCCTGCACCCCGCCACAGGGATCCACGAGGGCACCCTCCGGCGTCTGGGCGATGGCGTTCACGGTGAGGTCCCGGCGCACGAGGTCCTCGTCGAGCCCCACGTCCGGCGCGGTGTGGAAGACGAAGCCGCCGTGGCCCGGCGCCGTCTTCCGCTCCGTGCGCGCGAGCGCGTACTCCTCGCTCGTCTCCGGATGGAGGAACACCGGGAAGTCGCGGCCGACCGGGCGGAAGCCGAGATCGAGCATCTCCTCGGGCGTGGCCCCGACCACGACCCAGTCCCGCTCGCTCACCGGCAGCCCGAGCAGGCGATCGCGGACCGCGCCGCCGACGAGGTAGGTCTCCATCACGACTCCTCCGTGCTTCCGGCGCGCAGCCTAAACCGATCGCGCAGCCGGCACACTCAGGGAGGAGACCGGAACGGAGGACGCGTGAGCGAGGCCGACGACGTCGAGCTGGTGCGACGTATCCAGCGCGGGGACGGGACCGCGGCGGAGCAGTTCGTGCGCCGTCACGAGCTCCGCCTGCGGCGCCTCGCCCTGCTCTGGTCCGATTCGCCGGAAGACGCCCGCGACGCGGTGCAGGAGGCACTCACGCGCGGCCTGGCGGGCTTCGCCGCCTTCCGTTTCCGCAGCCGGCCACTGACCTGGATCGTCGGCACACTGCGCAACGTCTGCGCCGAGCAACGGCGGAGCAATCGCCGCGGCAGCCCGCGCCTCGACCCGGACACAGCCGCCGAGACCGCGGCGGAACAGCCACTGGACGACGTACGCAGCCGCCGCGTCCGCCGCTGGCTCGCGCATCTGCCGCCGCGCCAGCGTGACGCCGTCGTGCTGCGCGTGCTGGAGGAGTGGTCGGTGAGAGACGCCGCCACGATCATGGGGTGCCGCGAGGGCACCGTGAAGGCCCTGGTGCACCAGGGCATGCAGCGCCTCAGGGTGATCGCCGCGGAGGAGGAATCATGTCCGATCGATTGACGGACGCGCTTCGGGCGGACTGGGGCGCGGGCGGCTCCGGGCCCGATCTCGTCGCGGGTCTCGACACGGCGCTCGAGGCCGCGGTGCGCGCACGCTCGCGCAGGCGCCGTACCCTGGCCGGCGTGACCACTCTCACGGTGCTGGCCCTGGCGGCGCTGCTCACGCGGACGCCGGAGCCCGGTGACCGGCCGCCGGCGCTGGACGCGGTCCGCGCGGCGACCGGGACGCCGCCGGCGCGCGCCGGGCTGCCGACCCTGCCCCGCCTGCCCGCCGGCACCCTGGCGGCGAGACATCTGACGACGAGCCCGGCCCCCGGGCCCGTCCAGCGCATCCCGACCCTGCCTCGGCGCCCCGCACGGGTCGCGCCACCAAGACCCGATCCAGTTCCAGCAGAGGAAGCGAGATCATGACCAGGAGCCTGACCCCGAACATGCCGATCCGCCGCACCATGGCCGTACTGCTGCTCACCGCGGGCATCGCCCCGGCGGGCCCGGCCGCAGCCCAGGAACGGGAGGAGCTCGCCCAGTTCAGCGCTTTCATCGACCTGATGGAAAGCTACTACGGACTGCTGGACGCCGTGCACCAGGTGGCCGAGAGCCCCCAGCGCACGGCGATCCTGCACATGCAGAAGCTGCGCGAGATCCACGAGGACCGAGGGGACATGGCGGCGGCGGCCGACGGCCTGCGTGCCGTGCTCGAACGCAGCGAGGATCCCGTCGTCCGCAACGCGGCCCGCATGATGCTGGTCGACGTGCTCCGCGACACGGGGCGCGCGACCGAGGCGTTGCGCGTCATCGACGAGGGTCTCGCGGAGAACGCCGGGGGGCGCTGACCTGCGCTAGGGTCGCAGCGCGCCCTCGCAGTCGATGCTCCAGCGCGCCTCGTCCTCCAGACGCACGAGCGTCATGCAGCCGCCCCAGACGCAGCCCGTGTCGAGGGCGAGGCAGTTCGCAGGGACCCCGCGCCCCTGCAGCGCCGCCCAGTGACCGAAGACGATGCGGCGCGCCGCGAAATCCGGGTGGAGCCGCTCGAACCAGGGGAAGAAGCCCGGTGGCGCCGTATCCGCGCCTTCCTTGGTGACGAGATCGAGGGCACCGCTGGCATCGAGAAAGCGCATGCGCGTGAAGTAGTTGACCACCACGCGCAGCCGGTCGTGCCCCTCGAGCCCGGCCGCCCAGCGCTCGGGCTCGTCGCCGTACATGACCTCGAAGAAGGCGCCGGCATCCGCACCACGGATCACGGCCTCGACCTCGCGCCCGAGCGCGAGCGCCTGCTCCAGCGAGAACACGAAGGGGACGCCGGCGTGCACGAGTACGGCGTCGAGTCCCGCGTCGTGGTGGATCATCTTCCGCCTGCGCAGCCAGGCGAGCAGCTCGTCGCGGTCCGGCGCCGCGAGCAGTGCGCCGAGCGTGTCCTTGCGCCTGGGCGCATGGCCGCCGAACTGCAGGGCGAGGAGATGGAGGTCGTGGTTTCCGAGGACCGCGGTCGCCGCGTCGCCGAGCCCTTTCAGGAATCGCAGCGTACCGAGCGAATCGGGGCCACGATTGACGAGGTCTCCCACGAGCCAGAGCCGGTCCTCGGCAGGATCGAAGGCGACCCGGTCGAGGAGGCGACGCAGCGGATCCAGACAGCCCTGCAGGTCACCGACGGCGTAGGTGGCCATCTCAGTCGCCCACCGCTTCCGACTGCAGCGGCGCGAGCAGATTGGCGATGCGCACGAAGTCGTCCACGGAGAGCATCTCCGGACGCAGGCGCAGATCGACGCCGGCTTCCTCGAGCATCGTGAACGCCACCTCACCCACGAAGGGCAGGGACTTCAGTCCGTTGCGGAGCGTCTTGCGGCGCTGCGCGAAGACGGCGCGCACGACGCGGGCGAAGAGCGCCTCGTCGTCCGCCTCGACCACGGGCCGGTCGCGCGGGATCAGGCGCACGATGCGGGAGCGGACCTGAGGCCGCGGCGTGAAGGCACTCTGCGGCACGCCGAACAGCGGCTCCACCTCGCAGCGATAGCGGATCATGACTCCGAGGCGACCCCAGGCCTTCTGGCCAGGACTCGCGGCCAGGCGCTGCACGACCTCGTCCTGGAGCATGAAGTGCGCGTCCCGAAGCCAGCGCGCGTGATCGAGCAGGTGGAAGAGCAGCGGCGTGGAGATGTTGTAGGGCAGATTGCCGACGATGCGGAACGGATGCGGCGGATCGAACAGCGCGCCGTAGTCGAGGCGCAGGGCGTCACCCTCGATCAGACGCAGGTCGGGGTAGCGCAGCCGCAGGCCCTGCGCGAGATCACGATCGATCTCGACGACCGTCAGATCGCAGCCCGAGGCCTCGAGCAGACCCGTGATGGCGCCGCGCCCGGGACCGATCTCGACGACGTGGTCCGTCGGCTGCGGATCGATCGCCGCGACGATGCGGCGGACGATCCCGTCGTCGACGAGGAAGTTCTGGCTGAAGCGCTTGCGGGCCCGGTGGCCCGAGAACCCGGCGCCGCGCCCCGGCGCCGGGCGACCCGGTTCGCTCGTCATCGGCAGCGTTCCCGGCGCCGCGCGGCCATGGCTTCGGCCGCGGCGATGGCCGCCGCCAGGCTCCCGGCGTCCGCGCGGCCCGTACCGGCGATGTCGAGGGCCGTCCCGTGGTCGACGGAGGTGCGCACGATGGGCAGGCCGAAGGTGACGTTCACGGCCCGACCGAAGCCGGCGTGCTTGAGCACGGGCAGGCCCTGGTCGTGGTACATGGCGAGCACGCCGTCCGCCGCCGCGAGACGATCCGGCGTGAACAGCGTGTCCGCGGGCAGCGGCCCGACCACGTCGAGCCCCTCGGCCCGCGCGGCTTCGCAGACGGGCGCGATCACCTCGATCTCCTCGCGCCCGAGCAGGCCGTCCTCGCCGGCGTGCGGATTCAGGCCGGCCACGAGGACCCGGGGCGCCTCGAGGCCGTAGCGCTCGCGCAGGCCGGTGACGAACAGACGCAGCATCGCGTCGACCCGCTCACGAGTGATGAGCGCCGGGACACCGGCGAGTGGAACGTGCGTCGTGACGAGGGCGACCCGCAGCGCGTCGGCGACGAGCACCATCAGCACGGCCTCGGCGCCGGTGCGCTCGGCGAGATACTCCGTATGGCCCGTGAAGGGCACGCCGCTGCCGGCGATCATCGCCTTGTGCACGGGCGCCGTGACGAGTCCGTCGTAGTCTCCCGCGAGGCAACCGTCGATGGCGGCGTCGAGCGTCGCGAGCACATAGGGTGCGTTGGCGGGGTCGAGCCGCCCCGCTGCGGACGGCACCGGAAGGGGAACGGGACGGACCCGGAGCGTGCCGGGCGCGTCGGGGCGTCCGGCGGCGGGATCGTCGGACATGAGTTCGAGAGGCAGCCCGAGCTGCTCGGCGCGCGACCGCAGCAGCTCCGGGTCGGCGACGACGACCCAGTGCGCGCTGCGCGGTCGCTGAGCGAGCTGTACCACCAGCTCCGGTCCGATTCCGGCCGGCTCTCCTGGCGTGATGGCGAGTCGTGCGTTCATGGGCCGGTCCGCGGATGCTCCGGGCACCGGGGCACCTTCAGAGCTTCATTTCGACGTAGGCCTCGTCGCGGATCTCCCGCAGCCAGGCCTGGAGCTCCTCGTCGAAGCGACGATCGCGAAGGATGGCCATCGCCTGACGCTCGCGCATCTCGGCGCTCATGTCCTGCTCACGGCGATCGAGCACCTCGAGTACGTGCCAGCCGAAGCGACTGCGGAAGGGATCGGAGAGCTCGCCGATCTCCGTGATGGCCATGCGCTCCTCGAAGGCAGGGACCATCTGACCCGGATTGGACCAGCCGAGATCGCCCCCCTGCAGACCGCTTCCCGGATCGTCGCTGTACTGGCGTGCGAGCTCGGCGAAGTCCTCCCCCGCCTCGAGACGATTGCGGATCTCGACGATGAGCGCTTCCGCCTCGGCTTCCGAGCGGATCTCGTCGGGCTGGATCAGGATGTGGCGAACCTTCGTCTGCGGGATGACCGTGCTGCCCGCGCCGCGACGATCCATGAGCTTGACGATGTGCAGGCCCGACGAAGAGCGGATCGGATCGACCACCTCCCCGACGTCGGCCTCGAGCACCGCGTCCGCGAACAGGCTCGGCAGCTGGCCAGCCTTGCGCCAGCCGAGGTCGCCGCCCTCGAGGGCACGCTGCCCGGCGGAATGGGCCACGGCCATCTGAGCGAAGTCCGCACCTTCGCGGAGCTCGGCCGTGATGCGCGCCGCTTCCGCCTCGGCCGCCGCGATCGCGGCCGGTTCCGCGTCGGACGCGACGGCAAGCAGGATGTGTCCGACCCGGAAGTCGTCCGCGGTGGCGGCGCGCCCGACGGGCGAGTCGAGAAAGTTCGAGAGTTCCTGCGGCGAGATGTAGATGCGGTCGTTGACGCGATTCTGCTGTACCCGCGCGATGATCATCTCGCGCCGGATCTGGTCCCGGAACTGACGGTAGCTCATGCCGTCGCGCGCGAGGGCCGCCTGGAAGGTAGGCAGGTCCATGCCGTTCGACTGGGCGATGGACGCGACGGCCTGGGTCAGCTCTTCGTCGGAGACGCGGAGGCCGGCCCGCGCCGCCATCTGCAGCTGCAGCGAATCGAGGATGAGGCGCTCGAGGAGCTGGCTCATGAGCACGTCGCGCGGCGGTAGCTGCATGCCGCCCTGCTGGAACTGACGCTCGATGAAGGACAGGCGCTCGAGGAGTTCGGTCGCCGTCACCACGCCGTCGTCGACGATGGCGACGATACGGTCGAGTTCCTGCGACGCAGCCTGACCGGCCGCCGGAGCGAGGAGGACCGCCACGCCCAGCAGGAGCGCGCCGATCAGCGACGCGCCCGCGGCGCGTCCGGTATCAGAGACGGAGTGCATTCGGGTCCTGTGTCCTGTCGAAGCCGTAGATGCCCTGTTCGAGTACGGAGCCGAGGCCGGAGTCGAAGCCGGCGAGGCCCTTCATGACCACCTCGACGAAGATGCCGGTCTCCTCGTCGGCGAGCTCGAGGCCCTGGGTCGGGCGGAGGAACTGCCGACCGACCAGGCGCAGACGCCAGCAGCAGTCGTCGTACTGCACGCCCGCGAGCGCCTCGAGCACCTCTTCCCGCTCGATGTCGTAGAAGTAGCGGGCGATCAACGCCATGTTCGGGCGGAAGGGCCAGGAGAAGCTCACGTCGGCCTGATCGATGCCGTCACCGCGCGTCCGGTAGGCGACGTTGAAGAGCGAGCGCGGATCACCGCCGCGCCAGCGCAGGCGCACCAGGCCCTGGTCGAGTTCGCGGTCGTCGTTGCTCCACACCCACAGCGCCTTGGCGTCGTAGCCGCCGCCGAGCCGCAGCACGAGTTCCGAGACCCAGCCGGAGGCATCGCGCTCCCGGGCCCTGTCGATCGTGCCGTCGAGCGTCACCTCGGGCGGATCGAAGTAGACGATTCGACCCGCGGTGGCGCTCAGAAGTTCCGAGCCGTCCCTGCGCGAGATGAGCCGCGAGGTGACCGCAGCCGTGAGCTGGTTCGCGTCGTTGATGCGGTCGATGCCCGAGAAGCGATTCTCCCGGAACAGCTGCTCCACCCCGAAGGTCAGATCGGCCGTGTCGAAGATCGGCAGATCGTCCTGGTTCTCGCGCTCCGTGTAGAGATAGAAGAGCCGCGGCTCCAGGGTCTGGAGCAGTCGCGTGCCGGCGATGGAGGCGTCACGCTCGAAGCGCAGGCCCAGATCCACGCTGCCCGTCGGCAGGATGCGCGTGGGGTTGTCCTCGAGCGCGAACGGATTGCGCGCGAACTGGCCCGTCGCGGGATCGATCACGGGAGCGCCTGCAGCGTTGCGGAGCGGATCGTCGAGCGAGGGCGGTGGAGCGAGCGTGTAGCGCGTGTACTTCCAGGCGGCCGTCGCCTCCATCCAGCCCCAGGTCCATTCCAGCGGCAGCGTGAAACGGGGCACGATGTGGACACGATCGCCGGTGATCGCGTCGCGGTCGGCGGCGAGGCTGTCGTCACGCTCGAACTGCGCGTACTGGAAATCGAGGCCGAACACCATGGGCACGTCGCCGAAGCGCTCGTGCCAGGACAGGTCGAACTGCGGGAGCCGGCGATAGGAACCGAGTACGTCCTCCTGGAGGATCTGGATGTCCTGCGCCCAGAGCATGGCATCCAGGCCACCGCGACGCAGGCGCAGGGCGGCGGTGCGCTCGACCTCCGGCAGCGTCTGCGCGTAGAGGTCCGTACCGATGTCGCGCAGGTAGTCGTCGTCGCTGACGGCGATGAAGTCCACCTCCGTGGTGAGTCCCGGCACCCAGCTGCCACGATGCTCGAACCGACCGAGCCAGCGCTGCTCCGCCTCGAAGGTGCCGGGCGGCAGACGCCCGTTGCGCACCAGCTCCTCGAACTCGTCGAAGGAGAACTCGCCGTCGTAGTTGTCGTCCTTGGGCAGCAGCGCGCCGCCGAGCGTGTTCTCCATGTGTTCGGTGAGCTGCCGGAACTCGGCCTGCAGCAACACGCCACGATCGGCCATGAGGCGCGGCGTGACCGTCGCGTCGTAGTTGGGCGCGAGGTTCAGGTAGTAGGGCAGGGAGGCGTCGAAGCCGTTCTCGCCGCTGAAGCCGACCGACGGGAACAGGAAACCACTCTTGCGCTCGTCGCTGACCGGCACCGTGAGACGCGGCGCCCAGAGCACGGGCACGTCGTAGATCTCGAGGCGGGCGTTCTCGGCGATGGCATAGCCGCCCGCTTCCGGGATCTCGATGCGCCCGGCCGCGACCTTCCAGCCCGCATTGCCCGGCTCGCAACGGGTGAACTCGCCCTCCTCGATGGAGAGGCCTCCATCGGTACGCGCGAGCGTCGCCGCCGCACCGCGGTAGCCGCCCTCGTAGAGCACGAAGCGAGCATCGTCGATGCGTGCATCACCGCTGGCGAGGTCCAGCTCCGCCGCAGCGCCGCGCAGGAGGATCCCCGGCTCCTGCACCAGCACGTCACCCTCGAGCGCCAGCGCTTCCTCGAGCGCATCGTAGGTCGCGAGCTCCGCCTCGACGCTTCGCGGCCCCTGGGAGATGCGGACAGCACCCTCGAGCCGCGCCGCTTCGTCCACCACGTATTCGCCGCGCTCGGCAGCGAGCGTGACGAGGGCCGTCTCGGGATCCGTGGCGAGGACGTCCTCGGGCCACTGCAGCGGTTGGTAGGCGCCACCGCACCAGGGCGGCACCTCCGCGCGGAGGGTCTGCGGCAGGGCCTGACGGGGCATCCAGGTGAGTTCGGCCATCTCCTCCGTCTGGCCGAAGGGACGCTCGGGCCGCTGCGCGCGCTGCGCCGAGCGGTCGACGATGGGCGCCGTGGCCACCGGCTCGAAGGGCCCCGCGTCGAGGGCCACTTCCGTACACTCCCAGCCGCCGTCGGGGCCGACCGTGCAGCGCCACTGGTCTTCGGAGAAAGCGGGCGCGAGCGCCGGCAGCAGCGACAGCAACGCTGCCGGAAGCAGGCGGAACACGCGAAAACGGGGGATCATGGCGGTGGTGGGAGCCCAGGGCCGTGGTTCGGGCCGGATCATACGCGAGGCCGCCGGAGCGCGTCAGCCGAGCGGCCGCTATCATCCGGGTCCCCACGACGTCAGAGCGACCATGACCGGGACGGAACGACAGACGCAGCTGGAGCGTTGGCTCCGGCAAACCCTGGCCGAGCGCGGAGAACGGGCCGGCAGAGCCCCTGCTCCACTCACGGCGGACGCGAGCTTCCGCCGCTTCGCGCGCGTCGTCACCGATGCGGGGCCCCGTATCCTGGTCGACGCTCCGCCCGAACGTGAGAACAACGCCGGCTTCCTGCGCGTGGCGGCATGGCTCGAGGCCCGGGCGCTCCCGGCACCGCGCGTCCTCGCGGCCGACGAAGACGCGGGTTTCCTCCTCGTCACCGATCTCGGCGACGACACGCTCGCGCGGCGCATACTGGCGAATCCCGAGGACACGACCGCGCTCCACGACGCCGCCGTGGACGCGCTGGTCGCCTTCCAGCGCGCTGCCCACATCGATCCGCCCCCCTTTCCGCCCTACGACGCCGAGCGCCTCGCACTCGAGAACGGCCTCTTCGGCGAGTGGTGCCTCGAAGGGCTGCTCGCGCTGCCTCGTTCGCCGGCCGTGCTGGACGAGGCCCTGAAGGCGCTCACCTCGGCGCACCTCGACGCCCCGCGCGTGGCGGTGCATCTGGACTGGCACAGCCGCAACCTCATGGTCCAGCGCGACGGCACGATCGCCATGGTCGACTTCCAGGACGCCCGCAACGGCCCCCAGGGCTACGACCTCGTCTCGCTGCTGCGGGACTGCTACCGGACCCTCGAAGCAGCAGAGCTGGAGCGGCTGTTCGCCCGCTTCCTGCAGGCCGCCCGGGACGCCGGACTCCCCGGCACCGAGGACGCCGATGCATTCCGTCGCAGCTTCGATCTGCTGGGCATGCAGCGTCACCTGAAGGCCCTCGGGATCTTCGCGCGGCTGCATCTTCGCGACGGCCGCAGCCATGCGCTCGCCGACATGCCCCGTACGCTGGAGCACGTGCTGCAGGTCGCACCGGCGCATGCCGAGACGGTGGACCTCGGACGCTGGCTCGCATCCGAGGTCCGCCCCCGCCTCGCGGCACGGCTGGCATGAACGTCGAAACCGCCATGATCCTCGCTGCCGGGCGCGGCGAGCGCCTGCGGCCCCTCACGGACCGCGTACCCAAGCCGCTCGTGCCGCTCGCCGGGCGGACGCTCGTCGACCATCATCTCGAGCGCCTCGCGGCCATCGGGATACGCCGAGTGGTGGTCAACCTGCACCACCTCGGCGAGCAGATCCGCGAGCACGTCCTCGCGCACTCACCGCCGCGACTCACCGTGCACTTCTCGGAGGAGCCGGAGCTGCTGGAGACCGCGGGCGGGATCCGCAGCGCCCTGCCGTTGCTCGGCGACGCGCCCTTCCTGGTCGTCAACGGCGACGTCTTCAGCGATTTCGATCTCGCCCGCCTGCTGAGCGGCCCGGGCCCGTCGCTCGCGCATCTGGTCATGGTGCCGGCGCCGCCCTGGGTCACGCACGGCGACTTCGACCTGGCCCGGGAGCCCGCGCGCGCGGAGGCGCGCGCACCGCTCGCGCTCGGCGCCGCCGCACGCCTGACCTACGCCGGCATCGGCGTCTACGATCCGGCCTTCTTCGCCGGCATGGAGGCCGGCGTGCTGCCGCTGCGGCCCCTGCTCGATGCCGCGATCGCCGCTGGGCGCGTGAGCGGCGAGGTGCACCGGGGCATCTGGGAAGACATCGGCACTCCGGAGCGTCTGGCGCGGGCGCAGGCGCGACACGGCCCCTGAGCCGGGCCGGGCATCCGGCGATCGCCGAGGACGAGGGCGCCTGTTCGGCTTCCGCCGCCCGGACTCCTAGTAGACTCGGCGCCGACCGAAGCCCACCCCGGAACCGCCATGGCCGCTCTCGAACCCCGCATCGCCCCGTCCATCCTGTCCGCCGATTTCGCTCGGCTCGGAGAGGAGGTGGACGCCGTACTCGCCGCCGGGGCGGACTGGGTCCACTTCGACGTCATGGACAACCACTACGTGCCGAACCTCACGATCGGCCCCATGGTGTGCGGGGCGCTGCGCAGGCACGGCGTGACGGCGGAGATCGACGTGCACCTCATGGTGCAGCCCGTGGACCGGCTGATCGGCGATTTCCTCGAGGCCGGCGCGAGCTGGATCACCTTCCACCCGGAGGCGAGCGCGCACGTCCATCGCTCCGTCGCCATGATCCGCGACGGCGGGGCACGCCCCGGGCTGGTCCTGAACCCGGCCACCCCGCTGCACTGGCTCGACTGGATGCTCGAGGAGATCGACATGGTGCTGCTCATGTCCGTGAATCCGGGTTTCGGTGGCCAGACGTTCATCCCTGCCACGCTCGACAAGATCCGCGCCGTGCGCGAGCGCATCGACGCATCCGGCCGCGCCGTGCGCCTCGAGGTCGACGGTGGCGTCGGCATCGGCAACATCGGCGCGATCGCCGCCGCCGGAGCGGACACCTTCGTCGCCGGTTCCGCGATCTTCGGCGCAGACGACTACGCGGCGACCATCGCCGCCATGCGCGCCGCGCTCCCCGAGTGAACGCGCTCGCGGAACTTGGCGCACGCCGCGCCTGGCTGTTCGATCTCGACGGCACGCTGGTCGACACGGCGCCCGACCTGCACGCGGCGCTGCAGGAAACGCTCGCTGCCTTCGGCCATCCGGGCACGGAGCTGGCGCTCGTGCGGGCCTTCGTGGGACAGGGTGCCCGGCGCACCATCGAGCGCGCCCTCGCCCATCACGGTGTCACCGTGGACGAAGCGGGGCTGGACGCACGCCTCGCGCACTTCCTCGCCTATTACGGCGAGCACATCGCCGACGCGTCGCGGCTGTTCCCGGGCGTCGCCGCCACCCTCGAACACCTCGCCGCAGAGCGCCGGCCCGTCGCCTGCGTGACCAACAAGACGGAAGCGCTCTCGCGCTCGCTCCTGGCCGGCATCGGCCTCGGTGAGCACTTCGAGGTGGTGATAGGCGGCGATTCCCTCGCCGAGCGCAAGCCTCATCCGATGCCGTTGCAGGAGGCCTGCAGGCGTCTCGGCGCCGACCCGGGAGAAGCCCTCATGCTCGGCGACTCGATCACGGACGTGGACGCGGCGCGCGCCGCCGCCATCCCCGTCGTGTGCGTGCGCTATGGCTATCACGGCGAGCACGCGCCGGAGGAACTCGGCGCCGATGCGCTCGTGGACACGCTCGAGGATCTGCTGCCGCCGCGCTAGCGAGCGCACTGGCCGCCGCACTGGCCGCCGCACTGGCCGC
>JAZBPO010000245.1:0-24364 GCA_036351675.1 Pseudomonadales bacterium
GGAGCTCCAGGACGAGCAGCGACGCCAGTACGCCGGCGAGGGCCATCCAGCGCTTGCCCGGGCGCCGTTCGCGGGCGCGGCGCTGCTCTTCGAGCGCCGCCGCGACGCGTTCCGCCTCGGCGGGCAGGGTGATCTCGTCGAGGCGCGGCGGCGCCCGCAGATCGTCCTCGGGCAGCTCGGCGAGCGCCACGTCGTCGTCATCGAGGGAGGGCTCCGACTCCGGCGCCCGCTTGGACTCCGGCGTCGACTCCGTCCTGGGCTCGCGCCCCAGAACGGACCGATGGCGACTCGCGTGCGGGCGGGGGCGCTCGTGGGTCTGCGCGTCGACGCGACCGTCGACCGACCCGGTCGCGCCGTCGGCGACGGCAGGCTCGGCAGAGTCGGCAGGCGCCCCATCGACCCGCATCGCCTCCGCGCGGAACACGGTGAGGCAGGCGCCACAGCGGACGAGCCCCCGGGCCGGCGCCAGATGCGCCGGGGTCACCCGGAACTGGGTGCCGCAGCCGGGGCAGGCGACGACGAAGCTGCTCACGCGGCGAACCCCTCGCGCCAGGGACCGGCGAGGACCACCCAGCCCTCGTCTTCCGCCATGCTCAGATCGAAGGCCGACCAGGCGGACCGGACGGCTTCCGCCTGCTCGGGAAGTATCCCCGAGAGCACCGCGCGCCCGCCGGTCCGGACCCGCGCCATGAGCGTGGGCGCGAGTTCGACGAGCGGGCCCGCGAGGACGTTGGCGAGGAGCAGATCGCAGCGATCGTCGGCGTGAAGCTGCTCACGCACCAGCAGCCGGTCCAGGACACCGTTGCGCGCTGCGTTCTCGCGCGTCGCGGCGAGGGCCTGAGGATCGTGATCGACGCCGACGGCCCGCGTCGCCCCGAGCGCGAGCGCCGCGATGGCGAGCACGCCGGAACCACAGCCGAAGTCGAGTACGTCCCGGCCCGCAGGGGGTGCCGCGGCGAGAGCCGCGAGACAACCACGCGTGGTCGCATGTCCGCCGGTGCCGAAGGCGAGGCCCGGCGCGAGGCGGACGACGACGCCGCCGTCCTCCGGTGGAGGGTCGTCGTCGTCCGGACGCAGATGGAGGACACCGGGGAAATCCAGCCGCACCGCGTGCTGACGCCAGGCGTCTGCCCAGTCGCCCTCGGTCACGGGCACGAAGCGCAGCGGCGGCAGGCTCGCGCCGCTGCCCGCGCGCCAGGCGTCGGCGCTGGCCTCGAGCAGCGCGCGCGGATCCGGTTCGGCCGGGAACAGCCCGGAGACGACCACGTCACGCCAGAGCGGCACTTCGCCCGGTGCAGGTTCGAGCAGGGGCTGATCGCGCGCGTCGGCGAGGGTGACGGCAACGGCGCCGAGGGCCTCGAGCAGCCCCTCGAGGGCCGCTACCAGCGGCGCCGGCGCCTCGACCTCGACGCGCAGCCAGGCGGCTTCAGTCACCGAACGCCCTCAGTTCCCCTGGATCCTGTCGACGGCTGCGGCCAAGGCCAGCGCGTAGCCCTGCACGCCGAGGCCACAGATGACGCCCTCGGCGATGGGCGACAGGTGGGAGTGATGGCGAAAGCTCTCCCGGGCGTGGACGTTGGAGATGTGCACCTCGATGAAGGGGATGCGCACAGCCTCGAAAGCGTCACGCAGGGCGATGGAGGTGTGGGCGTAGGCGCCGGGGTTCACGATCACGAAGCGAACGCCCTCGGCGCGTGCCTGCTGCACCCGGTCCACGAGGCCCCCTTCGGAGTTCGACTGATGGCAGGTGAGCGAGAAACCGGCCCGGGACGCGTTCTCCACGAGGCCCGACTCGAGCTGCGCGAGCGTCGTGCTGCCGTAGATCTCGGGCTCGCGCTCGCCGAGCAGATTCAGGTTGGGTCCGTTCAGGAGAAGAATGTCGGCCATCGAGCAGGTCCGCAGCGCCTGGGTGCGGCAAGTCTAGGGAATCCTGCGACGCGACGCAGTGCGCTGTCGGACGGGCCCCCCGCGGCGCTCCGGGCGCAGTTCAGCCGGAGGTGGCGAGCACCTGGCGCAGATGATCGGCGAAGGCGGCCGAGCCGATCTCCCCCTGCAGCCGGAAGGCCCGCAGCTCGCCGGCCACGGGATCGAAGAACAGCAGGCTCGGTGGCCCGAACAGGTCGTAGTGCGCGAGCAGCGCCCGATGCTCGGCGTCGTTGGCGGTGACGTCGGCGCGCAGCAGGTCGAACTCGGCCATGAGTCGCTGCACTTCGGGCTCCGGGAAGACGCTGCGCTCCATGACCTTGCAGGAGATGCACCAGTCCGCGTAGAGGTCGAGCAGCACGGGGCGACCCGTCGCGCGCGCGGAGGAGAGAGACGCCTCGACATCGGCGAGCGTGTCCACCGGCCGGAAGCTCGGAGCCGCCTCGCCGGCCGGGGCGCCAGCGGATGCGGCCAGTGGCGCGAGCGGCCGGAGCGGGTCGTGCGCACCGGAGGCTGCACCGACGATGAGTACGACGCCGTAGACGAAGAGCATGGCGCCGGAAGCCTTCCAGAGGTTGCCGAGCCCCTCGCGGCGCTCGAAGTCGAGCGCACCGAGGGCGACACCGCTGCCGACGGCGAGGGCCGCCCAGAGCAGCAGAGTGACGCCGGCAGGCAGGACACGCTCCAGCAGCCACACGGAGACGCCGAGGAGCAGGACCCCGAAGACCGCCTTCACCGCGTTCATCCAGACACCGGCCTGCGGCAGCAGCGCCCCACCACCGACTCCGACGACCATGAGCGGAACGCCCATGCCGAGCGCCAAAGCGAAGAGCGCGCTGCCGCCGAGCAGCGCATCGCCGGTGGAGCTGATGTAGACGAGCGCGCCGGCCAGCGGCGCTGAAACGCAGGGTGAGACGAGGAGGCTGGAGAACACGCCCATGGCCGCGACGCTGCCGAGGCTGCCGCCGCCGCCCCTGCCTTCGAGGCGGCTGCGGAGGAAGGCCGGCAACTGCAGCTCGTAGAAGCCGAACATCGCGAGGGAGAGCACGGCGAAGAGGCCGGCGAAGACCACCAGCACCGGCGGGCTCTGGAGCCAACCATGGATGTTGAGTGCGCCGCCGAAGAACCCGACCACGGTACCGAGAACCGCATAGGTCACCGCCATGGCGAGCACGTAGGTGCCGGAGAGCGTGGCGGCGCGTGCGCGCGAGACCGCACCCTGGCCGGCGATGATGCTGGAGAGGATCGGCACCATGGGCAGCACGCAGGGCGTGAAGGCGAGGCCGATGCCCGCGAGCAGGAAGATCCCGAGCGCGAGCAGCAGATCGTCACCGCCGAGAAGCGCGGCGAGCCGCCCCTCCTCGGTCACCGGCGCAGCGCTCGCCGTCGTCGTCCGGGTCTCGGCAGTGGCCTCGACGGGCGCCGCTGCGGGGGCCGCGGGCGGGCGTTCACCGATCGACCCGACCGCAGCGCCGCCGAGTGCGACGTAGCGCTTCTCCGGCGGATAGCAGAGACCGGCATCCGCGCAGCCCTGATAGCCGACGGCGAGTACCGCGTCCGCGGGCAGCGACGGCGGGAGCGCGACGGTCACCGCGAGGTCGCCGTAGTAGACCTCGACGTCGCCGAAGTACTCGTCCTGCTTCTCCTTGCCAGGGGGGATCGCCACCGCATCCGACGCGAGCTGGCCGCCGCGCTGCAGCTCGAAGGAGAGCCGGTGCCGATACAGGTAGTAGCCGGGCTCGATCTGCCAGAACACGCGCAGCGGCTCCGCCGCCGCGTCGACGCCGAGGCGGAAGGCCTCGTCCACGGGCAGGAAGTCGAAGCCGCCGACACCGAGTGCCGAATCCGCCGGCTCGGCTGCGCGCGTGGGCGCCACCGCGGCGAAGGCCATCAGGACCAGGAACGAGACGATCGCTGAACGAAGGCTGGGCATGGGATTCTCGACGGCGATGAGGCGCCATGGGCACGGGTCGCGGTGCGCCGTACCCGCGCGGCGTTGTGACTCGAGGGTGACGCCTGCAAAGATAGCAGAGATACCAGACACCGCCGTTCGGATACGGAACAGATGCACACTCCGGCCCGATGCCATGCGGCCCTGCTGGCCGCCGCGCTGCTCTGGGGCTGCGTTCCCACGCAGGCCCCGACGGCGACCGCGCAGCCGGCCGAGGCGCCGCCACCTGCCGAGCCCCCGCCCGCTTCTCCCGTGGCGACCCGGGAGTCGCGGGAAGCGCGCGTCCTCGAGGCCCTGCTGCGCGAGGCGGAGGCCGCGCTCGCGACGAACCGCCTCACCACGCCGCTCGAGGACAACGCCCTGGACCACTTCCTGCGCGCGCTCGTTCTGGCGCCGGACGATCCCAGGCCCCGTGCCGGCATCGAAGAGATCGCCCGCCGCTATCAGCGCTGGGCGCTCCGCGCAGCCGGCAACGGCGAGACGCGGCGCGCCGAGGAGCTGCTCGAACTCGCGGCCCAGGTCAGCCCCGGCCATCCCACGCTCGCCGCAACCCGGGTCGCGGTCGGGCGCGCGCTGAAGACACCGTCGGAACGACACGAGCTGGCCGGACCCGATCTCGACGCGCGGGCGCCGGCCCTCGCGCGGCAGCTGGCCCGGCTGGGCACGCGGGCGAAGGAAGAAGCCCTGTTCGTCGTCATCACGGCGCCCGTGGACGGCTGGAGCCGCTGGATCTATCAGCAGATGAACGGCGCACCGCCTGCGCGCCGGCTTCGAGCGCGCTCGGAAGTGGGGCCGGTGGCGAGCGTCGAACTGCGCACCATGGACTGACGGAAGGTCGTTCCGCCGCGCCCGGCGGTTCCTCTCGTCGCGCCCCCGCGGACGGTCCCTGACGAGGCGCCGCCGGCACTCTAGAATCGGCGGCTCATCGGAAGGAGATCGACGTGATCCGTGCAGCCCTGAGAACCCTCCTGGCACTGGCGCTCTGGCCATCGGCCTTCGCCACGCTGGCGCCCGGTGCGCTGGAGGTGAGCGGGTCCTGGGTGCGCGAGACTCCCCCGAACCGGACCGTCGCGGCCGGCTACCTCGTGCTCCGCAACGGCGGCGAGACGGCCGCCACCCTGGTCGGCGCAGAGAGCGCGGCCGCGCGCATCGAGCTTCACACCATGCTCCGCGAGGACGGCATGATGCGCATGCGTCCCATGGAGCAGCTGGTGATTCCGGCCGGCGAAAGCGCGGCACTGGCGCCCGGCGGCGACCATCTGATGCTCTTCGACGTCGATGCGACCCGTGCAGGGACGGTGATCGAGGTCGAGCTGCTCTTCGACGACGGCGCGCGGCTGCCGGTCGCGCTCCCGGTTCGCCGGCAGGCACCCGAGGGGGACTGAGACATGGCCAGCTTCGAGTTGCAGGGCGCGTCGGCCCTAGGCACGGCTGCACGAATGACGGGCATCGCCCTCGTCGCCTATCTCTTCGTGGTCATCGTGCTCGGGCTCTACTGGAGCCTGCAGCCCGGGCTCTTCGACGTCGAAGCGCGCGCCTCGACGCGCGCGGCGGAGATGGGTCGGGAGCGCGTCACCGGCTTCACCACCACCGCGACGCTCATAGAACTGGCGGAGACGTTGCTGCAGAAACCCGGCGGCTACATGTCGAACGACGTGTTCCCACCCGTCTGGTGGCTCGACAACATGCCGAACTGGGAATTCGGCGTGCTCGTGCAGATCCGCGATCTCGCACGCGTCATGCGCAACGACCTGTCACGCTCCCAGTCCCAGTCACGGGAGGACCCGGACCTGGGCCAGGCCGAGGGCAAGTTCTTCTTCGACAACTCCGCATGGATGTTCCCGCAGACCGAACACGAGTACCGCGACGGCATCCGCCACATGCGCAGCTATCTCTCGCGCCTCTCCGATCCGACGGAGCCGGACGCGCAGTTCTACGAACGGGCGGACAACCTGCGCAGCTACCTAGCCGCCGTGGAGACACGCCTCGGTGATCTGTCCCAGCGTCTCTCCAGCGCTGCGGGCCAGCAGCAGTACGACCTCGGCCTCGCGGGCGAGAGCGCGGGTAGCCAGTCGACGCCGGCACCCCGCGACCAGGAAGTACGGACGCCCTGGCTCGAGATCGACGACGTGTTCCACGAGGCGCGCGGCCAGACCTGGGCACTGCTGCACATCCTGCGTGCCATGGAAGTGGACTTCCGCGACGTGCTCGAGGACAAGAACGCCCTCGTCTCCCTGCGTCAGATCATCCGCAAGCTCGAAGCGACGCAGCAGCCCATGTGGAGCCCCATGGTGCTGAATGGCAACGGCTTCGGCCTCGTCGCCAACCACTCGCTCGTGATGTCCTCGCACATCGCGCGGGCGAACGCCGCGCTCATCGACCTGCGCCGGCTGCTGTCCGAGGGCTGAGGCCGACTACTGGGCGTCGCGGTGCCGCGCGAGGGCCGCGACGATCAGCGCCCGCGCCTCCTCGGCGTCTCCCCAACCGTCGATGCGCACCCACTTGTTCGGCTCCAGATCCTTGTAGTGCCCGAAGAAGTGCTCGACACGATCGGCGAGGCCGGCCTCCAGATCGTCCGGCGCCTGCACGTCCACGTACATCTTCGTCAGGCGATCCGGCGGCACGGCCAGGATCTTCTCGTCCGGGCCGGCTTCGTCGGTCATGCGCAGCACCCCCACGGGCCGGGCGGGGATGACCGTCCCGGGGATCAGCGGATAGGGCGTGACCACGAGCACGTCGACGGGATCGCCGTCCTCGGCCAGCGTGGTCGGCACGTACCCGTAGTTGCAGGGATAGAACATGGGCGTCGCCATGAAGCGGTCGACGAACACGGCGCCCGAGACCTTGTCGACCTCGTACTTCACCGGATCGGCGTTGGCAGGGATCTCGACGACGACGTTGACTTCGTCGGGGGCGCGAAGGCCAGGAGACACATCGGACAGACTCATGGATGGGGTCCGGCAGGAGAAACGGCGGAGCGATGATAGTGCACAGGGGCCTCCGGCGGCTCGGTCGGTTCCCTCGCTCCGGGGCCTTCGCTACAATCGCGCCGCTCTCCGGACCGGCCCCTGGGGTGGTGGCGCCGGCCCTGCGATCCACGTCGACATCCTTCCCTGAACGCGTCTCGTGACCAGACGCCGGTCGCCGTCAGGCACCGGGGCCACCCGTTCGGTCGCGGCCCTCGTTCCGGGCAACAGAAAGAGAGACACCGATGATCGATCTGACCCTCGTGCCGCCTGCGCTCGGCGTCGTCGGCCTCGTCGCCGCGGCCGTGATCTACGGCATGGTCACCCGCTATCCGGAAGGCCAGGACAAGGTCAAGGCCATCGCCGACCAGATCCACCTCGGCGCGATGGTCTTCATGCGCCGCGAGTACTCCATGCTCGCGGTGTTCGCCGCGGTGCTGGTGGCGTTCCTGTACTTCTTCCTGAACGCGGAGACCGCGATCGCCTTCGTCGTCGGTGCACTCTCGAGCGGCCTCGCGGGCTGGATCGGGATGTACGCCGCCACCAAGGCGAACGTGCGCACGACCACCGCCGCCCACGACTTCGGCGCGCCCCAGGCCCTCTCCGTGGCCTTCTTCGGCGGCTCGATCATGGGCCTGTGCGTGGCGTCCCTCGGCCTGCTCGGCCTCGGCGGTCTCTACTACTTCTTCGGCGGCGACCCGGAGACGGCGCACAACATTCACGGCTTCGGCATGGGCGCCTCCACGGTGGCGCTGTTCTCGCGCGTCGGCGGCGGCATCTACACGAAGAGCGCCGACGTCGGTGCGGACCTCGTCGGCAAGGTGGAAGCGGGCATCCCCGAGGACGATCCGCGCAATCCGGGCGTCATCGCCGACAACGTCGGTGACAACGTCGGCGACGTCGCGGGCATGGGCTCGGACATCTTCGAGTCCTACTGCGGCTCCATGATCGCCTCGATCGCCATCGCCTCCACGCTCGGCCTGGCTGCGCTCGGCGACCTGACGCCCGGCTTCGGCGAAGAGGGCGCACAGCGCTCGGCGCTCATGTCCCTGCCCCTGCTTCTGGCCTCCGCGGGCCTCGTCTGCTCGCTCGTGGGCATCGCGCTCGTGAAGGCCATGAGCAGCGCCCAGCCCGCGACCGCCCTGCGCTTCGGCACGATCGGCTCGCCGATCCTCTTCATCGGCGTGTCCTATTTCCTGATCGGCGAGCTCGGCGTGGCCGACGCCGTCTGGATGTCCGTGGTGGCCGGCGCCATCGGCGGCATCGTCATCGGACTCACCACCGAGTACTACACGTCCGGCGGCCCGGTGGTGCGCATCGCCGAGGCCGGCCAGACCGGCTCTGCCACGGTCATGATCACGGGTCTCGCGGTCGGCATGCAGTCCGTGGTGATCCCGCTGCTCGCCATCTGCGCGATCATCTTCGTCTCCACGACCCTCGCCGGCCTCTACGGCGTCGGCATCGCGGCCCTCGGCATGCTCGCCACGGTCGGCATCACCATGGCCATCGACGCCTACGGACCGGTCGCCGACAACGCCGGCGGCATCGCCGAGATGGGCGGCCTCGGCGAGGAGACGCGCAAGATCACCGATTCCCTCGACGAGCTCGGCAACACCACGGCGGCCATCGGCAAGGGCTTCGCCATCGGCGCCGCCGCCCTAGCGGCCCTCGCCATCATCGCGGCCTACGTCGAGACCGTGGACCACAACCGCGCGGCAGCGGGCCTCGAGGCCCTGTCCCTCAACATCGGCGAGCCCATGGTGCTCATCGGCCTGTTCATCGGCGGCCTGATCCCGTTCCTGATCGGCTCCATCACCATGACCGCCGTCGGTGACGCGGCCATGGACATGATCACGGAGATCCGCCGTCAGTTCCGGGAGATCCCGGGTCTGCTCGACGGTGAGGCGGAGCCCGACAACGCCAAGTGCATCGAGATCGCCACCACCGCAGCCCTGCGCCGCATGCTGCTGCCCGGCGTGATCGCCGTCGGCGTGCCGCCCCTGGTCGGCTTCACGCTCGGCGCCGAGGCCCTCGGCGGCGTGCTCGGCGGGGGTCTGCTCGGCTGCGTGCTCCTCGCGCTGACCATGGCCAATGCCGGTGGCGCCTGGGACAACGCCAAGAAGTACGTCGAGAAGGGCAACCTCGGCGGCAAGGGTTCCGACGTGCACGCGGCCACCGTCGTCGGCGACACGGTCGGCGACCCCTTCAAGGACACGTCCGGCCCGTCGATGAACATCCTCATCAACGTCATGGCCATCGTTTCGCTGGTGATCGCGCCGCTGCTGGTCTGATCGAGACCGCGTCCGGGGCCCCGCTGCCCCGGACGCCGCTCGCGGACCCCTGCGCCGTGCATGCGGATCGAGCCCGGCTCTACGACGAGGACACGCGCGACACGCTGCGCTGGGGCGCCCCGCTGGTGTCCCTGCTGCTCCTCGCCGAGGGCGCCGCGCACCTCTCCGAGTACTCCCCGTCGTTCTCGGCCGCGATCCTGCTGGCCGCGGTGCTCGTCGCGCCGCTCGGCTGGCTCGCGCATCGGCGCTTCGAGACCCGCGTGCCGATCCGCTACTGGCCGCTCTGGATCTGGCTCGTCTGTCTCGGTGTGCTGGCCTTCCATGTCCAGCCCTTCAACGAGTCGGCCACGACCTATCTCGTCGTCGCGCTCCTGTTCGGCTGCGCCGCGCTGATCATCGAGCCGCTCGCCTTCGGCGTCAGTGCCGGCACCCTCGGCCTGATCCTCGTCCTGTGGATCTCCCGCGGCGAGCAGTCGAGCGAGATAAGGGTGTTCGCACTCGCCTGCATCCCGCTCGCGCTCGCCTTCCACTGGGCCCGGCGCCGCTCGCTCATGCTCGGTGAGCGCCAGCGCGAACTCGAACGGGAACTGGCTCGGCAGCGTGACGAGATGGACACGGTCCGCAGGGTCCTGGGCATGAATCGCGGCCTGACGGAACACTTCGTCGACGTGTTCTCCGGGATCGTCCACGGCACGGCGCGTGCACTCGAACAGCTGGACACAGGCCATCCGGCGCGCGCACAGCTGGCCGCCGCGCTCGCGAGCGGCGAACACGGCAGCGAGATCATCGAACGTCTCGGTCTGGCCGGGCGCGACGCGGAGGAACCGTTCACGGAGCTGGAGGTCAGCGACCTGTTCGGCACGCCGCAGGCTGCGGGGCTGATTCCCGCCCGCTGCGACTTCGACGTCGCCACCGCGCCGGAGCTACCGCCGCTGTGGGCTCAGCGCCGGCGCCTCGGGCAGGCGCTGCAGGAGCTGGTCGCCAACGCCGTCGAAGCCATCGGCGATCAGCCCGGGGCGATCCGTATCGAGGTCGGTGCGGGCGCGCGTGACGGCTGTATCGACATCGTGGTGATCGACTCCGGCGAGGGCATGAGCGAGGCGGTGATCTCGCGCTGCTTCGAGCCCTTCTACACGACCCGCACGCCGTCACGACGGGGCCTGGGCCTCGCCTTCGTGCTCGGCGTGGTGGAGCGCCACGGGGGCACGCTCAGCATCGACTCGCGGCCGGGGCGTGGCACGCGCGTACGCCTGAGCCTGCCGGCTAGCCCCGAAAGGGCGCCAGCTTCTTCGCGACCGGTACGCGCTTGAGGCGCGCGACGCGCGGCAGGCCGTCCTTCCAGGGCGTCTCCGCCTCTCCCACGACCAGCGGTGCGAGATAGTCGCGGGCCTTCGCCGTGATCCCGAAGCCGTCACGCGTGACGAAACTCCGCGGCATCTTCTTCTCGACGTTGGCGACCTTCGCGAGCGGCGCTTCGCCGATGCTCCAGCGGTAGCGCTTGCCGGGCGCGCGCACGATCGTCGGCATGACCGCGTCCTTCCCCGCGAGGGCGAATTCGACCGCCGCACGACCGACCGCATAGGCCTGCTCGACGTCGACCGCCGACGCGACGTGGCGTGCCGAGCGCTGCAGATAGTCGGCGACGGCCCAGTGGTACTTGTAGCCGAGCGCGTCCTTGACCATGCCGGCGACGAAGGGGGCGACGCCGCCGAGCTGCTTGTGCCCGAAGGCGTCGACGGTGCCCGCGTCCGCGAGGAAGCTGCCGTCCGCGTACTGAGCCCCCTCGGAGACGACGACCACGCAGTAGCCTTCCTTCTCGACCGTGCGCCGGACGCGCTCCAGGAACTTCTCCCGATCGAAGGCGATCTCGGGGAAGAGAATCACGTGCGGCGGATCGCCCGGTTCCTCCGCGGCGAGACCGGCGGCCGCGGCGATCCAGCCCGCGTGGCGCCCCATCACCTCCAGCACGAAGACCTTGGTGGAGGTCTCGCACATGGAAGCGACGTCCAGGCCGGCTTCACGGGTGGACACGGCGACGTACTTCGCGACCGATCCGAAGCCCGGACAGCAGTCCGTGATCGGCAGATCGTTGTCGACGGTCTTCGGCACGCCGATGCAGGTGATCAGATGGCCGAGCCTGCGCGAGAGCTGGCTCACCTTGTGGGCCGTGTCCTGGGAATCGCCGCCGCCGTTGTAGAAGAAGTAGCCGATGTCGTGCGCTTCGAAGACCTCGATGAGGCGCTCGTACTCGGCCCGGTTCTCCTCGAGGGACCTGAGCTTGTAGCGGCACGAGCCGAAGGCGCCACCGGGCGTGTGGCGCAGCGCGGCGATCGTCGCCTTCGTCTCCCTGGACGTGTCGATGAGATCCTCGTGGAGCGCCCCGAGGATGCCGTTGCGGCCCGCGAGCACCTTGCCGATCCGGTCCTTGTGCGCGCGTGCGGTCTCGATCACCCCGCAGGCGGAGGCATTGATGACGGCGGTGACGCCGCCGGACTGGGCATAGAAGGCGTTGCGCTTGCGCGGCTTCTCGGACATCTGCTTCCCCCGGGATTCGTCTCGCCCGCGTACCGCGGAGCCGTGGGCCCGGCGCGGGCGCCGGCAGGGTAGCGCGTGGACGAGGCGCGACGCGAGCGCCTGCTGTGCGAGAATGCCCGCCCGGACTTAGCGGGCCGTTCGACGATCCCCTGGGCCGCAGATCGAGCCGACCATGACCGCCGTATTCCAGCTCTTCTGGAACCTCTGTCTGTTCCGCCTCGGCCCGGAGCGCATGCCGACGCTCGGCGCCTTCGTGCTCTCCGTGGTGGCCGCCAACTTCCTCGTCTCGGCACTCGTGGGCGTCTCGGGACCCTTTGCCGACCGCCCGGGCGCTGCCCTGGCACTGCCAGTGATGCACGCCGCCCTGCTCGGCGCCGGCACCTGGCTCGTGCTGCTCGCGAAGGGCCTGCAGGGCCGCTTCACGGCCACGTTCACGGCGCTCATGGGCGCCGACGCCCTGATCACGCTGCTGTCCTGGCCCATCGCCCTGCTGCTCGACCCCGCCGCGGAGCCACGTACCGTCGACGTGCTGATGGCCCTGGTGCAGTTCACCCTGTTCTTCTGGTGGATCGCCGTCGCCGGCTTCGTGTTCGCGCGGGCGCTCGAGATCTCGCGCAGCCAGGGCATCGCCGTGGCCGCCTTCGTGGTCCTGACGAGCCTGATGATCAACGCATCGGTCTTTCCACCACCGCGCAGCGACGCAGCAGTGATCCAGGAGGGATCCTGAGCCCGTGAAACTCTACTTCCTCGGCATCGGCGGTACGCTCATGGGCAACCTCGCCCTCCTCGCACGCGAGGTGGGACACGAGGTGCGGGGCTCCGACGAAGGCCTCTATCCGCCCATGAGCGACGTCCTGAAGGACGCGGGCATTCCCGTGGAGGAAGGGTGGGACCCGGCCTTCATGGCACCGCGGCCGGACCTCGTCGTGATGGGCAACGCAGGCCTGCCCCGGGGCCACCCGGCCGTCGAACACGTCCTCGACGCGAACCTGCCCTTCGTCTCCGGCGCCGAGTGGCTCGGCCGCACGCTGCTCGCCGATCGCCTCGTGCTGGCCGTAGCCGGCACGCACGGCAAGACCACCACGACGGCCATGCTCGCCTGGATCCTCGACCACGCAGGCCTCGATCCCGGCTATCTCGTCGGCGGCGTACCCGCGAACTTCCCGCAGTCGGCGCGAGTCGGCACGGGCCCCTTCGTGGTGGAGGCTGACGAGTACGACTGCTCCTACTTCGATCGCCGCTCGAAGTTCGTCCACTACCACCCGCGTACGGTGATCCTGAACAACCTGGAGTACGACCACGCGGACATCTTCGAGGACCTCGACGCGATCCAGCGCCAGTTCCACAACCTGCTGCGCACGGTACCGGGCGCCGGTCGCGTCATCGCGCCGCGGGACGATCCGGCCCTGGACGAGGTCCTCGCACGAGGGTGCTGGACGCCCATCGAGCGCGTCTCCAGCCGCTCGCTGAAGTCCGCCGAACAGACGGCGACGGGGCGTGCCTCCCGGATCCACGAACGGGACACGGGGGTGCTCTGGCATCCCTCCGACATCGCGCCCGATGGCCGCGCCTTCACCGTGAATCGGGGTCCCGAGGCCCTCGGGCGCATCGAATGGACGCTCCTCGGGGCACACAACGTCAGCAACGCGCTCGGCGCGATCGCAGCGGCGGCGCAGGTGGGTGTCGCGCCCGCCACGGCCGTCGCCGCGCTGTCCGAATTCCGTGGCGTGAAGCGCCGCATGGAACTCATCTTCGAGGCCGACGGCGTCCGCGTGTACGACGACTTCGCTCACCACCCGACCGCGATCCGCACGACGCTCCAGGGCCTGCGTGCAGCCGTCGGCGGCGAGCACGTGACCGCGGTGATCGAACCGCGATCGCACACCATGAGCCTCGGCACGCTGCGCGGCGAACTCGCCACCTGCTGCGCACCCGCCGACGAGGCCGTCTGGTTCCGTGCGCCGAAGCTGAACTGGGATCTTTCGGAGGTCACCGCGGCGAGCGTGGTGCCAGCGCGCATGGCCGACGACGTCGAACGACTCGCGGCCGATCTCGAGCGGCGTATCGCACAGCGGCCGGCCGGGGCGCCGCGCCATCTCGTCATCATGAGCAACGGCAGCTTCGGCGGCCTGCACGAGCGGCTGCGGGAACGACTCGCGGCGCGCTTCGGCAAGGGTTGACGCATCGGCCGCGGCCACCGGAGTCGGGGGAGGGACCATGAACGGAGAGCATCGATCGAGCGGCGCGCGGCGCCGCACCATCGCGAGCAGCATCCTGCTCGGGTGCACGATCGCGGCCGGGGCCGCGGCACCGGACGTCCCCCCGTCGCCCTGGGGCCCCGAGGACACGCTCGGGGCCGTCAATCGCCTGTCGCCTGCGAAGGTGCTCGAAGCGGCCGAGCTGATCCGGACCGGCGAGACCTACGCGCTCGGCGTCGTCACGGGCGCGTCGACGCCCGCCTATCCACCGCGCCGGTACTCGATCACGGTGCTGCAGCCGGGCAGCCCCACCGGCGAGCCTCGCGGTGCGAACCGTGCCACCAGCAACGACGACCTGCTCCACACCTGGATGGGTATAGGCAGCCAGCTCGACGGCCTCGGCCACATGGGCGCGGACCACGTCTACTACAACGGCCTGACCCCCGCGGAGTTCGTGTCCCCGACGGGTCTCAGGAAACTCGGCACGCACGCGATCCCGCCGATCGTCACGCGCGGCGTGCTTCTCGACATGACTGCGGTGTTCGACTCCGATCCGGTCGCGCCCGGCACGGCCTTCAACCGCGCGGAGATCGAGGCGGCCATGTCCGCCCAGGCCGTGCGCGTCGAGGCGGGCGACGTCGTGCTCTTCCATACGGGCTGGCAGGCGCTCGCCGAGACCGACCCCGGAGCCTTCATGGCCGGCCAGCCGGGGCTCGGCCTCGAGGGCGCGCGCTGGCTCGCGGCGCAGGGCGTGGTCGCCGTGGGCGTCGACAACTGGGGTGTGGAGGCCGTACCGCACGAGGATCCGAGCCTCGTGTTCCCGGTGCACGTCGAACTGCTCGCGCGCAACGGCATCTATCTGCTGGAGAGCATGAACACGGCGGAACTCGCCGCCGACGAGGGCTGGGAGTTCCTCTTCGTACTGGGCCAACCGCGCTTCGAGGGGGCGGTGCAGGCCGTGATCAATCCCGTCGCGATCCGCTGACGCAGGACGGGAACCGTCGCTTCGTGGAGGACGCCCCGGCAGAGGTGGACATCGAGGCACCGCCGGCGACGCGCGCCTGCCTGAACTGCGACCGTCCGGTGCACACCCGCTTCTGCCCGGACTGCGGCCAGCGGCAGGATCTGCGCCCGCTGTCGCTGCACGGGCTGGTCTGGGAACTGCTCATCGAGATCCTGGACACGGACGCCCGCGTATGGCGCACCCTGCGCTGCCTCGTCCGCGAGCCGGGCCAGCTCACCCTCGACTGGGCCGCCGGCCGCCGCATGCGCCACGTACCGCCCTTCCGGCTCTACCTGGTACTGAACGTGCTCGTCTTCCTGGTGTTCTCGCTCGCGGAGGAGACGCCGCTGGCGTTCAGCGGCCAGGACGCCTCTTTCGAGCAGCGCGAGGCACAGCTCGAGGCCGAACTCGAGGAACTGGAAGCGCGGACAGGGCCGGGCGTGGAGAGCGAGCGCCGCGCTCTCCAGCGCGCCCTCGCCGCGGTGCGCTCGGCGCGCACCGCGCGGGCGGAGATGGCCGTCGCGGGCAAGGGGGAGGCGGAGGCGCCCGAAGCCGCGACCAACATCGACCTCACGACGGATCCGGAGTTCACGGCCTTCCTCGCGAGCCTCGGTGTCGACCGCGAGCGCGCGGAGGCTGCAATCGTGGAGACGATCGAGCATCCGCGCGAGTTCGCAGAGCAGATCTACGAGCGCCTGCCGACGGTGATGATCCTGCTGCTGCCGGTCCTCGCCCTGGTCATGTCGCTGCTCTACTTCCTCACGGGCCGGCCCTACGTCGTGCACCTCGTCGGTCTCGCGCATCTTCACGGCTTCTTCTTCCTGCTTCTCCTCCTCGTCGAGGGCTTCGAAGGCTTCGGGACGCTCATGGCGACGCTGCACGTGCCCATGCTGCCGGCGCTCTTCGCCTGGGCGCCGACGATCGGCTTCACCGTGGGCTTCTGGTATCTCGCGAGCTGGCTGCGAAGGCTCTACGGTCACGGCACGGCCGGGGCGATCGGCATGTCCCTGGTGCTGCTCACGCTGCACCTGATCGGAGCCGCGCTCGGGGTGGCCGTGGTGATGGCCCTGACGCTGCTGGCCAGCGCCCGGGGCTGAGCGGGACGTCAGACGCCGGCGACGGCGGTCCGGTCGACGGCCGTCGTGGGAGGCGCAGGCAGCTGCGCGTACTCCCGCGCGAGGACGTCGGCGAGGCAGGCGGCCCACCAGGCGTAGCCGGCCGCCGAGGCATGGACACCGTCACCCGCGAGATGCGCCTGCGGGTCCACGGCGGGCACGGGCGCGTAGACCAGATCACGCTCGCCGTCAGGACGACGCGAGCGAGCGAGTTCACGCGCGACGCGATCGAGCTGCCGCCCCCGCAGGCCGAGAAGCGGCCCGAGGGGCCAGGCGAGGCCCGGCAGTCGCTCGAGGCGAGGCACGCCGGAGACGACCACGAGGCGCGCGCCGGCGTCGAACAGGCGGCCGACGATGCGCTTCATCTGACGACGCCAACTCGCCCGGGGGGTGAGTGCCACGGCGTCGTTGACGCCGAGCAGCACCAACGCCACGTCGGCGGCGGGAACGCCCTCGCGACGCAACACGTTGTCGAGCTGCGCCGCCGTCCAGCCGGCGCCGCCGCGGGCGGTCCAACGCACCCCGCGTCTCAGACGCATGGCGACACCGTAGGCGAGACGCGGCGGGAGCGCCGCGTCCATGTCCTCGCAGCACCCGCCGACGGCGCTCGAGTCGCCGACCACGAGCAGGTCCATGGCGGGCGCGGAGAGATCTCCGACGGCGCCGTGCGGATCACCGACCGGGAGGGGCGTGGCGAGCGTGTCCGAGCGCAGACGAGCGCTCTGAACGAGCGCGAGGGGCAGGAAACCGAGGGCAGTGCCCGTACTGAGGATCCGGTGGTTGTTCGATGACGCCAACAGCACGCTCCCCACGGCCGTCCGGCGTGCGCGCTACGCTCGAAACGGGCGAGCAGGCACGGGTGCGAGAGTATGCAGAAGTCCACTGCGGTGGTCATTTCCGCCTGTCAGGCAGACGAGACGGCAGGGCGCCTGTCGATCGCCTGATGCCGTGACGCCCGTTCCACGGCCTCGCTCCGCCCGCGTCCCGCGGCGTTTCCGGGCAGCGAGGCGCGTTTCCTCCGCGCCTTGTCCACCCTGCTCGCGGCAGCGCCTTCCTGCCCCGAAGCGGCCGCGCCGCGATCGCGCCAGCACGCCCGTCGACGGCGCTGCTGCATGGTCGCCTGGACACGTACGACAGGCGCTGTAGCGCCCGCACGCTCCATCATCTGCCCCCAGGGTCCGCGATCCCGCTCCAGTTCGCCCGCCACCCCCGTTCCGGCTCGCCGCGACCCGGTGCGTCCTGCACCTGCGGTGTTGGATGCCGACGCATCTCGATAGACCGTGACGAACGTTCGGATAGAAACAATTCATTTCAACTCATGAATCGCCTGCTTCACAGTCGCGCCATGTCGACGGGATCCACCCCGACACTCAGCCGACACAAGGGATGGAAGAGATGAGCGAACAACGCTTCGAGAACCGCGAGGGCAGCCGCGTACCGGCTGTCGATTTCAGGATCATCACCGACGGCCTGCTCGGCAGTCGCAGCAGTGAGGACATCTTCGCCGGCCGCACGGTGGTCGTGTTCTCGCTGCCCGGCGCCTACACGCCGACCTGCTCCAGCGCCCACCTGCCGCGCTACGACGAGCTGGCGCCCGTGTTCGCCAGGCTCGGCGTCGACGAGATCGTCTGCCTCTCCGTCAACGACGCCTTCGTCATGGACGCCTGGGCCAGGGATCAGCAGGTCCGGAACGTCACGCTGCTGGCGGATGGCAACGGCGACTTCACCCGCGGCATGGGCCTGCTCGTCGACAAGACGGACCTGGGCTTCGGTGAGCGTTCCTGGCGCTACTCGATGCTGGTACGCGACGGCATCGTCGAGAAGCAGTTCATCGAGCCCGACGTGCCCGGTGACCCCTTCGAGGTCTCGGACGCCGACACCATGCTGCGCCACCTCGATCCGCAGGCGACGGCGGAGGAGCTGACGGTGACCCTGTTCACCAAGCCGGGCTGCAGCCACTGCACGCGCGCCAGGGACATGCTCCGCGAGCGTGGCATCGGCTTCGAGGAGGTCGGCCTCGGCCACGGTCTGTCGACCTCGACGCTGCGCGCCGTCGCGGGTCGCAGCACGACACCCCAGGTGTTCGTGAACGGTGCCGCCATCGGCGGCGCAGACGAACTCGAGGCCTGGCTGGCTGCGCGCGAGACCCGGGCGGCCTGACCATCGAGCACCAGCCGCCGGGCACGCGCCGCCCGGCGGTGACGACGGGGCCGCATCCCCTCCCCGCGGCGGTCGTCCCCGACCGCTGCCGACGCGGCCCCGGGACGCCGGCGACGTCGCCGGCGTCCGCCCGGGGGTGCGCGGGGCACGTTCCCGAACGCGACCTCGCGCGCCCCTCCCCTTCACGCGCCCTCCACGCGCCTCACGGCAGGCTGCGGGCATCTCCTCATTCGCCGGAGACATCCATGAACCCCCTCGTGCAGGCCGCGAACGGCGTCCGTTTCTTCACCGGTTTCCTGCCCAGCTTCACAGCCATCGGCCATCGCGTCCGCCGCTTCGGCTTCGCGCCGCTCGACCCGGACTTCAGTGGCCAGCGCTGGCTGGTGACGGGCGCCTCGACCGGCCTGGGCGCGGCACTCGCCCGCGCGGCGGCTGCCGCCGGCGCGGAGGTGGTCGCAGTGGCCCGGAACGAGGACCGGCTCGCCGCGCTCGCCGAGACCGCCGCAGCGCTGCGCGGCGCCATCGTCCCGCGCTGCGCGGACCTGTCCTCCGTCGCTGCCAATGACGCGCTGGCGGACGAGTTCACCGCCGAGCGTCCCGTCGACGTGCTGGTCAACAACGTCGGCGTACTCCTGCGCGAACCGGCCACCACCGACGAGGGCCTGGACCTCGCCTTCGCGACGAATCTCCTCGGCCCCTGGCATCTTACGGAGCGCCTGCGCGCAGGGGGCGCGCTCGCGTCCGGCGCGTGCGTGATCACCATGAGCAGCGGGGGTCTGTACAACGTCCGCCTGTCGATCCGCGCCCTCGAGCGGCAGGAGCGCTACGACGGCGTGCTCGCCTACGCCTACCACAAGCGCGCACAGCTGGCCGTCAACCACCACTGGCGCCGCAGCGATGACGGCGTGGACTATTATGTGATGCACCCCGGCTGGGCGAAGACGCCCGGCGTCGAGTCGTCGCTCCCGGCGCTGGACCGGAGCCTCGGAGCGATCCTGCGCACCCCGGAGGAGGGTGTCGACACCGCCCTCTGGCTGGCGGCGACGCGGCCCGTGCAGCGCGACGAGCGCGGCCTCTGGTTCGACCGGGCACTGCGAAGCGAGCATCTGCTCTGGGGCACGCGCGGCGGCGCCCACGAGGGCGCACTGCTGGCGGCCCTAGCCGGCGCGCGCGACCGCGCGCTCGGCGCGTCCTCCGCGGCTGCCGCCTGACACCCCTTCGACGCCCGGAGGTCCCATGCGTCGGTACCGGTTCCTCCTCGGCATGCTCACCCTGGTGACGGCATACGCCGCAGCCGAGGAACAGCTCACGCTTCCGACGCCGGACGGCTGGGCGACCGTGAGCACGCTCGCCACTCCCTTCGTGCGGATGTCCGCCTTCGCCATTCCGGGCGAAGGACCGGACGGCGTCGACAAGCTCTCCTTCGAGTGGTTCGCGCGGGAGCTGGCCGCGGACACGGATCCGTTCTCGCTCGTCGAACAGGTCGCCGGCACGATCCGGGGTAACTGCCGCGGAGGCAGTGATCAGCCGGTCTTCGCGGGCGAGGAGAACGGCTATCCGACGGTGGTCCGCCTGCTGCTCTGCCCCCGACTGAACGGTACGGAGCCACCGCGCGGCGAACTGCTGATGCTGAAGGCGGTCGAGGGCAGGACGGGCTTCTGGATCGTGGTGCGCGGCCGGGACCTCTCGGCGACCACGGCGCCCGGGTCGACGCAGCTACGCACGACCATCGGCGCCTGGAGCAACGCCCTGCGCACGATCACGCTGTGCGACCCGGACGACCCGGCGCATCCGTGCCCCGCGGAAGAGCCCTAGAACGATGCCGCGTCCAGCGCCATGACCGGTTCGCTCCCGGCCTCGATCCGCTCGAGCAGGGCCCCGCACTCGGGCAGGAGCTTCGCGATGAAGAACCGTGCCGTGGCGATCTTTGCCCGCATGCGCCCGGGATCGCGCCGTCCGGCCTCGAGATTCGCCTCGGCGACGGCCGCCATGCGTGCCCAGAGCCAGCCGTAGGCGACCCGCCCCGTGAGATCCAGATAGTCCGCGGCCGCGCTGCCCGCGAGCGCCGGATCCTCACGGCCACCCTCGACGATACGTCCCGTGGCGGTCTCGAAGCGCTCCAGCGCGCGGACGAGCGCGTCGCGCGACCAGGCAGGGCAGTCGTTCAACCGGGCGCGCAGTTCCGCCGCGAACACACCGGCCAGACGCCCGCCGTCACGGACAGTCTTGCGATCGGCGAGGTCCATGGCCTGAATGCCGTTGGTGCCTTCGTAGATCTGCGCGATGCGTACGTCGCGCACGTACTGCTCCATGCCCCATTCCACCACGTAGCCGTGGCCACCGAGGACCTGCTGCGCCAGCACGCTGCACTCGAAGCCCCGATCGGAGAGGAAGGCCTTTGCGACGGGAGTCAGGAACGCCACGAGATCGGCGGCACGGCGCGCGGCATCGCCCTCGGCGCAGCGGGAGAGATCGAGCTGCATGCCGACCCAGGCCGCGAAGGCGCGCCCACCTTCGTTCCAGGCCTTCTGCTCGAGCAACATCCGTCGCACGTCCGGATGCACCATGAGCGGATCGGCATCGTGCGTCGGCGCCTCCGCGCCCTGCGGCGAACGGCCCTGGATGCGCTCACGCGCATAGGCGAGGGCGTTCTGATACGCGATGTCAGCCGTTCCGAGGCCCTGGAGCCCCATGGACAGGCGCTCGTAGTTCATCATCGTGAACATGCAGGCAAGGCCATGGTTCTCCTCACCCACCAGCCATCCCCTCGCGCCGTCGAAGTTCATGACGCAGGTGGCGCTGCCGCGGATGCCCATCTTGTGTTCGATGGAGCCGACGGAGACTCCGTTGCGCGGACCGGGCTCGACCGGTATCGCGTCGCCCTGCGGCAGGCACTTCGGCACGAGGAACAGGGAGATGCCGCGGGTGCCCGCCGGCGCGTCGGGCAGCCGCGCGAGCACCAGATGCACCACGTTGTCCGTGAGGTCCTGATCGCCGCCGGTGATGAAGATCTTCGTGCCCGTGATGGCGTAGCTCCCGTCACCGAGCGGCTCCGCCTTCGTGCGCAGCATGCCGAGATCGGAGCCGGCGTGCGGCTCCGTCAGGCACATGGTGCCGCTGAAGCGTCCCGCGTAGAGCGGCGGCAGCCAGCGGGCCTTCGTTTCCTCGTCGGCGTGCGCGGCGAGGAGCAGCGTGGCGCCCGCCGTGAGCGCGGGATACAGATAGAGCGAGGAATTCGCCGCGAACATCATCTCCTCGAAGGCTACCGTGAGCATCTTCGGCATGCCCTGGCCGCCGTGCGCGGGATCGCCGCCGAGCCCTCCCCAGCCACCCTCCACGAAGGTGCCGTAGGCCTCGGGGAAACCGGCCGGCGTCCGCACCTTGCCGTTCTCCAGCACGCAGCCGTCGGCGTCACCCGACTGGTTCAGGGGCAGCAGCACCGACTCGGCGAGGCGCCCGGCCTCCTCGATGATCATCTCCGCCGTCTCCCGGTCCACGTGCGCCAGGGCTTCGTGGGACTGCCAGAGGGTCTCGGCATCGAGGAGATCGAAGAGGACGAAGGCGAAATCGTCGCGCGGAGCCTGATAGCTCGCCATGTGCGTACTTCCCTGCTGGGCCCGTGACCGTCGTCGTCGATCCTGGAGCGCGCCTCAGTGCGCGAAGGAGGCCGGCTCGATGTCCATGAGCGAGCCCGCGCCGGCGCGGATCGTCTCCGCGAGCGTGCGGGTGCGCGGCAGCAGCCGCTCGAAGTAGAAGTCGCCGGTTCGGACCTTGCCCGCGTAGAAGGCGTCCGTCGCGACGTCCGCGCGCCGTGCGCGGTCGGTCATGCGCAGCCAGCACCAGCCGAGGAGCACCCAGCCCGAGTACATGAGGAAGTCGACGGATGCGGCGCCGAGCTCGCGCGGATCCTCCATGGCGCGGCCGCCGACCTCGGTGGCCAGCGTAGCCCATTCCTCGCACAGGGAGCGCAGCGTCCGGGCATGGCCGCCGAGGAGCGCGTCCTCGAGCAGGCCGTTGCAGGTCGCCTCCATGCGTCCGATCAGATCCCGGAGCGCCGCGCCGCCGTCACCGAGGACCTTGCGGCCGAGGAGGTCCAGCGCCTGGATCTGGGTGGTGCCCTCGTAGATCAGCGTGATGCGCGTATCGCGCACGAACTGCTCTATGCCGTGATCGCGGATGAAGCCGTGACCGCCGTGGATCTGCACCGCGCAGTTGGTGGCTTCCAGCGCCGTCTCCGTCAGGAAGCCCTTCACGATCGGGGTCAGCAGGTCCATGAGCTTCTGGGCCCGCGCACGTTCGGCTTCGTCGGCAGCGTGCAGGGCGAGGTCCTGAATCTGCGCCGCGAAGTAGACGAGCGCCCGCCCCCCCTCGGCGAGCGCCTTCTGCGTGAGCAGCATGCGGCGCACGTCCGGATGGACCACGATCGGATCCGCGGGCCGTTCCGGCGCCTCGGGTCCGGCCAGCGAGCGCATCTGTTCGCGCTCCAGCGCCCAGGCGAGGGAGGCCTGATAACCGGCCTCGGTCTGACCGAGGCCCTGGATGCCCACCACCAGGCGAGCTGCGTTCATCATCGTGAACATGCAGCGCATGCCACCGTTCTCCGGGCCCACGAGCCAGCCGCTGGCGCCGTCGAAGTTCATCACGCAGGTCGCGTTGCCGTGGATACCCATCTTCTGCTCGATGGACGCGCAGGAGACGGCGTTGCGCGCTCCGGGCGTGGCCGGATCATTCCCGTCCGGAAGGAACTTCGGCACCACGAACATGGAGATGCCCTTGGTCCCCGGCGGCGCGTCGGGCAGGCGAGCCAGCACCAGGTGGACGATGTTGTCCGACAGGTCGTGCTCGCCGGCCGAGATGAAGATCTTCGTACCCGTGATCGCGTAGCTGCCGTCCGCCCGCGGCTCGGCCTTCGTGCGCACGAGACCCACGTCGGAGCCGCAGTGAGGCTCCGTCAGGCACATGGTTCCGGTCCAGCGGCCGGAGAGGAGCGGCCGCAGCCAGGTCTCCTTCTGCTCGGGCGTGCCGTGCGCTTCGAGCGCGTTGACGGCGCCGTGCGAGAGCGCCGGGTACATGCTCCAGGCGATGTTCGTCGTCGTCGTGAGTTCCTCGACTAGGGAACCGATGCTCGCGGGCAGCCCCTGACCGCCGTAGGCCGGGTCTCCCGTGACGGCGGTCCAGCCGCCCTCGACGTAGCGCTCGAAGGCCTCGCGGAAGCCCGCAGGGGTGCGCACCAGGCCGTTCTCGAAGCGGCAACCCTGGCTGTCGCCGACGGCGTTGAGGGGCTGCAGTTCCTGCTCCGTGAAGCGACCGATCTCGTCGACGATACCGTCCAGGAGATCGGCCCCCACCGCCTCGACGCCCGTCAGCCGCTCGTAGTGCGCGGCATAGTCGTAGACCTCGTGGAGCAGGAAGCGGATGTCGCGCAGCGGGGTCTGGTACTCGGGCATGTCGAGGCGTCTTCTCCGGCCTGGGGCGGCGCGAGTATAGCGCTCGCCGGCGCCGGGCCGCTTTCTCACCGGCCCGTGAGAGAACCGCTCGAGGCACGCCGATGCCCGCCGCCTGCAGCCAGACTCGGACCATGAGCACGCGCTTCCGGGAGCGGCGCTGGCAGCTCGCCCTGCTGCCGCCACATTGCTGCCTGTGCGACCTGCCCGCCGACGACGACCGCGATCTCTGCCGCAGCTGCGCCGCGGACCTGCCGGCGCCGGGACAGGTCTGCAGACGTTGCGGCGAGCCGCTGCCGCGGGACGCCCTGCCCTGGCCCTGTGGACGCTGCCAGCGCCGACCACCGCCCTGGCATGCCCTGCAGGCCCGCTGCCGATGGAGCCCGCCGGCAGCCACGATCGTCCATCGCCTGAAGTTCGGCGGCCATGGCGAATGCGCCCGCGTGATGGCAGAGCTCATGATCGAGACGCCCCCACCCTTCCTCGCCCCGGATGCGGTACTCGTACCGGTCCCCCTGCACTGGCGCCGTCGCTGGCGCCGGGGCTTCGATCAGGCTCGGCTGCTGACGGCGGAACTCGCACGGCTGACGGGGCAGCCCCTGCATGTGGACGCTCTCCGGCGCCGGAGAGCGACCGCGGCACAGAGCGGCCTCCCCGCGCGCCGCCGGCGTCGGGCCCTGAAGGGCGCCTTCGAGGCACGGAGTCCACCACTTCCCGAGCACGTGGTGCTCGTGGACGACGTGGCGACGACCGGCGCCACGCTGGCGGCCGCCGCGGA
>JAZBPO010000246.1:0-2817 GCA_036351675.1 Pseudomonadales bacterium
AGGCCGCTGGTCGCGGTCCAGCGCTCGGATAGCAGCAGCCGCAGCAGCGAGTTCTCGCGATCCGGTGCGCGCCCCCAGAACACCGACACGGGGACCAGTACGACGTCCTCGCCGTGACGGGCCGCGGCGAGGCAGGCGTCGAGCTCCACGGGGCGGCGGCGCATGCTCGGCCGTCGCCACAGCAGGCCCTCGCTGCGAGCAAGGGAGAACAGTCGGCGCGCTGCGCCGCGGGCGTCGTCCTCCGTGCGCGTTCGTGCGGGTGGCAGCGCCTCGGTGCCGGTCGCGAGTTCGACGGCGGCGCGGTCGAGTATCGAGGGGCTCGGCAGCACGTAGTGGATCGTGCCGGCGCCTGCGCGCACGGGTTCTGCATCGAGGATCGTCGGCCGTACCCAGCGCCGCAGGAGCGCGATCAGCAGATCGAGGGGCCGCATGGCCATCTCCGTGGACTTCCTGCGGGCTCGCTGCGGCCCGACGGGGACTCAGCCGCCGCCGTTGCGGCGACCACGATAGAGCGCGTCGATCTCGGGCGGCGGTTCGTCCCGGTCGACGCCCGGTGGCAGGTTGCCGGGCCCGCCGACTTCCCAGACACCGTCGTACTTGCGCTGCGTGATGTTCTCGACGTCCGCTTCGTCCCGCAGCACCGTCGGGCGCAGGAACACGAGCAGGTTGCGCCGCTGGCGGTCGGTGGTGGTGTTGCGGAACAGGCGACCGGCGACGGGAATCGAGCCGAAGAAGGGTACGCGGCTGTCGATCTCGGTGATGTTGTCCTCGATGAGGCCGCCGAGGACGATGGTCTGACCGTCGTCGGCGAGGATCGTGGTCTCGATGTTGCGCTTGCTGGTGACGATGTCCGAGAAGCCCGCGTTGCTCACCACGGCCTGATTCACCACCGACGAGACCTCCTGGTTCACCTCCAGGCGCACTGCGTCGCCGTCGTGGATGTGCGGCGTGACCTTGAGCGTGATGCCCACGTCCTCGCGCTGGATCGTCGTGAAGGGGTTGTTGGCACCGTTCTGGTTCGTAGTGAAGGAGCCGGTCCGGAACGGGACGTTCTGGCCGACGATGATCGACGCTTCCTCGTTGTCGAGCGTGAGGATGCTCGGCGTCGACAGCAGATTGGAATCGCTGTTGGTCTCGAGCGCCTGGATGATCGCGGCGAAGGACACGCCGTTCGTGAGCCTGGCGACGGCCACGGTCGGCGAGTTCACCGCACCTGCCACGTTCAGGAGATCGGCCGTGGACAGGTCCTCGGTCGTGATCGGCGCGTCGCCGTCGCCGCCCGTGAGGCTGCCGAGCACGGCGGCCAGGGTACCGCCGAGAGGGCTCGAGACGAGCGGAACGGTCTGCCCGCCGCGGTCTGCGAGTGCGAAGTCGACGCCGAGGGCCGTGTTGTCGGACAGTGACACCTCGACGATCGCCGCTTCGATGAGTACCTGCGTGCGGCGGACGTCGAGCTGATCGACGATGGCCGCGACCTCGATCATGGTCGTCGGATCCGCCCGCACGACGATCGCGTTCAGCGACGTGTCGGGCCTGATCGTCGTCTGCACGGGTCCTTCGCCATCGGGGGTCTGTTGCGTGAGGATGCCCTCGAGGATCGTGGCCACCTGCTCGGCGTCGCTGTGCCGGAGACGGAACACGCGGGTCGCGCCGGTGTTCGACGCAGGCGTGTCGAGCGTGCGGATGAGGCCGCGCAGACGCTCCACGGGCATGGCCTTGCCGCGCAGGACGAGCGAGTTGTTGCGTGCGTTGGCCACGACCTGCACGGCCTGCGGACCGTTCGCCTGGCCCCCGATCTGCTCCGGGGCGAGCTGCTCGAGGAGCGACACCATGTTGTCGACGTAGGCTTCCTCCAGGGGCACGACGACCACCTGCTCGTCGTCGGCGACGTCGATCTCGCGGATGATCGCCTCCATGCGCCGGATGTTCTCGGCGTGATCGGAGAGGATCACGACGTTGGGATTGTCGACGGACGCGACGTGGCTGTACTGGGGGATGAGGGGCCGCAGGATCTTCACGAGTTCGCTCGACTGCACGTTCGTCGCGGGAATGACCCGCGTGATCATCTCCTCGCCCTCGATGTTCGGATCGAAGTCCGCGGTGTTCGCGCTCTGCTTGGCGAGGGTCTGCTGAACGATCTTGACGACCTCCCCCGTCGGCACGGCGGCGAAGCCGTGCACGCGCAGCACCGAGAGGAACAGCTCGTAGACGCCTTCCTCGTCGAGGGATGCGGAGGAGATGACCGTGATCCTGCCCTTGACGCGCGGGTCGACGACGAAGTTGCGGCCGGTGATGCGGGCCACCTGCGTGATGAACTCGCCCATGTCCGCATCCTTGAGGTTGATGCGGTAGTTCGAGGCGGCGTCCTCGGCACGCAGGTCCGGAGCGGCGCAGGCGAGGCACACGATCAGGACGAACGGGAGGAATTGGCTGGTGCGATTCAAGATGGGGCCCTCGGGGTCGGCGTCGCGCCTCAGCGGATCCGCGTGGTGACGAAGAAGCGGCGGTCGCCGCGCTGGATCTCCAGCCGTGCGGATCCGGCATCCATGATGGAGTCGAGCTGGGCACGGTCCTGCTGAATGTTGCCGACAGCCTGACCGTTGACGGACAGGACCACGTCGCCGGGTCGGAGACCGACCTGCGCGAGCGTCGACGACGGGATCTCGCTGCCCAGGCGATAGCCACCGGCGCTGCCCTGGGTGACGGGTTCCACGCCGAACTCGGCGAGGGTGCCCGTCGGGTCGACGTTCAGGCGCTCGCCGAACGCCTGCAGGCGCTCGCGCATGCTCGCGCTCGCTCCGCCGCTGGCAGCATTCG
>JAZBPO010000247.1:0-4115 GCA_036351675.1 Pseudomonadales bacterium
CGACCGGGAGACGTGGGGCGCTCGGTGCCGTCGGGAAGGGAGGTGGTCCTCCCGACGAGCGTCTTGCCTTGCAACCTCGCTGCGGGAGCCGTCCGACGGGCTGTCTCGCTGCGATGGATGCATTGAGCCAGCGATCGTCGACTGCGTCAAGCTTTTGTCTAGACATGTGGTTCGGCTCTGCCTCGAGCTGTCCGACGATCAGTACAAGTCTTTGTAAATAAGACCAAAAAATGCAAGAAGATGGCCGCCCGTGTTGCTGGTTGGAAGCTGGAAAGCACGTCCGGAGAAGTCGGGATCGAGCCGGGTACCGAGTCGCTTCGGGTCTTGTCCGGGTTCTGTTCAGCCCCTTTCTGAGTTCAGCTCACCCAGCATCCAGGCCTTCGGATACTGACTCTCGAGGCGACCGCTGCCGTCGTCCTCGATACGAAGGAAGGCCGTGCCGTGTACGAGCCCGGCGTGGCGCACGAGCACCGCCCCGCGCGTGCAAGCGCTGACGCGTCCCGACTCGAGAGTGAGATCCCGACGCGAGCGCCAGTCGACGAATTCTCCTGCGTCGAGCACCACGACGTTTCGCATCGCATGCTGGGCGATCGCCATCGCGCCCGGCGTCGACAGCTTGGTCTCCCGTGCGCGACGGCGGGCGACGTCCACGCCGATGTTCTCGACCGTGATGCCGGAAGGCACCGCGTGGTCGGCCGCGACGACGCGCAGATGCCGGTCGTCTTCCAGGAAGGCGACCCGATCGAGCGTGTCCGCGCCGATGCGGAAGCGCTCGAACTGCGCGCGAAGGCCCGCCGTGGCTTCGCCTCCGAATCGCCGATCGTCGGTCGTCGCGATCGTTCCCTCGCCACGTCGCTGCAGTGCGACCGCGAAGAATCCGCCCGTGTCAGCGAGATGCGGCCACAGGCGCCTTGCCTGCGCGAGGGCGTCGCCGTAGTGGCGGCCCTCCCACTCCGTCAGCCCTGGACTCGAGCCCGGGAGTTCCGCGGCGGGCGCCACGACGCTCAGCTCGCCGCCCAGCTCGTCGAGCACGTCGGCCACGACGGCCTCGTTCTCCTCCGGCGCGAAGGTGCAGGTGGAATAGACCATGCGCCCGCCGGGCCGGAGCAGCTGCGCGGCGCGGCGCAGCAGGCCCCGCTGCTGACCCGTGACCCAGCGCCGGAAGGCCGGCGGCGAGTCCCGCAGGTAGCCCCGCCGCGCCTTGCCCTCGGCCGTGCACGGGGCATCGACGAGGATCCGGTCGAAGCTGCCGTCGGCGACCGGGTAGACGCAGCCGTCATGGCCGGTCGTGCTGACGTTGACGAGGCCCAGGCGCCGCGTCAGATCGTGGAGCGCCGACAGGCGGCCCGTCTTGAGGTCGTTCGCGAGCACCGTGCCCCGGTTGCCGAGCGCCAGGGCGATCTGCGCCGTCTTGTTGCCGGGGGCGGCGCACAGATCGAGGACGCGCTGACCGGGGCGCACGTCGAGCATGGCGACGGGGAGCAGCGATGCCTCTTCCTGAACGGAGAAGAGTCCGGAGGTGAAGCTCCAGTGTCGCCCTGGCCGGTCCTCCGGCGCGAGGCGGAAGGCACCCGTCCGCCAGGAAAGCGGCGTCAGCGACAAGACGCCTTCGAGGAGTTCGGCGAGACGCTCCGGCGAGAGCCGCTCGGTGTTCGTATGCAGCGTCTGCGGCAGCGGGCGCTGCAGGGCTTCCGCGAAGGCGCGGACGTCACCGGCGATCGCCGCGTAGCGCGCGAGATGCGGTGGGAGCGTGGGGGCGTTCGGGGACATGGGCGCGCGTTGTACACGAGCGCGGACCGGGAGTGGAGTTCCCGGGCGCCATCTGGTCCTATTCGGGGCCCCACGGGAGCGGGAGATCAGGACGTCATGCGCGATCAGGCGGAAGCCTTCCGGTCGGAATGCGAAGGGCTGCGGGCATTGCTCGCCGGCACCGATGCGCTCGACTACTCACGCCGGACCCAGTTCAAGAGCTGGAGCTTCGACGACGTACTTCGCCATCTGCACTTCTGGAACATCGCGGCGGACACTTCCCTCGACGACGAGGCGGGCTTCGAGGCCCTGCGCGACGAACTCATGGCGCGGGCCCGCGACGGCGACATGCGCGCCGCCGAAGCGCACATGGTCGGCGCGCTGTCCGGAGCGGCCCTGCTCGGCGCCTGGTCCGAGCGCGCAGGACGCATGGCGGAGCGCTTCGCCGACGCCGATCCGAAGTGCCGGCTGAAATGGGTCGGTCCGTCCATGAGTGCGCGCTCCTCCATCACCGCGCGGCTCATGGAGACCTGGGCCCACGGCCAGGAGCTCTACGACGAACTCGGCGTGGAGCGAATCAACAGCGATGCGGTGCTGCGCAACGTCACCGTCCTCGGCGTGAACACCTTCGGCTGGACCTTCGTGAACCGGAAGCTCGATGTCCCCCCGGCCATGCCGCGTCTGCGCCTCACCGCGCCGAGCGGAGAGCTCTGGGAGTGGGGAGACGGGCAGGGCGCTGGGAGCGAGTGCATCGAGGGGACGGCGGAGGCGTTCTGTCAGGTCGTGACCCAGGTGCGCAACGTCGCCGACACGGACCTGCGCGTGACCGGCGCGACGGCCGAGCGCTGGATGGGCTTCGCGCAGTGCTTCGCCGGGCCGCCGAACGATCCGCCGGCACCCGGCACCCGCTTCAGGAGAAACGTATGAAGAAGAACCGGCTCGGCCGCTCCGGCCTCGTCGTCTCGGACATCTGCCTCGGCACCATGACCTTCGGCAATCAGGCCGACGAGGAGACGTCCTTCGCCATCATGGACAGGGCCGTTGACGCCGGCATCGACTTCCTCGATGCGGCAGAGATGTACCCGGTCCCGCCGGACGCGAAGTACATCGGGGCGACGGAGGAGATCATCGGCCGCTGGATGAAGGCGCGGGGCAACCGCGAGTCGATCATCCTCGCCACCAAGGTCGCCGGCCCGAGTCACCAGTGGATCCGGCCGCCGCTGCGGGGCGGCAAGACGGCGCTGGATCGCCACAACATCGTCCGCGCCGTGGAGGCGAGCCTGCGCAAGCTGCAGACCGACTACATCGATCTGTACCAGACGCACTGGCCCGATCACGGGTTCGGCTACGAGGAGACCCTCACGGCCCTCGACGAGCTCGTGACGAGCGGCAAGGTCCGCGCTATCGGCTGCTCCAACGAGACCGCCTGGGGGCTGACGAAGAGCCTCTGGACCTCCGATCTCTGCGGCATCGCCCGCTACGAGTCGATCCAGAACAACTTCAGCCTCAACAACCGCCGCTTCGAGGACGAGCTCGCGCAGGTGTGCCGGCAGGAGGAGGTGAGTCTGATCCCCTACTCCCCGCTCGCCGGCGGCGTGCTCACCGGCAAGTACCAGAACGGTGCCTTCCCCGAGGGTGCGCGTTTCTCCAACTATCGGGCGGCGGGCAAGCGCCAGCAGGTGATGGTCAACCGCTTCGTCAACGAGCGCTCGCTGGCGTCGACGGCTGCCTTCGCGGCCATCGCCGAGGAAGCCGGCATGTCGCTGACGACGCTCGCCACGGCCTGGAGCAAGCAGCACGACTTCGTCGCCTCGACGATCATCGGCGTCACCACCGCCGAGCAGCTCGACCCGATCCTGGCCGCCGCCGACGTCACGCTCCCCGCCGACGTCCTCGCGAAGATCGACGCCGTCTCGAAGGAGATCCCCTACCCCATGGGCTGAACCTGAACAGCTGACCCAGGGTCAGCCGTTCAGGTTCGGGCGCCCGGTCACTGCGAGGTGTGCGTTGCGTTCCTGGCGATCGCGGAAAGTGCACGCGATCCCGTCGCGACGTGCGGCGGGACTTCTGCTCTTCGGGGGCGTGGCCTTCGCCGCCGGGTGGTTCGCGCGGGGCGGCGATCTCTCGGCTGACGGCGGCTGGTTGGCGGGCTGGCTACGTGACGGCATGGACGGCGCGCGCAGGTCGACGCTCGAATTCGTCGCTCCGTCGGCCCCCGTCGTCGACTGCGCCGCGCTCTGGCGCGCCACGCGCGCGGTGCCGGCGCGTGTGGAAGCCGTGATCGATGGCGACTCCCTGCGCCTCCGGATCGATGGCCGGAGCAGCGAAGTCCGGCTGCAGGGTATCGACGCACCCGAGTGGAATCA
>JAZBPO010000248.1:0-3540 GCA_036351675.1 Pseudomonadales bacterium
ACGCACACTAGGTAGTGCTCGTCGCACGGCGCACGGATCGCCTGCAGGAACTCGCGAGCGAGCTGGAAGCAAGCTTCGGTCCCTGCGCGACATGCATCGCCACCGATCTCGCCGCGCCCGGCGCCGCGCGTGCGCTTGCGAAGGAGCTCGCCGCCCGCGCCTTGCGCGTGGACACCCTCGTCAACAACGCGGGCTTCGGCTACGTGGGCGATTTCGTGGACGAGCCGATGGACAACGTCGAGGACATGACGCGCCTCAACATCGGCGCGCTCACGGAGCTCACGCGTCTGCTCCTTCCCGCGATGAAGGAGCGTGGGCGCGGGCGCATCCTGAACGTCGCCTCGGTCGCTTCGTTCATTCCGGGCCCCCGCATGGCCGTCTACTTCGCGACCAAGGCCTACGTGCTCTCGTTCTCGGACGCGCTTGGCCAGGAGCTGAAGGGCACGGGCGTGAGCGTGACGGCGCTCTGCCCCGGACCGACTCCGACGGAGTTCCAGGCGGTGGCGGGCATGGGTCGTCACTATTCAGGCGCCAGCCGCTCGCTCGCCGAGGTGGACGCCCCGAGCGTGGCGCGCGCGGGCTACCGCGCCCTGATGAAGGGGAAACGCTCGGTCATCCCGGGCTTTTTCCCCCGCATGGGCGTCCGGCTCGCCGGCTTCCTGCCCCGCGGACTCGTCCTGAAGCTCCTGCACCGCGTCAATTCGTAGCGAGCCTCGAGGCGGCTGGTATCGTCGTGGCATGAGCGCGGGCAAGGAAGACGACGAGGCTCTCTGGAGAGCGGCGCTCGAGGGTGTGAGGCCCGTCACGGATCCCCGGCGTGACGAGGAGAGGCTTGCGCGCCCCCGCGCTCCGAAGAACTCGTCGTCGCAGGGCACCGCCGAGGCCTTATCGCGCGAACGAAGCTGGCACATCGAGCAGGAAGACGAGCTCGTCTCGGGCCGGCACCCCGACTTCCAGGTCTCGGAGCTGCGCCGCCTGCAGAGCGGGGAGCCCCGCCACGAGGAGACCATCAATCTGCGCATGCAGAGGGTGGTCGATGCGCTCGGCGTGATCGAGAGGGCGATCCCCGCCGCCCGCAAGCGCGGTGTTCGTTGCCTCCTGATCGTGACGGGCAAGGGCTCGGGCCGCGAAGGTTCGGGCGTCATCCGGCGCGCCTTGCCCGACTGGCTGAGCCAGGGAGAGCTCGCGCGCCACGTGCTCGCGTTCACGAGCGCACAGCCGCGCGACGGCGGCTACGGAGCCTACTACGTCAGGCTGCGCGGCGGCGCGTGACTCAGGGGCCGACAGGCCAGTCCTGGAACGCGAGGACGGACCCGCTGCCGTCGACCCCTGTGAGCATGGCCGGCGTCGGGCCCCTCGAGTAGCCGTAGCTCACGAAAGCATCGCCGACCGGCGAGCGAACGAGCGTGAGCCTCACCTCGCTTCCGGACACCGTCACTCCCGTCACCTGCACGGCGCCCGCGTCGTCTCGTGCGCGGAAGAGCGCCGTGGCGCCGCCGCTCACTTCCTTGTCGTAGGTGATGATCACCTGGTTTCCGGTCCCGCCTGGCCTCTCGACGGAGAGCACGCGCGGAGCGCGCGGCCGCGGGATGCCGTAGAGCTCGTCGAGCACGGCGTTCGCGAGGCGCGTGCCGGCCGTCTTGTAGCCTTCCACGTTCAAATGAATGCTGTCGCTCCGCGGCTGGTCAATCAGGGGCACGACCACGGAGAGTGCGTCCGCCCCGGCCTGCTGCCTCTGGGCCTCCTGGATCGCGACCCACGGGTCGAGGTCGAGCTGCAGCGCATAGGTCGCGAGCTGGCAGTTGCCGAAGTAGAGGTCCGGGTTGCCGAGGTCGGCGCGGTACTGCGCGACGAGCTGCTCGAGGTTCGCGAGGTAGGCCGCGGTGCCCTGCCCCACGTCCGACTCGCCCTGGTACCAGATGACGCCGCGGATCGGGTGCGCGTAGCCCTGCCTCTGCACGCGGTGGATGGACGAACCGTAGAGCGTGCCGCGGTTGTCGGGGTCGCTCGAACGCCGCTGCCACTGAGCGTAGAGGTTCGTGCCGCCGAGCGGGGCCGGGATGATCGCGACCGGCACGCCGATCGCCGACTCGATCTCCTTGGCGAAGCGCAGCATCAGCGAATGAAGCGCGCCGTCCGAGCTGACGAGATCCACCTGGTCGACGTTGCTGTCCATCGGCTCCTCGGCGAGCTTCCAGGCGTAGTCGTTGCCGAAGAGGTGGACGCGCGGCGTGGGTGCCTCGACAGGCTCGAGTACACCCGAGACGCCGACCATGTTCGACTGCCCCGACGCAAGAAAGACCTCGCCGACGGCAAGCTCGACGAGTCCCGCTTCGCCGAGGATCGCTCCGTCCGCGTCACGAACGAGGCGAGCCTCGAGATCGTAGTTGCCGCCCTCGGGCACCTCCGCGAGCGAGATCTCCGCGCTCGCGCCGAGCGGCGCCGCGGCGAGCGCGAAGCTCTGCTCGGCGAAGCTGAACCCTGGAAGGATCGGCCCGCCTCCGCTCTCGGAGAGCTGGACCTCCAGCGTTGCGGGCTCGTCGTTCGCGTGGAAGAAGCGCAGTGGAATCGGCGCGTGCCCCGCGGGCCCGCGCTGGAAGAGCATCCAGTCCTGCGCGTACCCGGCGGCCGTGACGAGGCGCAGTGCTTCGTCCGGGAGCGCAGCGCTCGCCGAGAGACGGGTGACGGGCAGGAGACCGCCGAAGTAGTCAGCAACTCCCGTGTCGTAGCCGAGCAGGAGTCGATCGTCCGTGATCAGGAAGCTGGCCTCGGACACGCTCCAGTCGCTTCCCGTCCACCGGTCCACGCTCAGCATGCTCTCGGTGCCCGGCCCCTTTTCCAAACGCACGCGAAGGCGCTCGACATCCGCAAGCACGACAGTGCCCAGCGTGGTCGATCCACGGCCGCGCCGCAGGGAGGCCTCCACCGTGCCGTCGTCGAGGATCTGCAGCAGGACGCCGCCTCCCGCGTTCTCTTCCCAGCTGCCGCGCGACCAGAGCTCGAGCACGGCGCGCTCTCCCGGAGCCGCCGCAAGGTCGATGTGTGCCGTCACGTTCAGCTGCGTGCCCTCGGCTACGCTGCGGTCGAGCACGTCGTAGACGCCGCTCGCGTCCCCGGAATAGCGAATGGCCTGGTCGCCGGCGACGTCGACGACGCTCAGCACGATGCCTGGCTCGCCGCGACGGGTCATGTCCTCCGGGCGCTGGCCGAGCAGGTCACTCTCGAAGTCGTAGGTGCTGGGGTCACAGGGATCGCCGCGACCATCCTCGTCGTGATCGAGCTGGGATGGATTCGCAATGCCGGGACAGTTGTCCAGGTCGTCGCGGATCGCGTCTCCATCGTCGTCTGCGCAGCGCAGCTGCGCGATGCGGGGCGTACCGTCGCTGGCGAATCCGAGCGGTCCCTCTCCTTCCGCGTTCGACGCACTGACGAGATAGGAAAAGAGGACCCCAGGAATCTCGGCGTCGCTCGTGCTCGTGGCGTCGAGCTGGAACTCGAAGCAGGAGAGATCGCCGAGCGCCGGATCCTGCCCCCGGTAGA
>JAZBPO010000249.1:0-10395 GCA_036351675.1 Pseudomonadales bacterium
AAGACGTTGGTCAGGCGCTCGAAATCGGCTTCGGCGCGCCGCTGGCTCGCGCGCGCGTTCTCGAGCTGAGCCTGCACGTTGCGCAGCGCAAGCTCGAAGTCACGTCGGTCGATCTGGGCGACGACCTCGCCCTGCTCCACTTCACGGCCGATGCCCACTGGCAGCTCGGTCAGGGGCCCGCTGACCCTGAAGGACAGCTCGACCTCCCGGACCGGCTGCGCACGACCGGGAAAGGTCCGCTCGCGGAACTGCCCCGCACCGGTGACGCGAACGGCCTTGACCGGACGGATCTGTTCCCGCGGCTCCGGCTCGGGGGCATCGCAGCCGCTCAGGAGCGTCACGAATACCAGCCATGCCGCCGCTCCGATCCCCGGAAATCCTGCGGACCGATTCATGCGCTCTCCTCGTTGCTCCAGGATCGAATGCCCGTCCGCCCCGCACTTCGCGGGCGCGCCCATCGGGCAGGCCGGTTCACGGGTCCGCGTGCAGCAGGCGGCCCCAATCGGTGCGTTCGCTCATCTCCCGCTGGACGGCTGCGTCCAGGAAGCCCTCCTCGACCCGGAGCTGCCATCCTCCGCCCAGCGCCTTGTAGGCCGCGATGAGGCTTCGGATCACCTCGCCCCGCGCCAGCGTCAGCTCGTCCTGCTGCGCCACCAGTGCCTGCTGCGTGTTCAGCACCCGCGTGTAGTCCGCCGCTCCGTCCCGGTACTGGACGAGCGCCAGCTCGACCGATCTTTCCGCCGCAGCGACGCTATCGCGCAGGAATTCGACGCGCTGCCTTCCGCGAACGAAGGCGACCAGGGCGTCCTCGACTTCGCGGGTCGCCTGGAGGACGGTGTCCTGGTAGGCCACCACCGCCTGCTGGAAGCGAGCGTCCTCGACGCGAACGGCGTTGGTCAGGCGGCCGTAGTTGAGGATCTTCCACGAGAAGCCCGGGCCCGCGCCGGCCTCGAAGCTGTTGCCGTCGAACAGATCTCCCAGCTCACTGAGGCCCGTGTTCGCCGCACGGAGCCCCACGCTCCCGCCTAGCGAGAAAGAAGGATAGAGATCCGCCTTGGTGAGCCCGATGCGCGCGCTCTGCGCCGCCGCGAGCTGTTCGGCCCGACGGATGTCCGGTCGCCTGCGCAGCAGATCCGCGGGCATGCCGATGGCAATGCGATCGGGAACCGAAGGGATCGCCCCCTCTTCCCCGACCAGGTCCGCGAAGTCCGAGGGTGGCGTTCCCAGCAGGATGCTCAGCCCGTTCTGGGCCTGGCGTAGGCCCGTCTCCAGCTGGGGGATCAGCGCCTGCGTGTTGGCGAGCAGCGCCCGGGCCTGCTGCAGGTCGAGTTCGCTGGTCAGCCCGTTCCGGAAGCGGATACTCGCGATGTCACGGCTGCGGGTCTGGATCGCCACGTTGGCCCGGGCCAGCGCCAACCGCTCGTCGAACACCCGCAGGAGTACGTAGGTGCTGGCGACCTCGGCGGTCACGCTGACCAGCGCGTCGTCGTAGCCCGCCACGTCGGCCTGTAGCCCGGCGTCGGCAGCCTCGATTCCGCGGCGGAAGCGGCCCCAGACGTCCAGTTCCCATCCCGCGTCGAAACCCACCGTCGCCTCGCGGAAGGTGTTGTCGAGCATCGGGGTGTAGTTGGCAGCGTTCTCGCTGCCCCTCACCTGCGTCAACGTCCCGTTGGCCGTCTGGAACTGCGGGAAGCGGTTGCCCGTCGCGATGCCGAGGCGGGCACGGGCCTCGAGGATGCGCAGGCCGGCGCGCTGGAGCGTCAGGTTCTGCCGACGGGCGCGCAGGATCAGTGCATCGAGCGCGGGGTCCTCGAAGGACTGCCACCAGCCTCGGAAGTCGTCGGTCCGCGCTTCGGAGAGGATCGCATCGTCCGACGCGTCCAGGGACCGCCAGTCCGCGTTGACAGGTGCCTCCGGGGTGACAAACTCCGGCCCGACCGTCGCGCAGGCCGACAACATCCCGACGGCCGTGACCGTCGGCAGCGCGCGGAACCACGCCAGGAACTGGTGTCGCGTGCCGGTCGGCCAGGAAGTCATGAAGGATTCCGGTCAGGGTGCGGGTCGACGCGGCGTCTACCGCCGAAGAGGTCGCGATCGTAGGCGTGGCGAAGAATCGATGGGAAGGACCATGGACCCCAGGGAACGGACACTTCGCGCCAGCACTCGCGCCGGCCGAAGTCCTCGGTCGTGCGATCCCCGTACGGATCGCCCTTCCCTGTCGCCGGCCGTCGTCGAACCCACGCTCAACGCGAGCGTCGCCTCGGCGACGGCCGCCTTCGCGCTCTCCCGGGGCATGAGCATGCGCGAGATCGAGCGCGTCACGGGGATCTCGGGCATGGATCTCATGGACCCCGCCGCGCGCGTGCCGGACGAATCCGTTCCGCGCCTGTGGCGGCGGCTGGCAGAGATGCACGCCGGGCGGGTACTCCCGCTGGAGATGGCTCGCGCTGCGCCCATCACCTTCTTCGGGGGCCTTGCTCAGGGCGCGCAGTTCGCCGACACGCTCGGTAGCGCGCTCGACCTGATCATGCGCTACCGGGTCGTACTGTCCGATCGCCTGCAGATCGAACTCCAGATCGACGGCGACGAAGCGGCCATCGTCTGCGACGACCCTTCCTCCGTGATCGACGGCGGTCTCGCCAAACAGTGCTGCATGGCCCTCGTGAGCAGGTTGATCTCCGAGGTCCTCGGCATCCAGAGCGCCTTCGTGCGCGCCGAGTTCGCCTCCGAACCGGCCGGTCCGGTGCAACCGTACCTGGACTACTTCGGCCACGAGGTGCGCTTCAGCCAGGCGCGCACGGCCCTGGTCCTTCACCCCGGGACCCTGGATGCGCCGGTCAGCCAGCGCAGTGTCACGCTGTTCGAGTACGTCGACCGGCACTTCTCGAGCGTCGTGCGACGGCTGGAGAGCGCCGGGTTCCCGGCGGCGCTCGAAAGGCTGCGGCAGGCCATCGCCGGGAATGCGGCCGTGGGCGAGTTCGGCAGCGCCGCGGCGGCCGCGCGCGCCGGCATGAGCCTCAGGGCCGCGCAGCGGCTCGCGGCCGCCCATGGCACCACCCTGCACCAGCTGATTCAGCTCGACCGGGCCTCGGCCGCCGAAGCCTTCCTGAGCGACCCGTCCCTGGATGTGCACACCGTTGCAGCACTTGTCGGGTATGCGGACGAACGGGCCTTTCGCCGCGCCTTCAAGCGCTGGACGGGCCGATCGCCAGCCGAATACCGGCGCTTCGCGGCCCCGGCGGGCTGATCCTGGCGCGAAAGGTCCGCTGGCGACCGATCCGGTCCTTCCTGCAGCAGTCCTCCTCGGCGCACGATCGATCCATTGACGGTGGACGATGGCGAGCTGGTTGCGACGCTGCTCGTCCCGTCGCCAGCCGGATGGGAAAACGGATGGATCGCCCAGGACTCGCCGTCTTCGTAGCCATCGTGGCGCTCACGTCGGCGCATTCCGCACTCGCGGCAGCGGAACCTTCCGGGTTCCTCGACGACTACGATCAGCTCAGGGCCGACCCCGGGTTCGCCGCGGACCGCGTCTATCTCGTCCCCGACGCTGCAGATCGCTTCGCACGGTACGACGCCGTCATGGTCGATCAGCCGGAAGTCTTCATCGCCTCCGACTCGCGGTACCGGGGCATGAAGCCCGACGATCTCAAGCTGCTCGCGGATTCCTTCCGCTCCGCGGTGACCGACGAGCTCTCGGAGACGTATCGCATCGCCGAGGAGCCCGGCCCCGGCGTGCTCTACCTTCGCTTCGCGACCACGGATCTGCAGCTCCGGAAGACGAGGAACCTGCTCGATTTCACGCCCGTCGGCGTCGTCACCAACGTCGTCCCGGGCGTTCGCGACGTGAAGAGCGCGCTACGGAGTGCAGTGATCAAGGATTTCTCCAGGCGGGTCTCGCTCATCGAGCTGACGATCGAGGCGGAACTCCTCGACAGCGTCTCCGGCGAAAGGATCGCAGCGCTCGTCGCGCAACTCGGCCAGCGCCGCGACCGGGAAGCCGGGCTGGAGCAACGCGCGACTTCCTGGGAAGAGGCCGAGCAGGTCGTGCGCACCTATGGCAGCCGACTGGTGTGCCGGCTCGACAACGCCCGCAAGGAGCCGGAACAGCGAGGAGACTGCAGTCTGCTCGGAGAATCCTCGGCGAGCCCACCGTAGACCCGTGACACGCATCGGTCCGGGCGCCGCCCCCCTTCGAAGTCACGAAGCCCGCAGCCTAGACCTTCGTCGCGCCTGAGCGGCGACAAGGCTCAGCGCCCGATCGACGAGGGGCAGGGCGGCGGTCGGGCTTCTCCTGGAGCGCTGGACCTCGCCGGAACCGATGCGAGGGCTTCGCGCCCTTCGCCCGGGCTGCCTTCCTCTCGTCTTCACGGTGCTGATCACAGGGTCGATCCGCGCGGTCGAGCGGCGTCGGACGATCGCGACCCGAATCAGGAACAGACGGAGAAAACGATGATCGCCCGCCTCATCTTCTCGCTCATGGCCGTGCTCGCAGTCGTGGGCTGCAGCAGCGCACCCGCCACGGACGAAGCCGCGGACCGCGCGAACTCGACAATGCCGGTCGCGAAGCGAGCGCCGACGGTAGAGTCCGAAGCTCCGCCCGGACAGTTCCCGAGAACCGTCCCGGTGGGCGAGGGTGCGGTCGTCGTCCACGCCCCGCAGATCAGCAGCTGGCGCGACTTCGAGGTGATCGAGGGCATCGCCGCGCTCGAGACCGTGCCGCCGGACGATCGGCCGAAGCGCTTCGCCGTCATGACCTTCAGGGCGACGACGGAGATCGATCTCGAGGCGCGGATGATCGAGCTGACCGACCTGGAGGTCCTGTCCATCTTCGAGAACGGCGAGGAGATCGATGTCTCCACACGCACCCTGTTCGCGGAAGCGCTGCCCGAAGCACGCTCCGTGCCCCTGGATCTCGCGATCAGCTATCTCGCTGAGGGTGCGCTTCCGGGCTCGGACGTGGGCTTCTCCGTCGATCCGCCCACCATCTTCGTGTCGCAGCGCTCCGCCGTGCTCGTCCTGTTCCACGGCGAGCCGGTGCTCGTGCCCGTCGAGGAATCCGGTCTGCAGTTCGTGGCGAACACGAACTGGCCCGTGTTCCACGACCCCGATGCCGAGCGCTGGTATCTACGCAATGACGACACCTGGCTGCAGGCCGGAATGGTCGAGGGTCCCTGGCAATGGGCAGGCGAGCTGCCGGAAGGAATCCTGAACCTGCCTGACGAGGACGACTGGCGCTCGACGCGCGAGGCCGCGGCGGCCTGGGGCCCGGCGCCGACCTTCCCCGGGCCCGAGGTCTTCGTCGCCACCGAACCGGCGGAACTGATCCTGCTCGTCGGCGAGCCGGAACTGGAGGCGGTTCCGGGCACGGAGCTCGAGTACGTGACCAACACGGAGAGCCCACTGTTCCGCCACGAGGGCCGCTGGTACTACCTCGTATCGGGACGCTGGTTCGCCGCGGACCGCCTCACGGGGGACTGGACCTTCGCTGCCGCTCTGCCCGAGGACTTCTCGGCGTTCCCCGAGGACCACGTGCGCGCCGCTGTCCGCGTCGCCGTGCCGGGGACGCCGGAAGCGACCATGGCGGCCATCGAGGCGCAGCTGCCTCGGAAGACGGAAGTGCCCAACGACACGACGCTGCCGATCGAGGTGACCTACTTCGGCGAGCCCGACTTCCAGCCCATCGAGGGCGCGGAGGTCGAGCGTGCCGTCAATTCTCCCTACCAGGTGATCCTGATCTCGGACACCTACTACCTGTGCTACAGCGGCATATGGTTCCGGGCGGATGCGCCCGTCGGCCCCTGGACGCTCGCGACGAAGGTGCCGACGGAGGTCTACGACATCCCGCCGAGCTCGCCCGCCTACGCCGTCACCGACGTCAAGGTCTACGGGTCGTCGTCCAGCACCACGACCTACGGCCACAGTTCCGGCTACGACTCCAACGTCTACGTGTACTACGGCGTGCCCGTGTACGGCACCGGCTGGTACTACGCGCCCTACTACAATTCCTACTACGCGCCTTACTACGGCTATCCGGTCTACTACCATCATCCGTACAGCTACGGCACCGGGTCGGCCTACAACCCCAGCACCGGGGCCTACGCCTCGGTCTCTCGCGCCTACGGACCCTATGGCGGCTACGGCTATGCGTCGGGCTACAACCCGGAGACGGGCCGCTACGGGCGTGCCGAGGCGTACTACGACTACGATGAATGGTACGCCGTCGGCGAGGCCTACAATCCTCGGACGAATCGCTACTTCGGCACGGAGCGCTACTACGACGCCAGCGCCGACGCCTGGCAGGTCGAGTCCCGCTTCCAGGGCGCCGAGGGCGGCGCGAACCTGTACCGCTACGGGACGGACGACTTCGGCCGGGCCAGCCTGAGCACCGACGGCGGCGGCGCGGGCACCTTCGAGCGCCGTGCCAGCGCGGGCGGCTGGGACACGTCCGGATCCTTCACCACAGCGGACGGGCGGACCCTTTCCTCGAGTGGGCGCTATGCGGACGGAACGGGCAGCTCGACGCTGACGGGCTCCGAAGGCGGCAGCGGCACGGTCAGCCGCGCAGTCGACGGAAGCTCCGCCACCCGCGAGGGCACCTTCACGCAGGACGGCAACACGGTCTCTACGTCCACCACCCGAGACGGGCTGCAGACGACCCGTACCGTCGAGAGCACGGACAGCGGCCGTGGGGCGCTCAGCGGATCGCCCGGGAGCATGACCGGGGTGGCTGAAACGGCGTCCGGTGACGTCTACGCGGCGCGGGACGGCAGCGTCTACCGTCGGACGGACGAGGGCTGGCAGAAATACGGCGGTGACAGCACCTGGACCTCTCTCGACGCCCCGGGGCAGTACGGCGCTGCCGATCGAAGCCGGAGCAGTGACTTCACCGGCAGCGGCCGCCGCGGCGAAGCCGCCCGGAACTACGACCGCGACGCCTTCACGAACCAGCGCAGCACCCTCGAACGCGATTTCCGCGCGCGGGACCGGGGCATGCGCCGCGGCAGCCTGGGTGGCCGCGGTGGACCGAGGCGGCGCTGAGGGCGCCGACCGGCTGGTGGCCGTGGTAAACGTCGTCGGCCGGCTTCCCGACGACAGATGCTGGTCAGCCCCAGCTGGCGAAGGTCTGGACGGCCGCTCTCCGGAAGCTCTCCACGAGGTCTGGCGTCCTCTGCGCAGACGGGCCGGCGCCCGCATCACACGATCTCGATTCGGGACGCCCGCACCGGAAGGTGCAGCACCATGCACGACCGCATGACCTTCGCATTGATGAATGATGCTCGAGGGTCAGCAGAACAGACTCGCGGTTCGTCATTCACGCTCCTCGACGTCCGCCTCATCGCCGAGCTTCGTGTCCACTTCAAGCCCTGATACTGGGCCCGCCCCCGACGACGAGCGCCACCTATCCGGCCTTCACGGCGCGCCCTCGCCCAGATGCTCACGCAGCGCCGCGCGCACCCGCTGCGCATCGGAGCGCTGCTGGTAGTTCTCGGACTGGTCCATCCACAGGACCGTGCCCGCCGCGTCGATCAGCAGCGAGGTCGGCACGGGCAGCGCGCGGGCGCCGCCCGGCGGCCCCGAGTGCACGCCCTTGTTCCGCAGGCCGAAGCGATCCGTCGCCTCGAGGTGCCGATCCGAGAGCATGAGTGCCTGCAGCCCGTGCTTGCCCCGCTTCTCTGCAATCTCTTCCGGTGTGTCCGTGCTCACCGTCACGATGCGCACGCCCTTCTCGTCGAACTCGCCACGGAGCTCTTCCCATCGCCGAAGCTCGGCGACGCAATAGGGTCACCAGTGTCCGCGGAAGAACTTCAGCAGTACCGGGTTGCCGGCGAGTGCGGCGGAATCGAAGGTCGCGCCGTGTTCGTCCAGCGCCGTGAAGTGCGGGATGGTCATGCCGACGCGGATCGCTTCGGGCGCGACCTTCTGCGTACTGATCGCGATCGTGAAGAGCAGGAACAGCGCGAGCAGAAGACCGAAGGTCGCGAGCACACCGCCGATCCAGCCGGAGCCGCCGACGAGCGCGGCGATCGCGAGGCCCGCGGCCGCGGACCACGCCGCGACGAACGCTGTGCGGTTCGTGGGCAGCGACACGCGCCGGATTCCGCGGATCCAGAGCGCGAGCGTCCCGACGCTGAGCAGGAACGCTGTGATGCCCATCAGTGCGTTCGACATGGCAATTTCCCTCCTGAATCGAACCTCGTGGTTTCGGTCTACGGGCGGGGGGTCACGCCGCCAGCCCGCGTTCGAGGCACGCGTCGTAGCGCGCCGTGAGCGCGTCGAGCGTGCGCGCGACGGTGCCCTCGTCCTCCAGGAAGGCGCTCGTCGCCGCGAGCCCCTGCATGGCGGCGATCAGGACGCTGAACTCCGTCGCGAGTTCGTCGGCGTTGCGCAGACCGACCCGCGCCGCGACCTCGTGGACCCGATCCCGGATGCGACGGTTCCAGCCGACCACCGTTGCGCGCAGGCCGTCCCGGAGGTCGGCATCCCAGCGCGATGCGAGCAGGATCTCCGCGAGCGCCCGGGCCGGCACGTCGTTCTGGGTCCGCCACTGCACGGCCGGGAAGCTGCGAAGGGCCTCGACTGGATCGGCCATGCCTGACAGGGCGTCTTCCACCGCCGCGACCTTGCGCGCCATCGCCGCTTCCGCCGCCGCCACCATGAGGAGATGCCGCGTCGGGAAGTGATGCAGCAGGGAACCGCGGCTGATGCCCGCGTGGTCGAGCACGGCCTGCGTGCTCGTCGCCGCGAAACCCGTCTCCGCGATCAGCGCGATCGTGCTGTCGAGCAGCGCCTGACGCGTGGCGCTGCCGCGCGCCGTGGCGGCTGCGTTCCCCTCGACCGCGGCGGAGGACTTCGGCGTCACGATCGAGCCGCTCGGTAGGCGCTCAACGGAACTCGATCCCGTCGAAGCCGCCGTCCGTCCGCCATTGCTCGATGTAGCGGAAGAAGGCCAGCGGGCCGCCGGGATAGCCGCCGCCCGCCATGTTGGCGTCCCAGCCCTTGCCCTCGTTGTTGTAGTAGCCCGGCGTGCACTGGGTGGAGCCGATGAGCATGGGGCTGGCGCCCTTGAGCAGCTCCATCCACTCGTCCTCGGCGGCCTGCGTGACCTCGATCTCCCGGTAGCCGTGGGCCACCGCGTGCTTCACCAGACTGGCGATGGTCTGCGCGCCCTCGACGAGGTTGTGCGGATAGTTGGAGATCAGATTGGCGCCCTGAGCCGCCTGGACGATGAACAGATTCGGGAAGCCATGGACGTGCTGGCCATGCTTCGTCCTCATGCCGTTCGCCCAGTGGTCGCTGAGCTTCTCGCCGTTCTTGCCGATGGTGTCGTAGCCCGCGCGGCGTTCGAAGGGCGTGCCGACCTCGAAGCCGGAGGCGTAGATGATGCAGTCCACCTCGTACTCGACGCCGGCGACGACGACACCCTTCTCGGTGATGCGCTCGACGCCCTTGCCGTCCGTGTCGACGAGGTGGCAGCCGGGCTCGTTGAAGGCCTGCAGGTACTCGTCGTGGAAGCAGGGCCGCTTGCAGAGCTGCTGATACCAGGCCTTTAGATGCTCCGCCGTGTCCTGATCCTCGACCACCGTGTTACAGCGGCGGCGAATCTCCTCCATCTTCTCGAAGTCGGAGTCCTCGTAGGCCGCCATCATCCCCTCGACGGTGCGCTCCTCCGGCGGGAGCTTCGAGATACGGGCGATGACGCGATGGGCGAGATCGGTCCAGCCGTCCTGCACGAGGTCCTCCTCGACGGGCTGGCCGGTCTGGTTGGCGGTGAAGTTCTCGAGCCAGCGCTTCTGCCAGCCCGGCGTGGCGATTTCCGCGAACCACTCCGGGTCGATCGGCTGGTTGTTGCGGACGTCCACCGACGAGGGCGTGCGCTGGCAGACGTAGAGCGCCTTGCAGGCACGCGCGAGGTGCGGAACGCACTGCACGCTCGTCGCGCCCGTACCGATGATGGCGACGCGCTTGTCACGCAGCTTGTCGAGCGGCGCGCCCTTCGGATCTCCGCCCGTGTAGTCGTAGTCCCAGCGGCTGGTGTGGAAGCTGTGGCCCTGGAAGGACTCGATGCCCGGGATGCCCGGCAGTTTCGGGACGTGCAGCGGCCCCGGGGCCGTACCGACGTACTGGGCGGTGAAGTCGTCGCCGCGATTGGTTCGAATGCGCCAGCGCTGATGGTCTTCCTCCCAGCGCAATTCGGTCACCTGCGTATGGAAGAGTGCGTTCTCGTACAGCTCGTACTTGCGGCCGATGCGCTGGCAGTGCTCGAAGATCTCCGGTCCATGCACGTACTTCTCGCTCGGCATGTGGCCCGTTTCCTCGAGCAGCGGCAGATAGATCAGCGCCGCCGTGTCGCACTGCGCGCCCGGGTACCGGTTCCAGTACCAGGTGCCGCCG
>JAZBPO010000250.1:0-19236 GCA_036351675.1 Pseudomonadales bacterium
CCCGATCCGAGATCCGACCCCGATCCGAGATCCGACCCCGATCCGAGATCCGACCCCGGTCCGGATCTCGACCTCCTCGCCGACGCCGCGCCCGACTCAGGCGTTCTTCCAGACGGCGGCGCGCTTCTCGAGGAAGGCGTTCACGCCTTCCTTCTGATCCTCGGTGTCGAAGAGGTCCACGAAGGCCTCGCGCTCGACCGTGTAGGCCCCGTCGATGGGCCCGGAGCGCGCACGCTGGATCAGGCCCTTGCAGGCGGCGACGGACGTCGGTGACTGCTTCGCGACCTTCGCCGCCAGCGCCTTCGCCTGTGCGAGCGCCGAGCCCTGTTCCACCACCTCCTCCACGAGGCCGATGCGCAGCGCCGTCTCGGCGTCGACGCGCTCGCCGCAGAGGATCATGCGCTTCGCCCAGCCCTCGCCGACGATCCAGGCCAGATTCTGCGTGCCGCCGCCGCAGGGCAGGAGGCCGACCGTGCCTTCGGGCAGGGCCATCTGCGCCTGCGCCTCGGCGATGCGTATGTCGCAGGCCATGGCGCACTCGAGACCGCCGCCCATGGCGTAGCCGTTGATCGCGGCGATGGAGACACCACGGTAGTTCGCGAGCGTCTCGAAGGCCTCGCCGAAGCGCCGCGCCATGAGGCGCGCGTTCGCTCTGTCGCCGTCGGCGAACACCTTCAGGTCCGCCCCGGCCGAGAAGAACTTCTCGCCCTGGCCCGTGATCACGAGGGCGTAGACGTCCTTCTCCTCGTTCAGGCCGAGCACGAGTTCGCGCAGGCCCTCGAGGGACTCGGCGTCCCAGACGTTCGCGGCCGGATTGTCGATGGTGACGATGGCGGTGGTGCCGTCGACCTCGAGCCTCAGCTTGTCGGTCGTGCTCTCGATCATCGGATCATCTCCGTCGCCCCTTCCATCATGACCCTGCGCGAGATGATCACGCGCATGATCTCGTTCGTGCCCTCGAGGATCTGGTGCACGCGGACGTCACGGACGTGGCGCTCGAGGGGATACTCGCGGATGTAGCCGTAGCCGCCGTGGAGCTGCAGGGCGCGGTTGCAGACCTCGAAGGAGACGTCCGTCGCGAAGCGCTTGGCCATGGCGCAGAACACCGTCGCTTCCGGGTGCTTCGCATCGAGCCGCGCCGCCGCCAAGCGCACCATCTGACGCGCCGCCACCAGCTCCGTGGCCATGTCGGCGATCTCGAACTGCGTGTTCTGGAACTGGGCGATGGGTCCCCCGAAGGCCTCGCGCTCCTGCACGTAGCGCGCGGTCGCATCGAGGGCTGCCTGGGCCGTACCCACGGCCGTGGTGGCGATGTTGATGCGCCCCCCGTCGAGGCCCTGCATGGCGATCCTGAAGCCCTCGCCCTCGGCGCCGAGGCGATTCACCGCCGGCACGCGCGCGCCGTCGAAGGTGATGGCGCGCGTGGGCTGACTGTTCCAGCCCATCTTCTCTTCCTTGCGGCCGTAGCTGATGCCCGCGGTGTCGGCGGGGACCACGAAGGCAGACACGCCCTTCGGACCCGGCCGAGGGCCGTCACCGTCGGCGAAGCGCGCCATGACGACGAGCAGATCCGTGTCGCCGGCGCCGGAGATGAACATCTTCTGGCCGGTCAGGACGTATTCGTCGCCCTCGCGGGTGGCGGTGGTGCGCAGTGCTGCCGCGTCCGACCCGGCACCGGGCTCCGTCAGGCAGTACGACGCGAGCTTCTCGCCCTGCAGCAGTGACGGCACGAAGCGCGCCTTCGTCTCCTCGTTGCCGAAGGCCGCGATCATCCACAGCGCCATGTTGTGAATGGTCATGAAGGCAGCCGTCGACGTGCAGCCCGCCGCCAGTTCCTCGAACACGAGCGCTGCATCGAGACGGCTCATGCCCATGCCCCCGACTTCCTCCGGGGTGTACATGCACATGAAGCCGAGTTCGCCGGCCGCGCGCAGCACGTCCTTCGGGAAGATCTGTTCCGCGTCCCACTCGGCCGCCTTCGGCGCCATCGACTTCGCCGCGAACTGGCGCGCCGTTTCGACGTAGGCGATCTGATCGTCGTCGAGTTCGAAATCCATCTACAGCTTCCTAGCTACGGGTTCCGGGCCTCGAAACCCGCGACATCCCAGGCCCAGCGAGCGGCGTCCTGGCAAGGCGCGCGCCGCAGGCGAGACAGGAGCGTACTGCCTACGTGACCGTCTCGCCGAGGACGCGCAACGCCGGACCGAGCCCGGGCGTCGCGCAGCCGGCCGGTGAGGCCTGTTGCGGCCGCGTGCGGCTACCTGAGGTTGATCGACATGTTCGGACCGGCCGCAACAGGCGTGTCATCGAACCAGCGAGCGGTCATGGTCTTGATCTCCGTGTAGAACCTGGGCGCGTCCTTGCCATAGGCGTGGACGTCGCCGTAGAAGCTGCCGCCCCAGCCCGTGAACGCGAAGAAGGGCAGCGGGACGGGGATCGGCACGTTGATGCCGACCTGCCCGACGTCCACCTCGTGCTGGAACTTGCGCGCAGTCCCGCCGGAGGACGTGAAGATCGACGTGCCGTTGCCATAGGGGTTGTCGTTGATCGTGCGGATCGCCTCGTCGAGATCGGCGGGCTTCATGGCGCAGAGCACGGGCCCGAAGATCTCCTCACGATAGATCGACATGTCCGTGGTGACGTCGTCGAACAGCGTGGGGCCGACCCAGTTGCCGTCCGGATAGCCGTCCACCGTGCAGGCGGAACCGTCGAGGAGCAGCTTCGCGCCCTCCTGCTCGCCCCCCTTGATCAGCGCGACGATGCGCTCTCGCGCCTGCCGCGTGATCACCGGGCCGTAGGCGGCCTCCGGATCGTCCCAGGCGCCGGGGCGGATCGCCGCCATGGCCTCGCGCACCTCCGGAATCCACTCCTTCGCCTCGCCCACGAACATGGCGACGGAAATGCCCATGCAGCGCTGGCCTGCGGCGCCGCAGGAAGCGCCGACGAGATTGGAGATCACGTGCTCCTTCGGCGCGTCCGGCATGACGACCATGTGATTCTTCGCGCCGACCATGCACTGCACGCGCTTCAGGTTGTGTCCGGCGCGGCGATAGACGTGCGCGCCCACGCCGGCGGAGCCGACGAAGGACACGCCGCGGATCGCCGGATGGTCACAGAGGAAGTTCACGGCGTCGGCGCCGCCGTGGATGACCTGCAGGACGCCCTTCGGCGCCCCTGCCTCCGCGAACAGCTCCGCGAGCAGGTTCGGCGTCATCGGGTCCCGCTCGGAGGGCTTCAGGACGAAGGTGTTCCCGCAGGCGATGGCCATCGGGAACATCCACAGCGGGATCATGGCCGGGAAGTTGAACGGCGTGATGCCGCCGAACACGCCCATGGGCTGGCGAACGGAGTAGGTGTCGATGCGCCGGGCGACGTTCTCCACGGTCTCGCCCATGAGCAACGGCGCGATGTTCGCGGCCTGTTCGACGACCTCGATACCGCGCCAGACGTCGCCCTTCGCGTCTTCGAAGGTCTTCCCGGTCTCCCGGGCGAGCACCTTCGCGATCTCGTCGTGGCGCTCCTTCAGGAGCTGCTGATAGCGGAGCATGAGCCGCGAACGCTCCGGGACCGCGACCTCTCGCCAGGCGTAGAAGGCCTCCTGCGCGCTGGCGACGGCCCGTTCCATCTCCGCCTCCGTCGTCATCGGCAGTTCGGCGAGCACCACCTGCGTCGCCGGGTCGCGCACCTCCAGCGTGTCAGTGGCGGCGGAGTCCACCCACTCACCGTCGATGAAGATCGGCAGCCGATCGGCCATTTCCCATTTCTCCCGTGCTGCGTGAGCCGCGGCGTGACGCGGTCGTTCCTGCGGGGCGCTCACGCGGATGCCTTCGCGACGAGCGGCGCGGATTCTGACACAGGCCCCGACCGTGCTCACGGCCGAGGCGCCGGGCCGAAGCGGAGAGGCCCGGGGCACGGCCTGGACGCAACCCTTGAAACATCCGTCGCGCGCTGGTCAACTCGCCGTCCCTTCCGTTCGACCGAAGCGGGGTTACTTCGGCGAATGCACTCGCAAGCGCAAGTCACACACTGGGGTCGTCTGCACGACGCGGATGCCGAAGCCACGTCGCGCGAACGCGCGCAGGCCGATCCGGGCGCCTATCACGGCGACATCGCCGCCTCCGAACTGCACTGGCAGGACGAGGCGTCGGGGCGCTGGCTGCGGCGCGATCCGGAGACCGGCAACTGGTCCGCGATCGACGGGGCGAGCGGCGCAGCAGGCCCCGCCGAAGACCTCGCCAGCGACTGGCGCCCCTGGTCCATTGCCCTGGACGAGACGGACGCGCCCTTCTACCGCTGGTTCGTCGGCGCGCGCACCAATGCCTGCTTCAATGAAGTCGACCGCCACGTCCTGGCGGGCCGCGGCGAACACCCGGCATTCCTCTTCGAAGGCGACCGCTGGGACCCGTCGCGCAACGACGGTCGCGGCGGGCCCGTGCAGCAGCAGTCGATCAGCTACGCACGGCTGCTCTACGAAACCGTACTCCGGGCCGAGGTCCTCGCCTCGCTCGGCCTCGGCAAGGGTGACCGCGTCGCCTTCAACCTGCCGAACATCCCCGAGCAGCTCTTCTACACGGAAGCCGCCAAGCGCCTCGGCATCATCTATACGCCCGTGTTCGGCGGCTTCTCGGCCAAGACCCTCTCGGACCGGATCTTCGACGCCGGCGCCCGCGTCGTGGTCACCGCCGACGGCGGCTATCGCAACGCCGAGGTCGTGCCCTACAAGGAGGCCTACACCGACCAGGCCCTGGACAACTACGTCCCGCGCCCGGCCGCCCTCGCGGCGCTGGCGGAAGCCCTCGAACCCTTCGCCCTCGGCGCGACCGGATCGACGCTCGAGGCGTCGGTCGCCGACGCGCTCGCCGGAGAGATCACCCTCGAGCGCAGCGACGTCATGCGCGAACTCGGCCGAGCCCTCGAGAGCGCGGACCTCGCGCCGGAGCGCAAGGCGGAGATCCGCACGAGCGTCGCGCGCCGCCTCGCGGCCGTACAGCACATCGTCGAGCAGGTCGTGGTGGTCCGCTACACGGGCCAGGACATCGTCGAGCAGGCTCGCGACCGCTGGTCCACGGAACTCGTCGACGCAGCCCGGGAGCGCGTCCTCGCCGCGGCCCGCGGTGCCGGCCTCGACGTCGCGGACGAGGCCGGTCTCCTCGCCCTGGAAGGCGAGGAGCTGTGGCGCGCGCTGAATGCGGCGCAGCCGGCGCTCCCGGTCGAGGCGGACTGGCCGCTGTTCGTCATCTACACGTCCGGCTCGACGGGCAAGCCCAAGGGCGTGGTGCACACGCACGGTGGCTGGCTGTCGGGCATCGCGCACTCCATGCGCGTGGTCTTCGATGTCGGCGAGGACGACCGCCTGTGGGTCATCGCCGATCCGGGCTGGATCACGGGGCAGGCCTACCAGATCGCGGCGCCCCTCGCCGTCGGCATCACGTCGATCGTCGCCGAGGGTTCGCCGCTGTTCCCGCACGCGGGCCGCTTCACGTCGATCATCGAGCGCCACGGCGTCACGCTGTTCAAGGCAGGCTCGACCTTCCTGAAGGCGGTGATGACCGACCCGGCCGCCCTCGAGGACATGCTCGGCCACGACACCTCCGGCCTGAAGGTCGGCACCTTCTGTGCCGAGCCGGTCTCGCCGGCCGTGCAGCAGTTCGCCATGGAATCCGTCTGCCCGCACTACGTGAACTCCTACTGGGCGACGGAGCACGGCGGCATCGTCTTCTCCTGTCCCTGGGGCGGCTTCAAGAAGCTCGCGCCGGACGCGAAGACCTGGCCCCTGCCGTGGATCGACGCCGACGTGCGCATCGCCACCGAGACCGACGAGGACGGCCGCGCCACGGCCTGGCGCCCGGCAGAGACGGGCGAGAAGGGCGAACTCGTCATCACGCGCCCCTGGCCCTATCTCGCACGCACCATCTGGGGCGAGGCCGACAAGCTCGGCTCCCCGGAGTGGCGCGGCGACATCGAGCGCTTCCGCGCCGTCTACTTCGATCGCTGGGACGGTGAGCTCGCCTACACGCAGGGCGACTACGCGCGGCGGCACGACGACGACGCGGTGACCCTTCACGGTCGCTCCGACGACGTCATCAACGTCTCGGGCCACCGCGTCGGCACCGAGGAGATCGAGGGCGCGATCCTCCGCGACAAGACGCTGCGCAAGGACTCGCCGCTCGGCAACGCCGTCGTCGTCGGCGCGCCCCACGACGAGAAGGGCGAAACGCCCGTCGCTTTCCTGATCCCGGCGCCGGGCCGCAAGCTCGCCGACGACGATCTCGCTCGCCTCACGCAGCTCGTCCGCAGCGAGAAGGGCGCCACGGCCGTACCCTCGGACTATCTGGTGGTCTCCGCGTTCCCGGAGACGCGCTCCGGCAAGTACATGCGGCGCACGTTGCGCGCGATCCTCCTCGGCGAACCGCTCGGCGATCTGTCGACGCTGCGCAATCCGGAGGTCGTGGACGAGATCGTCGAGACCGTCGAGTCCTGGAAGTCGCACGGGGCGCTCGCCGCGGCCCGCGACATCGTCCAGAGCCACCGCTACCTGCGCGTCGAGAACCATCGCGTCGCGAACGGCAGGACCATCGCCCTGCTGACCATCGACGCGCCGCCCGTGAACTCCCTGAACGAGCGCTCCCTCGACGAGCTGGGCACGGTGCTGCAGCACCTCGCCACGCGCGAGGACACGGCTGCCGTGGTCATCACCGGCGCGCGCAACGCCTTCGTCGCGGGCGCCGACGTGAAGGAACTGATGGAGATCGGCGAGGCCGGCGACGTCGAGAGCGCGCAGACGCCGCCGAACGCCGCGCACACGGCCTTCTCGCTGCTCGAGGATCTCGGCAAGCCCGTGATCGCCGCGGTCAACGGCCCGGCCCTCGGCGGCGGCAGCGAGCTCGTGCTCGCCTGCGCCTACGTGGTGGCCGACCGCCGCGCCCGTTTCGGCCAGCCGGAGATCAATCTCAACCTGCTGCCGGGCTACGGTGGCACCCAGCGTCTGCCCCGGCGCCTGCGCGCCGCGCGGGGCGACGAGGGCCTGGTGGATGCGGTGCGCATCATCCTCTCGGGTCGCGCCATCGACGCCGAGGAGGCGAGCGCCGTCGGCCTCGTCGATCAGGTCGTGGGCGAGGACGCCCAGGGCCCGGTCGAGACGGCCATGGCCGTGGCGCGCGCGTGGGTCGAGGGGCACGGCCCCCTCGGCGCCGCCATGGACGCGCGCAGCCGCTATCTCGCCACGCGCGAGGAGCCCTTCGAGCTCGGCGACGAGTTGCTGGCCCATCCGAAGATCGCGCCGGCGCTCGCGCAGCTGCGTCGCTCCGGCCGCGAGAAGCCCGTGGAACGCATCCTCGACGCGCTGCGCAAGGGCGCCGCGGACGGCCAGAAGGCGGGGCTCGCCCACGAGGCGAGGCTGTTCGCCGAGGCCGTCTGCGATCCGGCCTCGGGACCGACGGGCATCCGCGCCTTCCTCGAGAAGCGCAGCGCGGCGCTGCCCCTGCGCCACAGCGAGGTGCCGGCCGATGCGGATGCCGAGACGCGCGCACGCCTCGAGGCCGAGGGGCGTCTGCTGCCCCTCGACGGGGCCTTCTACCCGGGGGTGACGCCGATCCCCGAGTACCAGTACGGCATGGGGGTGACCAAGGACCCGGCCACGGGCCTGCCGCGCCACGCCGACCCGGTCGACTCCGAGAAGCTGCTCGTGTTCGAGACGCCGGAGCCGGGGCCGAACGAGGCGCTCGTCTACATGCTCGCCTCGGAAGTGAACTACAACGACATCTGGGCGCTCACGGGCATTCCGGTCTCGCCCTTCGACAACCGCGACGCGGACCTGCAGGTCACGGGCTCCGGCGGCGTCGGCCTCGTCGCCCGCCTGGGTAGCGAACTGGTGCGCGAGGGGCGCCTCGCCGTCGGGCAGATGGTCACCATCTACTCCGGTCAGAGCGAACTGCTCTCGCCCGACGCCGGCCTCGATCCCATGGCCGCGGATTTCCACATCCAGGGTTACGAGATCAACGACGGCAGCCACGCCCAGTTCCTGACGGTGCAGGGCCCGCAGTGCCATCCGAAGCTCGCCGGCCAGACCATCGAGGAGGCGGGCTCCTATGCGCTGACCTTCGGCACGATCCATCGCGCCCTCTTCCGCACCCTCGACGTGATGCCGAACCGGCGTCTGTTCGTGGAGGGTGCCGCCACCGGCACGGGCCTCGAGTGCCTGCGCAGCGCGCGTTCCGCCGGCCTCGACGTGGTCGGCATGGTCTCGAACGAGGAGCGCGCCGAACGCGTGCGTCAGTTCGGCGGCGCTGCCGTGAGCCGGAAGGACGACCGCTGGGCCGACATCTTCCCCCCCGTGCCCGACGATCCCGCCGGGTGGGCCGCCTGGGAAAAGGCGGGCGAAGCCTTCGTCGCCGAGGTGAACGCCCAGGGCGGCGGCCCCATCGACTACGTCGTCAGCCATGCCGGCGAGAGCGCCTTCGGCCGCTCCTTCCCGACGCTCGGCGAGGGCGGCGTGCTGACCTTCTTCGGCGCGTCCTCGGGCTATCGCTTCTCCTTCATGGGCAAGGCCGGAAGCCGGCCCGCGGCCGAGGTGCTCACGCAGGCCGGGCTCCGTGCCGGCCGTGCGCTGCTGGTCGTCTACGGCCCCGGCGCCGAGGACGGAATCGTCGATCCCGCAGCCATCGAGGCCGTCGAGGTGGGCTGCAGTCTCGGCGCCCGCGTCGCGGTCCTCGCGGACACGATCAGCCAGCGCGAGTTCGTCACCTCCCTCGGCTTCGGCGCGAGCTTCTGCGGCGTCGTCAGCCTCGAGGAGATCGGCCGCCGCCTCGGCGACGACTTCGATCCTCCGGGCCCCTTCATGCCTCTGCCCGACGCCTTCACGGAATCGGCGGAGTTCAAGGAAGCCGTGCGGCGGTTCTCGGACCGCACGCTCAAGCCCGTGGGCTCCGCCATCGCGCCGCTGCTGCGCACGCCCTTCGATCGCCGCGGCCTGCCCGACGTGATCTTCGAGCGCCCGCAGCGCGATGGCCTCGGCCTCGCCACGGCGCTCGTGAAGCCCAATCTCGGCGTGGTCGCCTATGCGGAAGACCTTGCGGGCCGGCGTCTGTCCTTCTATGCGCCGCAGGTCTGGATGCGGCAGCGCCGGATCCTCATGCCGACGGCGGAGATCCGCGGCACGCACCTGAACACCGCGCGCGAGTTCGTGGAGGTCCAGGAACGGATCTCCGCCGGCATGATCGACATCGTGCCGCCCACGCCGGTGCCCCTCGAGGAGATCGCCGAGGCGCATCAGGCCATGTGGGAGAACCGTCACGCGGGCGCCAACTACGTCGCCACGCACGGCCTGCCCCGCGCCGGCCTCAAGACCCGGGACGAGCTCTACCGCGCCTGGGCCATCCGTGACGCGCAGGCGCGCGGCGAGGACATCAGCTCCGTGGACACGGGATCAGCAGGGACCCTCCGATGACCGATACGACGAGCACCGGCGCGGTCACGCGCCTGCAGGGCCGTACCGTGATCCTCACGGGTGCGGCGGGGAACATCGGTTCCTACATCTCGCGGCGCCTGCTGCGCGAAGGCGCGCGGGTGGTCATGACCGGCCGCGACGCCGCGAAGCTCGAGGCCTTCGTCGAGACGCTCGTGGGCGAGGGCTTCGATCGCGAAGCCATGCTTCCGGTCGCCGGCGACGCCGCCGATCCGGAGGCCTGCCGCGCGATCATCGCGAAGGCCGTGGCCGCCTTCGGCGAGATCCACACGCTGGTGAACAACGCCGGCGGACCGGGCCCACGACGCACGCTCCGCGACATCCCCTTCACGGAGGCCCAGAAGCGCGCCCAGGGCGACGACGAGACGCTCTTCGAGGCTGCACGGAACCTCCTCGGCGGACCCTGGAACATGGCCCGCGCGGCGATTCCGCACATGGCTCCCTGTGGCTCGATCATCAACGTCTCGACCATCTTCTCGCGCACGCACTACTACGGGCGCATCCCCTACTCCGTGCCGAAGTCCGGTCTGAACGCCTTGTCGCTCATGCTCGCGCGCGAGATCGGCGGCGACGCCGGCGTGCGCGTCAACACGCTGTTCCCGGGACCCATCGAGTCCGAGCGCATCGACACGGTGTTCGCGAACATGGACGCGCTGCAGGACCAGCAGCCCGGCCACACCTCGGCGGAATTCCGCGGCCTCATGACCAACAAGCGCGCGGACGACGGTGGCGCGCTCGACTTCCGCTACCCGAAGCCCGACGACGTCGCGTCGACCGTGGCCTTTCTCGCCTCCGAGGACTCGGCGGCCTTCTCGGGCCATGCCTTCGAGGTCACGAACGGCATGCAGGTGCCGGCGCAGTCGCGCGCGAACATGGTCTCCTGGCCCGACGAGCGCCTCGTGGACCTCTCCGGCAAGGTGATCCTCGTCATCGCGGGCAACGAGATCGACGAGCCCCTCGCCTTCGCCGAGGGCCATGTGCGCAAGGGCGCGCGCGTCGTGCTCGCCATGCGCACCATGCAGGCCACCAGCCGCGCCGAGGCGCGCGTGGACGCCATGCAGCCCTGCCCGATCCACGTGCAGCACCTCGACCCGCTGCGCGCCGCCTCCATCGACCGCGTCTTCCAGTTCCTCTCCGACCACTTCCGGCGCCTCGACGGCATCATCGTCCTGCCGGGTCTGTCGAACGCGGAGCAGGTCTACTCCCTCTCCACCGCCGACGATCAGGAGGTGGAGGACTTCATCGAGACCGAGGTGGTCGCGCCCGTCGCGATCGCCGCGGGCGTCTCGCGCAATCTCTCGGGCTGGGGCGGGATGGATCGGGCGCCCTCGATCACCTACGTGACGAACGCCGACGACGGCCACGGCAACGGCTTCAACGAGATCAAGCGCGCCGCGGTCGAGGAGCTCATCCGCATCTGGCGCTACGAGGACGAGCAGGAAGTCGCCCGCGGCATCCGCCCCTGGGCCCTCATGCCGAATCAGCTCGTGCGCTACGACAACGGCGAGCCGGACAACCTCGCCTTCGCCGTGGACTGGACGGTGACGCTCGACAACGGCGTCCGGCGCATGGATCCGATCAACCTCTGGATCCCGAAGAGCATCCGCCGCGCCACGGGCAAGACGGCCATGCCGCCGAACATCCAGCGGGTACTGCCCGGCCTGCATCACGGCAAGACCGCCGTCATCACCGGCGGCAGCCTCGGCATCGGCCTCCAGCTCGGCCGCTATCTCGCCATGGCCGGCGCCCGCGTCCTGCTCACGGCACGGAGCCGCGCCAAGCTCGAGGAAGCGCGCGCGGAGATCGTCGCGGAACTGCGCGGCGCGGGCTGGCCCGATCCGGAGCAGCGCGTGTCCATCCTGCCGGACATCGACGTCGGCTCCGAGACCTGCATGCAGCAGCTCTTCGAGCACGCCGTGAAGCACTTCGGCGACGTCGACTTCCTCATCAACAACGCCGGCATCGCGGGCGCCGAGGAAATGGTCGTGGACATGTCCCTCGAGGACTGGGACCGGACCATGGAGGCGAACCTGATCTCCAACTACTCGCTGATCCACAAGTTCGCGCCGCGCATGAAGGCGCGCGGGACCGGCGTGGTGCTGAACGTCTCGAGCTACTTCGGCGGGGAGAAGTACCTCGCCGTCGCCTATCCGAACCGCGCGGACTACTCGGTCTCGAAGGCCGGCCAGCGCGCCCTCGCGGAGATCCTCTCGCGCCATCTCGGCCCGGAGATCCAGATCAATGCCATGGCACCGGGTCCCGTCGACGGCGCGCGCCTGCGCGGCCAGGAGAACGCTCCGGGCCTGTTCGAGCGCCGCGGCCGTCTCATCCTCGAGAACATCCGCCTGACCCAGGTGCATGGCGCCGTGCTGCAGATGCTCGCCGACCGGAACGCGGACGAACTGCTGACGATCCTCGCCCGCAACCGCATCGACGAACTCTCGCAGATGGCCGATCTGCCGAAGGCCATGCGCAAGCTCCTGGTGCAGGCCTCCGGCGGCCGGGCGTCGGCGAACGCGTCGCACTACCTGCTCTCCGCGAGCCTCGCGCCGAAGCTCATGAATCGCCTCGTGGCAGGCGGCGCCATCGAGCAGGATGCCGCGGACCGCTATCTGGAGTCCTTCACGGCGCCGGAGTATCCCTTCTTCGCGCCGGAGGACGTGAACGCCCAGGCGGAGAAGATCGGCGCGGACATCCTCGCGCGCCTGCACCTGCACAAGATGCCCACGGACGAGCAGGTGGGTCTGTCGACCGTCTTCAGCCTTGCCGACGACATCGTCTCCGGCGAGACCTTCCACCCCTCGGGCGGCCTCAAGTTCGACCGCTCCGTCACCGAGGGCGAACTCATGCTGCGCCCGGGTCGCGAGGATCTGGAGAAGCTCTCGGGTGCGCACGTCGTGCTCATCGGCGACGCCATGCGCGACGAGCTGGCGGCCATCGCCAACGGCTTCGTGCGCTACGGCGTGGCGCGCATCACGCTGCTCACGAAGACCGACGAGGCCGCGTCGGAGATCCGCCACGACATCGAGCTGCCCCCGACGGTCGCCTTCGAGGCGCACGCCGTGGGTGACGATCTGGAGGGCGGCCTCGCCACCGCACAGCGCAGCTACGGTGCCTATCAGGTCGTGGTGAACACGCCCTTCACGCGCCTGCCGCTGAACGCCCTCGCCGCTGACGGTGGCGAGGACTGGGGCCGCGTGCTGTCGCGCGACCAGTTCGCGGCCGTGGTTCGCGACCACCTCACGCACCACTTCCGCGTCGGCCGCATCGCCGCACTCGTGCCTCGTTGCCAGATCGTGTTCGTGACGCCGGACACGTCGCGGGCCTCGACGCGAGAGGAGTTCGCGCTGGCGCTGTTCGTGAAGAACTCGCTCCATGCCTTCACGGTCACGCTCGGCGTGGAGGGCGAGCGCCTGCCGACCGTACCGGCCGTGAACCAGGTGCAGCTCACGCGCCGCGCCCGCACCGAGGAGCCGAGCACGGAAGAAGAAGTGCGCGAGGAGATGGAGCGCATGGTCTACGCCGTGCTGCAGTGCTCCGTCCCGGCGCCGAGCCCGGCCGAGTCGCGCTACCTGTCGCGGATCTTCCGGGGCAACGCGGTCACGGTCTGAGCCCGAACGCCCCCGGCCCGGCCGGGGGCGCAGCGCGCCCGCTCGCCCTGCGCTCGGCCGGAGGCCTGGGGTGCCCGGGCAGGTCGAAGGTCCGGAGGCGCTCGCGATGCACCTGCAGGAGCTGGCCCCGGAACTCTGGATCGTCGCAGGCGAGACCGTGCCCTTCCTCGGTCTGCCCTTCCCGACACGCATGACCGTCGTACGGCTCCGCGACGGTGGCCTCTGGGTGCACAGCCCGGTGCGCGGCACGCCCGAGCGCTTCGCCGCAGTGGACGGCCTGGGGGAGGTCCGCCATCTGGTGGCGCCGAACCAGATCCACCACCTGTTCCTCGCAGAGTGGCGCGAGCGCTATCCGGAAGCGACCTGCCACGGCACGCGCGCGCTACTCGACAAGCGCGCGGACATCGCCTTCGACGCCGCGCTGACGGACGACGCCGTCCTGCCCTGGGACGGTGAGATCGACAGCCTGCTCTTCCGCGGCTCGGCGGTGATGGAGGAAGCGGTGTTCTTCCACCGCGCCTCGCGGACCCTGATCGTCGCCGATCTCGTGGAGAACTTCGCACCGCAGAGCCTGAACGGCTGGCAACGTGCCCTCGCCGATGCCGCGGGCATCCTCGCCCCGAACGGCCGCACCCCGATCGACTGGCGCCTTTCCTTCCTCTTCGGACGCGCCGAAGCGCGTGCCTGCCTCGCGCAACTACGTGCCTGGCGCCCGGAACGCATCGTCATGGCCCATGGCGAGGTGGTCGAACACGATGCCGGAAGCTTCCTCGATCGGTCCTTCCGCTGGCTGTCTCACCGGCGCCGACCATGGCCCAGCGCGACCGAAGCGATCAGACTGCGGCGCTCGCAGGAACCGTGACACGAGGAGGGAGTACACCATGGAGCTTCGGGACAAGGTGGCGGTCATCACCGGCGGCAGTGGCGGCATCGGCCAGGCCATGGCGAAGGCCTTTCTCGCCGAGGGGGCGCGTGCCGTCGTGATCGCCGACCTGGACGCGGACGCCGTCGCGCGGGCGGCCGACGAGATCGGCTGCGGCGGTCGCGTCTGCGACGTCACGGACGAGGCGCAGGTCGTCGCGCTGGTCGACGCCGTGATCGCCGAACACGGGCACATCGACCTCTTCTGCTCGAACGCCGGCGCCACGGGCCGGGCGGATGGCCCCCTGATCGAAGCCAGCAACGACGTCTGGCAGCGCCAGTGGGAGCTGCACGTCATGGCGCACCTCTACGCGGCGCGGGCCGTACTGCCCTCGATGCTGGAGCGGGGTGAGGGCTATCTGCTGAACACGGCGTCGGCCGCGGGGCTGCTCGCGGCGATCGGCAGTGGACCCTACACCGTGAGCAAGGCCGCGGCCGTCAAGCTCGCCGAGTTCATCTCCATCACCCATGGCGACGAGGGCATCCGCGTCTCCGTGCTCTGCCCCCAGGGCGTGAACACGGCCATGGCGCCGCAGAGCCTCGGCGACGGCCAGACCGACGGCATCATCGAGGCGGACGAGCTCGCGGAAGTCGTCGTCGAGGCGCTGCGCGAGGAACGCTTCCACGTCCTGCCCCACCCGGAGGTCGGCGAGTACGTGCGCCGCAAGGGCGAGGACGTCGACCGCTGGCTGCGCGGCATGCGGCGCCTGCGCCGCAAGGCCCGGGATGCGGCGGCCGCGCAGCAGGACTAGCGTTCTGCCCCGTCCATCCACTTCCCCCCCGCGCTCGGCTCGTAGGCGGCGAGTCGCGCGAGCAGGCGCGCGGCGTCGTCCTCGACGAAGAGCGTGGCGCGGTGCGCCTGCTTCAGGAAACGGTGGTCGACCATGTGGTCGAGGAAATGTTCGAGGGGCGCGTAGAAGCCCTGCACGTCGAGGACGCCGCAGGGCTTGTCCTGGAAGCCGAGCTGCGACCAGGTGTAGACCTCGATCAGCTCCTCCAGCGTTCCGATCCCGCCGGGCAATGCGACGAAGGCGTCCGACGCATCCGCCATGCGCTGCTTGCGCTCGTGCATGGAGTCCACCACCTGGCGCTCCGTGAGCCCCGTATGGCCGACCTCCTTCTCCACGAGACCGCGGGGAATGATGCCGAGCACCTCACCGCCCGCAGCCAGGGCGCCGTCGGCGACCGCACCCATGAGCCCCGTACGACCACCGCCGTAGACGAGTCGGATCCCTCGCGTCGCGAGGAGGCGGCCGAAGGCGTCGGCGGCCTCGACGTAGGCCGGCAGGCGTCCGGGACTCGAGCCGCAGTACACGCACAGGGATCGGAGCTGCATGGGATTGGGCCCTTCGCGACGAGACCGGGCCCATGGTAACGACGATCGGCGTGTCGGCGCGGTCCCGATGACGGCCGCGCCCCGCAGAGCGGCGCTGGCGCCCGGCCGGACGGACGAGGCGGCAGGGAAGGCAGCGCGAGCGCCGCCGTCGAGCTTCAGTCCTCCTGCTCCTCGCGAATCGTCCGCCGCGCGAGCCAGAACAGCGCGAAGGCCGGGATCACGAGGAACTGGGAGCCGATGAGCGCCCAGCGCACGCCCTCCGCATCGCCCATGCCGAAGGGCCCGGCGAGCACGTCGCTGGCGACACCGACCGCGAGCGGCCCGAGACCGAGGCCGACCAGGTTCGCGATGAACAGGAAGATCGACGCCGCCGTGGCGCGCATGTGCACCGGCGCCACGCTCTGCACCGTCGCGTACACCGGCCCCTGCCAGAGCGAGGCCAGGATCGAGTTCACGGCGAGCAGGGGAATGATCGGCAGGAAGGTCGGCAGGAGCATGGCCGTGCAGTAGACGGGCAGCGTGATCAGGAGCGCCACGGCCGGGATGCCCATGTAGGCGCGCAGGTCACGGGCGCCGTAGCGGTCGGCGATGATGCCGCCGAGGAATACCCCGAGGCCCGCGGCGAGGCCGAGGATGAGGCCCAGCGAAAGGCCGACGAAGCCGATCGGGCCGAGGCCGAAGGGTTCGGCGAGCGCGGCGATCTCTTCCCCGTGCACGCGCAGGAAGAAGGAGGCGCCGAAGGGCGCATGGCCGTAGCCGACGAAGGCGACGATGGCCACGGCGAAGGCCATGTACCAGAAGGTCCGCTTGCCCCGCAGGACCCGGAGCACGTCGAGGAAGCTCGTCTGCGGCGCCAGGGCCGACGATGTCGCCGCGGCCGCCTGCTTCACCCGCGGTTCCACCAGCGTCGCGATCACCAGTACGGCGAAGGCGACACCGGGCAGACCGACGAGGAGGAAGGCCGTACGCCAGCCATAGGCGTCGGCCACGAGGCCCCCGACGACGACGCCGATGAGTGCTCCCACGGGGTTGCCCATGGAGTAGAAGGCCATGGCCGACGCGCGCTTCTCCTTCGGCGTGTAGTCGGCGATGAGTGAATGGGCCGGCGGCGTGCACCCGGCCTCACCCACGCCGACGCCGATGCGCGCGAGCACGAGCTGAGCGAAGTTCTGGGCGACGCCACAGAGCGCCGTGAAGCCGCTCCAGGCCGCAAGCGACAGGCCGATGATCCAGGGCCGGTTGCGACGCTCCGCCAGACGCGCGATGGGGATGCCGAGCGTGCAGTAGAAGATCGCGAAGGCCGTGCCGGTCATCAGGCCGAGCTGCCAGTCCGCGAGGTCGAGATCGCGCTTGATGGGCTCGGCGAGGATCGTGACGATCTGCCGGTCGATGAAGTTGAAGACGTACACGCAGAACAGCAGGCCGATCGCGTAGCGCCGGTAGCCGACGGACACCGGGGCGACGCCGACCGCGCCCGCCTCCGTACCTGCAACTGCTTCGGCCATCTGCTCGCCCCCTCTCACGATCACCAGTGCCGTCCTCACGGCGCGCGGCGCCGGGAAAGGCGACCGGGTACTTCGCTCGCTTGCCCGGCCACCATGGTCCCTGCGTGCAGCGCTTCGGGCGAAGCGCTGCCGCGGGTCACGGCCTCCCCCCAACGCCCACCACTCGGAGCCTACGTCAGGTCCGCACGTCCTCGCATCGTCCGCCGGCCGAACGCCGGCACTCACCTGCGCTGCGGCTTCCGTATCCCCAGCTGCCCGGGCCCGAGCAGCGCCGAACCGCAGCTGAAGATGCTGTGGAAGCGATCACGAGGCACCTGCGCCCCTTCGTGACCGTCGGAGGACTGGAGCGCCTGACCGACGAGTGCATGCGGGGATCGCGGGCGTGCCCCTGCAGATGCATCCGATCCGACCCGACCCGTGCAGTTTCAGTCCCGGAACGATCCCGAGTCGGCCCATAGGTAGAGAAACAGGCACCACAGCAGGCCGGACCCCAGCACGATCAGGCCGGTCCAGATGAGGAACTCGATCTCGCGCTCGACACCGAGCGCGATCACGCCGGCACCGCCGAAGATCAGGACGAAGGGCGCGAGGAGCACCACCAGGAATCGCGCGAGTTCCTTCATGAGCGATCTGTTCCTCTGCCGGGCCCCGCGGACCAGGCGATGACGCACGGCGCTGGACACCCTGACCTTCCACGCGACACGCTGTCGGCACGGCCCGCGAGCGCCGCCGCTCACCACGGGGGAAGGGCCCGGATACTGCCCGGGCGACCGACCACGGCTCGGAAGGTGCCGGACGATCGACGGGAAAGGAAGCGGGTGGAGTCTTCGCAGGCACCGGCGACACAGCCAGCCTGGAATGCGGGATCACCGGACGCTGCCATCCTCGTGCAGGACCCAGTCGCAGGAGTGCACATGACCGACCATCGCGCCGAGGCGCCGGCGACCCGGGGCCCCTTCGGCAACAGTCTGAGGCTGTTCCGCATCCTGGGCATCGAGGTCCGCCTGGACCTCAGCGTCGCGCTCATCTTCTGGCTGATCGTCTTCAGCCTCGCCACCGGCGTGTTTCCGAGCTGGCACCCGGACTGGTCGACCTCGCTCGTATGGAGCACGGCCTTCCTGTCGGGCCTCGCGTTCTTCGCCTCGCTCCTCGCCCACGAGCTCGCGCACTCGGTGGTCGCCCTCCGCTTCGGCATCCCGGTACCGCGCATCACCCTGTTCCTCTTCGGCGGCGTCGCCGAGACGGCGCGCGAGCCCGGCGACGCCCGGCAGGAGTTCCTGATCGCCATCGCGGGGCCGCTCATGAGCCTCGCGATCGGCGTCGTCTGCGGCGGTCTCGCCCGCGTCCTCGCCGGGGACGAGGCGATCGCGGAGCGCATCACGAGCGGCGATGCGGCGGCGCTCGCCGCACTGACGCCGACGACGACGGCGCTGCTCTGGCTCGGCTCCGTGAACATGGTGCTGGCGATCTTCAATCTGATCCCGGGCTTCCCCATGGACGGCGGCCGCGTGTTCCGCGCCGCGGTCTGGGCGGCGACCGGTGACCAGCTGAAGGCGACGCGCTGGGCAGCCAACGGCGGCCGCCTCTTCGGCTGGACGCTGATGGGCGTCGGCATCCTCAGCCTGCTGCGAGGTCAGGCGCTCGGGGGCATCTGGTACATCCTCATCGGCTGGTTCATCTCCTTCATCGCCCAGGCCAGCTACACGCAGCTGCTCACCACCCGCGCGCTCAGGGGCTTTCACGTCGACGACCTCATGAACACGCGCTTCGAGACCGTGCCGGCGTCCATGCCGCTCCAGACCTTCATCGCCGACCACCTGCTGCACAGCACCCAACCCGTCTGGCCCGTGCTGCGCGACGAGGCGCTGGCGGGCTTCGTCTGCCTGAAGGACGTGGTGGCGGTCGCCGCGGACGACCGGGCCGGCAAGCGCGTCGGTGACGTGGCGCGTGACGCCGCGCGCATGCCCACGGTCGATGCCGACGCGGGCGCGCGCAGCGCCCTCGAGGGCATCGGTGCCGCCGACGTGGAGTCCGTGCCCGTGCTGCGCCGCGGCCGCGTCGTCGGTTTCCTCTCGCAGGGCGACCTCGTGCGCTGGATGGCACTGCACGACCTGGCCTGAAGACCGGGTCGCTGCCGCGGACCTGGCGAGGGACCGCCCCGGGGGAGTTCGGCCTGCCGCGAGCGACTCGATGCCGACCGGGGCGATATCCGATCGTTTACAAACCCCGGACATCGGGGGAGCATCCGGGTGGGGAGGTACTTCGGGGAGAGGATCCGGGCCGTGTCGACGTGCCGGCCAGCCAGCTACTCGCGTACCGCCGTGCACTTGAACGGGACACTGGACCGGCCGAGTCATGCTGAGCCGTTTCGCCTCACATCCGACCACCGATCCTGACGTC
>JAZBPO010000251.1:0-7446 GCA_036351675.1 Pseudomonadales bacterium
CGGGGAATACTCGATCGAGGCCTGGGTCGTGCCCGGCAACGTCAATCAGGAGGACGCACCCATCGTCGCCCTCTCAGGCGGCGCCATGGTCCGGAACTTCGCCCTCGAGCAGGACCTGAACAGCTACGTCTTCAAGAACCGCAGCAGCGTCACCGACGCCGCCGGCATGCCGGCCATCGCGACCGTGGACGACGATCGCATCCTGCAGGCGACCCTGCAGCACGTGGTCGTGAGCTTCGACCCGGTCAACGGCCGCAGCCTGCACGTCAACGGCGAGCGCATTCCGCTCGAGGACGAGGTCGGCGGCGGTCTCCTGGGCGACTGGGACGACACCTTCGCCTTCGTGCTCGGCAACGAGGTCTCCGGCGACATGCCCTGGGAGGGTGTGCTGCGCATGGTCGCGGTCCACGACCGCGTCCTCTCCGACGAGGAGATCCAGCAGAACATGGACGCCGGCGTCGGCGAGCGTTTCTTCCTGCTCTTCGACGTCAGCGAACACGTCGGCGTGCCGCGCAGCTTCGTGCTCTTCGAGGTCAGCCGCTTCGACACGCACGCCTATCTGTTCGCGAACCCGCGCCTCATCAACCTCGACGGCGATCCGGCCCTCGCCGGCGTGCGCCTCGCCGACATGCGCATCGGCATGAACGGCGTCGAGGTGCCCATCGGCCAGGTGTTCCGCGACATCGACGTCGTCGCCGATCCGGACGCGCTGAGCGAAGGACTCGGCCAGGAACTCTCCGGCGCAGGCGCAGTGGTGCCGGTCGAGCGCGGTCCGGAACTGGACCAGTTCTTCCTGAGCTTCGGAACGCTCGGTGACGCGGAGAACATCAGCGTCGAGCCCGTCGCCGCACCGCTGCCCGAGTCCGCGGACCTGGAGCCGCAGCCGAAGCTCGGCCTGCGTACCTTCGACCGCATCGACGCCACCATGAGCCGCGTGACCGGCGTGCCGTCGACCACGCCGAGCGTGCGCGAGACCTTCGAGCTCGTGCGCGGCCAGCTGCCCGGCCTGTCCCGCCTGGACACCTTCGTCCCGGCGCATCAGATCGGCATCACGCAGCTCGCCATCGCCTACTGTGACGTGCTGATCGAGGATCCGACGCGCCGCGCCGAGTACTTCCCGGGCTTCGATTTCGGCGCCGGCCCCGGCACGGCGTTCTCGCCGGCCGGACGCGACGCCTTCTTCGGGCCGATCATCACGAACATGCTGGGCAGCGGTCTCGACACGCAGCCGGAAGCGGCTGACGTCCGCGCCGAACTCGATGCGCTGGTGGATCGACTCACCGCGTCCGGGTCCGGCGGCGAACGGACCCGCGCCATCGGCAAGGCGGCCTGCTCGGCCGTACTCGCCGGCGCCCCGATCCTGCTGATCTGATGAGAACCTGCGACCTGCGCACCGGAGGAACCCATGCCCCGTCGTCGTAAGAACGTCGATTACTTCGCGCCGAAGCGTCACCCGGACCACGCGCGGCCCCGTACGCGTCGCGAGTTCATCTCGCAGGGCTTCATGGCCGGGACGGCCACGGTGCTCGGCGGCGGCGTGCTCGGGCTCTTCTCGAACCCGCGGGCGGCCCAGGCCGCCCTGTCGCCGGACCTCGAGGCCCTGAAGGCGCAGTGCGGTGTCGCCGTGCAGGGCGCCGGGCGCATTCCCTTCATCTGCTTCGACCTCGCCGGCGGCGCGGCCATGACCGGCTCCAACGTCCTCGCAGGCGGTCCGGGCGGTCAGCTCGACTTCCTCTCGACGCAGGGCTACAGCCGCCAGGGTCTGCCCGGCGACATGATTCCGCCTGCGCCGAACCCCGTCACGGGTACGGACTTCGTGGACCAGCGCCTCGGCCTCGCCTTCCACAGCGACTCCGGCTTCCTGCGCGGGATCACGGAGAAGACCTCCCTCGAGAGCCAGGCGCTCACGAACGGTGCCCTGATCCCCGCACGTTCCGAGAACGACACGGGCAACAATCCGCACAATCCGCTCTACGGCATCCACCGCGCCGGTGCGGACGGCTCCCTGCTCACGCTCATCGGCTCCCGGCCCTCCGACTCCGGGGGTAACTCCGTGGCGCCCATGAGCCTCATCGACCCGGAGGTGCGGCCCACGCGCGTCGACCGTCCCTCCGACGTCACGGGCCTCGTCGACACGGGCCAGCTCGTGGGTCTGCTCGGCCCGGAAGACGCGGTGGCCGTCATGGAATCGGTGCAGCGCCTGTCCGCGCAGAAGCTCGGGCGCGTCAGCACCGGCCTGAACGCCCTCGATCCGGCCACGGGCATCACGCGCGACGACGTCCTCAAGGACCTCGTGCGCTGCGGCTACCTCGAGGCTGCGGACATCGCCGATCGCTTCGGTGATCCCTCCTCCCTCGACCCCGAGCTCGACCCGGACATCGTCGGCGCCGCGGGCATCTTCTCGACCGAGGAATTCGCGAGAGACAGCGAGTTCCGCAAGACCGCCGCGGTCATGAAGCTCGTGATCAACGGCTTCGCCGGCGCCGGCTGCATCACCATGGGCGGCTACGACTACCATGGTGGCCGCCGCGCCGAAGGCGAGGTGAAGGATCTGCGCGCCGGCCGCTGCATGGGGGCCTGCATCGAGTACGCCCATCGCGTCGGCGTACCGCTGATGCTCTACGTCTTCTCCGACGGCAGCGTCTCGAGCAACGGCGTCCTCGACAACACGGAAGACGGTCGCGGCAAGGGCGAGTGGACCAGTGACAACCAGTCCGCCACCGCCGGCTCCTTCTTCCTCGTCTACAACCCGAACGGCCGCGCCCAGCTCATCGGCGGCAGCGCGGCGGAGCAGGCACGGCACCAGCAGATCGGCCACTACCGGCCCGACGGCTCCGTGGAGAGCGCGTCGACGCCGGCGGCGGCGAACGTGAATCTCCTCGTGCAGACGACCATTCTCAACTACCTGGCCCTGCACGGAGAGCAGAACCGCTTCGCCGAGCTGTTCCCGGACCATGGTCTCGGCAACGTCGCCCTGCGCGACCGCCTGACCGCCTTCGAGCCGATCGTCGACGGCACGGTCTGATCGGCAACGGTCGTCGGCTTCCCCTCGGCCGAAGCGGATCGTAGGCTGCGCCCCTCCGATCCGGCGGAGCATACGGTGGCCGAACCCTTCGCCTGCCCGGCCTGCGGCGGCCACGCGTTCAGCGTGGCCGATCGCGGCTGGACCTGTGACAGCTGTGCGCTCGAGTTCCCGCTGCTCGACGGCGTGCCCGCGCTCTATCCGGATCCCGACGCCGCCCTCGGCGGCTGGCGCGCGCGACTGCATGCGGAGCTGCGGGCACTGCAGAGCGAGTGGGAGCGCATCGACGCCACCCTCGAATCCGGGTCAGGCTCGGAGCTGACGCGCAGTCGACTCCGCAGGCTCCGCGATGCGCGCCGCGCCTATCACGACGAACTGCGCACGCTCTGCGCCCCGCTCCTCGCCGGACGCCCGGCGGCAAGCGAGGAGACCTACAACGGGGTCGGCACCCTGCGCCTGCCGCGACAGGGCATCACCAGCTACGAAGCGAACGCGCACCGGGACTGGTGCTGGGGACGGGACGAGAACGAGGCGTCCGTCGCGGCCCTGCAGGCGGTCGTCACGCCCGACCGGCGCCCGCGCCGGCTCCTCGTCCTCGGCTCCGGCGCGGGGCGGCTCGCCTACGATCTCCACGACCGCTGGGACTGCGAGATCACCGTCGCCCTCGATCACAGTCCGCTGCTGACGCTGATCGCCGCCCGCGCCGCGCGCGGCGAGGCATTCGAACTGCACGAATTCCCCCTCGCGCCCCGCACGCTCGAGGACCATGCCGTGGCGCGGCGCCTCGGCGCACCGGCACCGGCGCGCGACGGTCTGCACTACGTGCTGGGCGACGCGCTGCGCGCGCCGCTGCGCGAGGGCTGGTTCGACGCCGTGCTCACGCCCTGGCTGCTCGACGTGCTGCCGACGCCACCGGAACCCCTCGTCGCCCGGGTGAACGCCCTGCTCGCACCGGGCGGCAGCTGGCTCTACTTCGGCTCCGTGAACTTCATGCACCAGGACCCGGCGCGCTGTCTCGCGCTCGAGGAGCTGCTGGAGATCGCAGGCGCGGCGGGCTTCGGAGAGGCCCGCGTGCACGACCAGCGCATGCCCTACCTCTGCTCGCCGGCCAGCCGCCACGCCCGCTTCGAGGAGACGGTCGCCTTCCGCGCGGAGCGTCTCGCGGATGCGCGGGAGGTCGCGGCACCGGAAGAAGCGATCTGGCTCGGCGACACGTCCCGCCCCGTACCGCGCCTGCCGGCCCTCGAGCTGCGCACGCTCGCGAGCCGTGTGCAGCTCGCCATCCTCGAGCTCCTCGACGGTCGCCGCTCCATCGACGACGTCGCGCGGGAACTCGAGCGACACCAGCTCATGCCGCGCGACGAGGCGCGCGCGGAGGTCCGTACCTTCGTCGCGCGCATCCTCGAGGAAGCGGAGCGCGTGGATCTGGGCTAGGCCTCAGAGTCCGAGCCAGGCCGGAAGGTCTGCGAGTGAATCGAGGACCGCGTCCGGCGTCACCGCACCCTCGAGGTCGCTCGGCGCGAACTTGCCCGTGCGCACCAGTGCACCGCGCAGCCCGGCCGCCTGGGCCCCGCCGACATCGGTGCGCACGTCGTCACCGACCATGAGCGTCTCCCCGGCGCTGCAGCCGATGCGCGCCAGCGCCGCCGCGAAGAACTCGGACGAAGGCTTCCCGAGCACCACCGCCTCCACGTCGGCCGCGTGTTCGAGGGCCCGTACGAACGGCGATGCATCGAGGCGCAGACCATCGGGCGCCCGCCAGTAGCGCGTCATGCCGAGGGCGAGCAGCGGCGGCCGCTCCGGCGTCATGAGCAGACGGAAGGCTCGATTGAGCGTGGCGAAGTCCCAGCGGTCGCCGAGATCGCCGAGCACGACCGCACCGGCGCCCGACTCCGCGGCCTCCGGAAGGCGCTCGACGGCGCCCAGGTCGACCGCCGTCGCTTCCGCGAAGAAGGTGGCGACGGGCTCGGCGCCCTGCGCCCGGATCCAGTCGCCCGCGGCCACCGCCGGCGTCAGGAGGTCCTCCGCCTGCGCGGGGACACCGAGCCGATCGAGCTTCTCGAGCAGCGCCGTGCGCGGTCGCGAAGTCGTGTTGGTCAGCAGCAGGGTCCGCAGGTCCGCGGCGCGGAGCGCGGCGAGCGCGTCCGCGGCCCCGGGCACGGCGTCTTCGCCGACGTAGAACACGCCGTCGAGATCGAGCAGCACGCCTCGGATCGGCTCCACGGCAGGCCTCCTCTTCGTCCCTGCTCCGCGCGCAGTGCGCCGCCGCACGCCCGATGCGTCAGAGCACCTCGTCACCCTGTGCCCGGGCCTCGTAGCGGGCGCTGGCATGGAGCCAGTCCTCCTCCGCCGTCTCCAGGGCCGAACGCAGCTCGCCCTGCTCCTGCAGCAGCGCCGTCATCTCCTCGCGCCGCGCGTCCTCGTAGAGGCCCTCGTCGGCGAGCGCCGCCTCGATCTCCGCGAGCCGCACCTGCTGCTGCTCCATGGCGCGTTCGAGGCGCACGATCTCGTCCCTGAGCGGCTTCAGCTGCTTCCGGCGCTCCGCTTCGGCGCGCTTCTCCGCCTGCCGTTCGGCGCGGGTCTTCCCTTCGCGGGCGGGGGCGGCCTGCTCCACACCCTCCGCTTCCGCCGGCGCGTCACGATCGAGGAGCCAGCGCGCATAGTCCTCCAGATCGCCGGTCCAGGGCTGTACGCGACCCTCCGCCACGAGCCAGAACTCGTCACAGGTCTCGCGCAGCAGATGCCGGTCGTGGGAGACGAGGAGCACGGCGCCGGCGAACTCGCCGAGGGCGAGCGCCAGCGCCTCGCGCATCTCGATGTCGAGATGGTTCGTGGGCTCGTCGAGCAGCAGCAGCGCGGGTCGCTGCCAGGCGAGGAGCGCGAGCACGACCCGCGCCCGCTCGCCACCGGAGAAGTAGCGAACGGGATCGAGGGCCTCGGCGCCGAAACCGAAGCCGCCGAGGTGGTTGCGGGCGTCCTGCTCCCGGGCCTCCGGATCCGCCTCGAGCAGATGATCGAGCGGCGAACGCTCCGGGCGCAGCAGTTCCATCTGGTGCTGCGCGAACCAGGCGACCGGTGCGTGGTGACCGCGGACGATCTCCCCCTCGAGGGGCGCGAGGGACCGGGCCAGGGTCTTCACCAGCGTCGACTTGCCGGCACCGTTGGGGCCGAGCAGGCCGATGCGGGCGCCGCCCTCGATGCGGAACTCGACGCCGTCGAGGACCCGGGCGAGCACCTCGCCCGCGTCGTCGCGATAGCCGAGGGCGACGTCCTCCGCCTCGGCCAGCGGCGCAGACATCTTCACCGGGTCGCGGAAGGTGAAGCGGAAGGGCGAGCGCGCGTGCACCGCCGCCGTTCGCGAGAGTTCCTCGAGTGTCTTCAGCCGGCTCTGCACCTGCCGCGCCTTCGTCGCCTTGGCGCGAAAGCGGTCCACGAAGCGCTGGATCTCCGCCATGCGCTTCTGGTGCTTCTCGTAGGTCGCCTGCTGGTTCGCGAGCGCCTCGGCGCGCTGGCGTTCGAAGTGCGAGTAGTTGCCGCGCCAGATGGTCACCGTCTGCTGCTCGAGATGGGCGACGTAGTGCACGGTGCGATCGAGGAAGTCCCGGTCGTGGGAGATCAGCAGCAGCGTGCAGTCGAGGCGGCCGAGCCAGCGCTCGAGCCAGAGCGTGGCGTCGAGGTCGAGATGGTTCGTGGGCTCGTCCAGGAGCAGCAGATCCGCGGGCTGCATGAGCGTGCGCGCGAGCGCGAGGCGCATGCGCCAGCCGCCGGAGAAGGCCGAGACCGGCTTCGCGAAGTCCTCGCCGCGGAAGCCGAGGCCATGGAGGATCTGGCCGGCCCGGGCCTCCGCCGTGTAGCCGTCGAGGGCATCGAGGCGCGCGTGAAGGGTGCCGAGGCGCTCGTGCGCGCCCTCGGCCTCGGCCCGTTCGATGTCCTGCTGCACGCGCCGCAGCTCCACGTCGCCGTCGAGGACGAACTGCAGCGCCTCGCGCTCCGAGTCCGGCGTGTGCTGGGCGAGATGGGCGATGCGCACGGAATCGGCGAGCAGCACGTCGCCGTCCTCGGGCACGAGGCGGCCGCGGATCAGCTCGAAGAGCGTCGACTTGCCGACCCCGTTCGAGCCCACCAGACCCACGTGCTGACCCGCGTGCACCGTGAAGGAGGCCCCGTCGAGGATGACCTTCTCGCCGCGGCGACAGTGCAGGTTGGAGAAGGTCAGCATGGCGACAGGACGCGTCCGGGGGATCCGGCGCGGAGCCTAGCGACACCGCCCCCTCCCGTCACCCGAACCTGAACAGCTGACCCAGGGTCAGCTGTTCAGGTTGCGCCTCGAAAGGGATCGGAGTCGCCCAGCCGTAGGGCCAGACGCCCCTCGACGACACACGCGCCGAAGATCCCGGCTCCGACCCGCCTGCGAGCCCCCCGAA
>JAZBPO010000252.1:0-12135 GCA_036351675.1 Pseudomonadales bacterium
ATGGTAGTGCGGGGTCTCCCCGTGTGAGAGTAGGTCGTCGTCAGGCTTTATCCCGAAAGGGGCCACACCCTGCGGTGTGGCCCCTTTCTTCTTTCTGGGGCCCGACCCCGACACTCGAGGACCCTGGACCCTCGATCGCCCGCAGCGCGCCGCGTTTCGCGCGAGCGGGTCGATGCTCCGGCCCGACGCTTGCGATGCCGCGCGGCCTCGGACAACGGCCGCGTCCGGCCGGTGACGCTGCTTCGGCTCCAACGGTGAACATGGCCAGCAAGGTGCGAGGGCATCGGGTCATCCCGGAGTGATCACGCTTCGGGCGCTTGCCGCGGCCGGGCGCGAGCGTCAGGATCGCTTTGGTGCCGCGTCTTCCGGATTCCCTTCATGGCTTGGCCGCGCCTGCTACGCGAACCCGTCGTGCACTTCCTGGCGCTGGGCGTGCTGGTCTGGACGCTCGATCTGTTCACCGAGAACGCGGTGGATCCGGAGATAGTCGTCACCGAGCGCGACGTCGCGCGCATCGATGCGCTGTGGCAGCGCCAGTGGCGTCGGGCTCCGACCCCGGAGGAGCTGCGCAGCCTCGTGGACGATCACGTACGCGAGGAACTCTTCTACCGCGAAGCCCTTCGCCTCGGTCTCGACGAGGACGACACGGTGATCCGCCGCCGGCTCGCACAGAAGGTCGCCTTCGTGTCCGAGGATCGTGCCGTGCCCGCGCAGGCGCCACGGGCAGAGCTCGAGGACTTCTTCGCAGCGCATGCCGAACGCTACCGGCGGCCGGCGCGCATCTCCCTGCGTCAGGTGCCCTTCACGCCCCCCGACGCGGAGGCTTCGGCGATCGCGGCGCTCGACCGTCTCCCCGAGCTCGACGAGGCCGAGCTGGCTGCGATCGGGGACGCGAGCATGTTGCCGCGGCGCATCGCCTCCTGGACGCGGCGCGAGGTTGCCGCGGAGTTCGGTCGGGGTTTTCTCGACGGCCTGGACACGACCGCGGTCGGGCGCTGGCAGGGCCCGATCCGTTCCGCTTTCGGCTTCCACGCCGTGCGGCTCGACGCGTTCGAACCGGAACGCGCGGCGACGCTGGAGTCGGCCAGCCGAGAAGTCGAACGAGACTGGCTGGACGCGCGACGCCGGGAAGCGAACGAGGCCTTCTACGCGGAACTCCTCGAGCGCTATCGAGTGCGGATCGACGCCGGTGGCTTCGAGCTCGCGCCGCCCGACTGAAGCGGGGGGTGCGCTGCGTTTCGTGGGTTGGCACCTGGCGCAGTAGAATGCCGCTCTTTCCCGGTGCGCGCAGGGCGCGGCGCCGGAACGCCGCCTGCCGCATCCACACCATGATCGCCAGCCTCGCTCATCGCCTGGGATACGTCGGCACCCGCAAGGGACGCGGCGTGGTGCTGCTGTCGGGGCGCGGTGACGAACTCTCCTTCCTCCGCGCGGCCCTCCGCGAACGTTCCCCCCGTCTCAACCTCTATGCCACGAGCGAACAGCCGGGCACGCTGCCTCTTCGTGCGCTGCCGCGCTCCGAGCCCGCCTGCCGTCGTCTGCTCGTGCGCACGCGGGCGCACGCTCTGATCGTCGACGCCGGCGTGCGGGAGGCGCGGCCGCTGCTCGCCGCGGCCCGCCGCGCCGGGGTTCCGACGGTGCTCGTCGCGGCGACGGGCGACGTCGATGCGCGCGGCTTCGATCTCGCGCTCTACCCGCAGACCGACGGCGAAGCGATCGCCGAAGGCCACGTCGACCGCAGGCGCGACGACGCCCTGCCCGTGCTGCTCGACCTGCTGGAGCCCGCCCTGCGCAGGGCCCAGCGTCAGGGCAAGCAGCGCCGCCTGCCCGAACGCCTCGGTCGCTGGTTGCTGCAGGACGGCCCCCTGGGCGTCTGGTTCCAGCGGCGCTTCGAGCCGCTCGGCGATCTCGAGGCGCTGAGGCACGCGCTCGGATCGCCGCAGACGGTGCTGTGCCTGGGCAACGGCCCCTCGAGCGAGGACGACGCGGTCCACGAGGTCGCCTTCGACGCGCTGTTCCGGGTCAACCACGCCTGGCGGCATCGCGGCGTCCTCACCGACGCCGACTGCGTGTTCACGGGCCTGCGCGCTTCCGTCGGGGCGCTGCCGCCGGGCACGCCGTTCGTGTTCCAGACGCGCGCAGACGCCGAGGACCTGCGCTATCGCTGCGCCACGCTGCCCGGCCCGGTCCGCTACACCACGGCGGAGGACCTGGGCGTCTACGGACCCCACGCGACCGGCGAAGGGGACGTGTTCCGGCCGACCAATGGTGCGATCATGGTGGCGGTGGCGGCTGCCCTGCAGCCCGCGCGCCTCGTCATCAGCGGGATCGACCTCTTCAGCCATCCTGCGGGCACCTATCCCGGCGACGTTTCGACGCCGAACGCCTACACGATCGCGCACGACCGGGACGATGAACTCGCCTTCATGTTCTCGGCGCTCGATCGCTACGGAGGTGAACTCGTGATCCTGAACGAGGTCCTGCGCGACGCATGGGCAGTGCATCGCGGTCTGTACGGCGCCGCGCGACCGGCAGCGGACAGCGCGGCGATCCGAGTCTCAGAGGGAAGAACGTGAACGCAGCAACGAAGGGGCAGTTCAAGACCCGCGCCGTGCACAAGACGCTGCGCGGCATGATCGGCGGCACCGGGCAGCGAGCGCCCGGCGATCGACCTGCGCCGGTGCTCGTGCGTCTCGAGCCGGAGGCGGGCGTGACGCCGTCGACGGCACCGCCGGTGCGGATCTTCGTGGGCACGGAACCGGCCCAGTATCGCGCCGAGCGCGTCCTCGTCTGGTCGATCATGCAGGTGCGCGACCCCGCGCGATGCTACGAGATCCACCTCATGAAGGATCTCGAGGGCTTCGACCGCGCCGGCTGGAAGACCGGTTTCACCAACTATCGCTACGCCATCCCCGCGCTCGCGGGCGGCAGCGGGCGGGCGATCTACAACGACGTCGATCAGATCTACCTGTCCGATCCGGCGGAGCTCTTCGACGCCGACATGGGCGACAAGGGCGTGCTCTCCATCGACGACCGCGAGACGTCGGTCATGCTCATCGACTGCGAGAAGATGGCGCCGCTCTGGAAGCTCGAGGAGGTCCGGCGCCTGCAGAGCCACAAGCACTATCGCGGCATCGCCCACGACGCGGGTCTCTGGGGGCACATGCCCGCCGTCTGGAACGCGCGCGATCACGAGTACGTCGCGGGCGAGAGCAGGCTGCTTCACTACACGATCCTGCACACGCAGCCCTGGGAGCCCTTTCCGGAACTGTTGCGCTACGCCCCCAACGCCAACGCCGAGGTGTGGCATGCGCTCGAGCGCAGCGCGGACGCGGCCCGTTTCACGCTGTTCACCAAGGACGCGCCGAGCGCGCGCTACGGCGAGCTGCTCGAGATGTACGCCACCATGCACGAGGAGGGGCGACCGGAGACCGGCCATTCCGCTGGTGAGACCTTCTCCGGCATCTCCCTGCACGAACACGTCGAGCCGGTGGCCCGTCTGTGCCGCGAGGAGGGCGTCGAGACGCTGCTCGACTTCGGCGCCGGCAAGGGCCGCATGTACGAGGACGACCCGGCTTTCGAGGCGGGCGGTCGCCACAAGCGCCTGCCGCAGTGGCCCGGCGTCGCCGTGACCTGCTACGACCCGGGCTACGAGCCCTTCCGTGAGCCCTACGAGGGCGCCTATGACGCGGTGATCACCACGGACGTGCTCGAGCACATTCCGGAGGAGGACATCGCCTGGGTGCTTGACGACCTCTTCGACCAGGCCGACAAGGTCGTCTACGCCGTGGCCGCCTGCTATCCCGCGAAGAAGCTCATGCCGGACGGCACCAACGCGCACTGCACGCAGCAGCCGCCGGCGTGGTGGGCCGGTCAGATGGAACTCGCCGCGCGCCGCCATCCGGGCATCCGTTGGGTGCTGTGCACGCAGGAGAAGAGCATCCTCGCCTTCGAGCAGCGCAAGCGGCTCACGAAGAAGGGTGTGCGCAGCCGCTTCTTCGAAGGGCGCGGCTGAGGCGAGGGGTCAGACCCAGGAGCGGTCCTTCCAGACGAGGACCTGCCCCGTCGGGATCGGCAGGGGCTGTTCCGGACGCTCCGCGAAGAACTCGTCGAAGGCCTTCGTGACGCCGGGGCAGGTGGCGAAGCCGTAGTCGTCGCTCACGATCACACCGCCCGGTTCGAGGCGCGGCCAGAAGAACTCGAGCGCATCGCGGGTCGGCTCCAGCAGATCTACGTCGATGTGGACGAGGGCGAAGCGCCGATCCTCGATCTCGGGAAAGCGCTCCGGAATCCAGCCGCGGTAGAAGCGGCACTGCGTGAAGGCTGCGAGCTTCTCGCGGCACACGCGCTCGTCCGCGGCGATGTCGCCGGCGGCCCAGGACTTGACGCCCTCCATGGCCAGGTCGTCCTCCCCGGCCTCGGACAGGCCGGAGAAGGAGTCGAAGACGTGGTGCGGACGTTCGGGGTCGTCGAGGCCCTTCAGGATGAAGAAGGAACTCTTGCCGAAGCGCACGCCGCACTCCGCCGTGTCGCCCGGGATGCCGCGCGCGGCCACCTGGCGCGCGAGATCGTGAAGGAAGCAGCAGCGGTCTGCCGGGATGCCGGGCGTGTCGCCCCAGCCTTCGTGCAGGGCGGCCAGCTCCGGGGACAGGGCCCAGTTCAGGTGGCCCTTGTAGATGTGCAGGCCGTGGCGCTCGAGTCGGCGCTCGAAGTACTTGTTCCACGCCTTGCGGCGCGTCACCGGATTCGAGGAGTGACGCTTCAGGAAGTTCTTCAACGAGAATGCCATGGGCTTCGGTGCGAGCAGCCAGCGAGGGCGCGAGTATAGCTGCGCCCGCGCCCGCTTGGCCCTTGCCCCTGCCCGGGCGCGGCGGCACGATGCGCCGGCGGTGGGGGAGGCTGCCTTGACCCGATCCACGACAGCCCGGCGGCGGGGTCTCCGCCCTCGCATCGGCACACTGTTGATGCTGCTCGTGCCTCTCGTGGCCGGTGCGCACGAGGTGCGGCCGGGCTATCTCGAGCTGCGCGCCGACGAGGCCGGCCGCGTCAGCGTGCTCTGGAAGCTGCCGGTCCTCGACGGGCGCATGCTGCCGCTCACGCCTCTTCTCCCGGAGCACTGCACGCTCGACGGAGAGCCGAGCGTCCGCTTCACGCGCGATGCGCGCATGGAGCAGAGCGTCCGGGCGTGCGGTGCGGCAGGCCTCGACTCCGGGCGCATCGTCATCGACGGTCTGCCGCTGACGCTCGTCGACGTGCTCGTGCGCATCGAGCGCCCCTCGGGCACGATCTCGCAGCTGCTGAAGGCGGACGAGCCAGAGTTCGATCTCGCCAGCGCCGAGCAGGGTGCGCCTCTCGGTGCCTATTTCTCGCTCGGCATCGAGCACATCCTGCTCGGCTTCGACCATCTCGCCTTCGTGCTCGGGCTCATGGTCCTCGTGCGCAGCGGCTGGATGCTGGTGCGCACGATCACGGCCTTCACCATCGCGCACAGCCTCACGCTGGCGCTGGCGACCTTCGGGACCGTCGCGGCGCCGCCCACGACCATCGAGGCGCTCATCGCGCTCAGCATCCTCATGCTCGCCGTCGAGATCGTGCAGCGTGAACGCGCGCCCGATGCACCGACGCTGCTCGTCCGGGCGCCCTGGCTCGTCGCCTTCGCCTTCGGGCTGCTGCACGGCTTCGGCTTCGCTGGTGCGCTCACGCGGCTCGGCCTGCCGGCCGACGCGATCCCGCTCACGCTGTTGCTCTTCAACCTCGGTGTGGAGGCAGGGCAGCTGCTGTTCGTGGTGGCGGTCCTCGGGGTGATGCGGGCGCTCGCGCCGCGCATTCCGGCGCTGGCGCATGCGCCGCTCGCGACGGCGTACCTCATCGGTGTGCCTTCCGTGTACTGGTCCACGGATCGGATCACCGGTCTTCTCGGCGTCGCATGAACACCCGGCCGTCGTGAGCGCCGTTCCGGTCCTGTTCGTGCTGGCGAGCAACTACTCGGGCTCGCATCTGCTCGCGAACGTGCTCGGCGCTCATACGCGCTGTGCCGATGTCGGTGAACTCCGGAACCTGCGCAAGTTTCTCGCGCGCCCCGGGCGCAACCGCTCCGGCACCGAGTCGACCTACGCCTCCTCGGAACTGTTCTCGGGCCTCATGACGCAGCCGGAAACGCACTGGCATGCGCACCTGCTCGAGCGCCTGCGTGGCGACGATCCGGATCTCTCGGTACTGGTGGACAACAGCAAGCGCACGGACTGGATCGAGCGCCTCGTCGCGAGCGGCGCGGTCGACGCGCGCTGCGTGCATCTGCTCCGGGATCCGCGCGCCATCGCGCGGCGCTGGCGCGACACCTTCGCCGCGCAGGGCGTGAGCCGGCGCAACCGCTGGCGGGAAGCGAAACGGAGCTGGCGCGCAGCACCCGCGATCCTCGCCGGGCCGGAAATGGGCGTCTACGCCTGGCGTTGGCTGCGCGAGAACGCCGCGATCGCGGACTTCCTGGCGCGCCACTTTCCCGCGGCGCCGCGCGTCAGCTACGAGGAACTGCTGGCGTTCCCGGAGCGGACGCTCGAGGGCCTCATGCCGCGCCTCGGTCTCGAGTTCGAGCGCGGACAGCTCGACTACGGCCGGGCGATGCAGTTCGGAACCCGCAAGGGCGCCTGGGAGTCGGCGCGCGTCGACTCGGCCTGGCAGGCCGACGAGCGCTGGCTGCAGGAGACGACGGCGAGCGAGCGTGCGGCGGTCACGGGGGTCGCGTCCCTGCGCACGCTGCTGGCAGGCTTCGGTTACGAGATGGGCGTCCGTGGTCTGCAGCGATGCGCGGGGGCGTCCGGCCCAGGAGACGAGCAGGAGGAGGAGCGCGATGACGGCTGAATTCGAGGGGCGGACCTGCGTGGTCACCGGTGGAACGGGCGTGCTCGGAACCGCCGTGGTCGCGCGCCTGCTGGATGCCGGGGCCGTCGTCCACGTGCCCTGCCTCCTCGCCGAGGAACTCGAGCGATTCCCCTGGACCGGGCACGACCGCGTCCATGTCAGCCATCCCCTCGAGCTCGCGGACGAGGACGCGATGCGGGACTTCTACGCCTCCCTGGAAGGGCTCTGGGCGTCGATCCACATCGCCGGCGGTTTCGCCTTCACGCCCCTGGCGGAGCTGCGCCTCGCGGACATCGACGCGCAGATGCGCATGAACGTCGCGACCTGCCTGCTCTGCTGTCGCGAGGCGTCTACGCGCATGGTCGGCGGCGGCCGCATCGTCAACGTCACCGCACGCCCGGCCCTCGATGGTCGCCAGGGTGCCATGCTGAGCGCCTACGCCGCCTCCAAGGCGGCCGTGGCCAACGTCACCCAGGCACTTTCCTCCGAGCTGCTCGAGGCCGGTGTGCTCGTCAACGCCATCGCGCCCAGCGTCATCGATACGCCCACGAATCGCGACTCCATGCCCGATGCGGACTTCGAGCGCTGGGTCGCGCCGGAGGACGCGGCGGAGGTCGTGGCCTTCCTGGCGTCGCCGCGCAACCGTGTCGTCAGCGGCGCCCTGGTCCCGGTCTACGGGCTCGCCTGAGACCGGGCTACCCGTGCGGATCGGAACGGCTCAGCCGCGGCGTGCGCGCACTGCCGCCGCGAGTCGCTCGAGCACGGTGACCGACTCGTCCCAGCCGAGGCAGGCGTCCGTGATCGACTGGCCGTAGAGCAGCTCCCCCTCCGGCTCCACGTCCTGGCGACCGGCGATCAGGTTCGACTCCACCATGACGCCTGCGATGCCGCGGTCGCCGGCCGCGATCTGTCCGGCCACGTCGGCGCACACCTCGAGCTGGCGTTCGTGGTCCTTCTGACTGTTCGCATGCGAGAAGTCGATCATCAGGCCGCGTTCGTAGCCCGCCTTCGCGAGACGAGCCCGGCAGTCGGCGACGCTGCCGGCGTCGAAGTTCGTCCGCCCCCCGCCACCGCGCAGGATCACGTGACAGTCGTCGTTGCCGGAGGTCGAGAAGATGGCCGAGTGACCGGCCTTGGTCACGGACAGGAAGATGTGCGGGTGATGCGCCGACTTCACGGCGTCCACGGCGACCTGCACGTCGCCGTTGGTCGAGTTCTTGAAGCCGATGGGGCAGGAGAGGCCCGAGGCGAGCTGCCGATGGACCTGGCTCTCGGTGGTCCGGGCGCCGATCGCGCCCCAGGCGATGAGGTCGCCGATGTACTGCGGCGAGATCGGATCGAGGTACTCGGTCCCGGCGGGCAGGCCGCGCGAGGTGACGTCGAGGAGCACGCGGCGGGCGACGTGCAGGCCCTCGTTGATGTCGTAGCTGCTGTTCAGGTGAGGATCGTTGATCAGGCCCTTCCAGCCGACGGTGGTGCGGGGCTTCTCGAAGTAGACGCGCATGACCACGAGCAGGTCCTCCGCGTGCCGGGCCGCCTCCAGCGCGAGGCGGTCCGCGTAGTCCGCGGCGGCGCGCGGATCATGGATCGAGCAAGGGCCGATCACGACCAGGAGGCGGTCGTCGCGGCCGTGCAGGATCTCCGAGATCGCCTGGCGAGTGGCGAAGATGAGCGCGGTGGCGTCGTCCGGAATCGGCAGGTCGGCTAGGAGACGGTCCGGTGCGATGACCTCCTCCTGGCCCGTGATGCGGAGATCGTCGGTCACGTACTTCACGGTCTCGGTCCTGGCAGCGCGGGTCGCGGCCCGCAAGGGTACGCCCGCCCGCGGGGCGTCGCGAGCGGCGGCGGCGCTGCTATCCTTCGCGCATGCGTGCTTCACCCCATTCCTCGCAGCGCCTGCGCCGCCTCGCAGCCATGGGCATCGACGTCTACGTGCGCCGCGATCTGCCGCGCGCGGCCGCGTCGATCGAGGAGCCCGTGGCCGGGGCGGCGCGCGAAGCGGCGCCTTCGGGCGACGCTCCTGGCGGATCCCCGATCGCACCCGGCCTCCGGGCTCCGGCCCCCGAGGCGGGGGTGGCCGACGCGCGGGCGCTGCTCGAGGAGCCCACGTCGTCGGCTGCGGCGCCGTCCGCGCGGGGCGTGCCGGAAGGGCCGACCGCGGAGCCCGGGATGCCCGCGAGGGAGGCCAGTGCTGCGGGCGAGGCGCCCCGTTTCCGGCTCACGGCGCTGCGCGCCGGTGCCGGCCTGCTGCTCGTGGACGAGGCCCTGCTGCCTCACGAACGCCGCGACGTGTTGCTGAGGCTCGGTGATCTGCTCCGTGCCGGTCTGCTCCTGCGTGACGCGCAGGGCGCGCCCGCGCGAGACATGGAGACCCAGGCCTTCTTCTGGCCACAGGTCGAGGCCGAGCACATCGACCAGTCCATGCCGCAGGCCGTGGCAGCGCTCGGTGGCTGGGTGCGGCGCTGCACGGAGGACGGCGAGGGCTGTCTCGTCGTGATCACGCCGGCGCCCGATTCGCCGGCGGCGACGCCGCTCGCTGCGCTCGAGACGCTGCCCCTGCGTCGCGCCCGCATCGATGCCGCCTTCGTCACGGCGCCCGACGCCGAGGCCCACCGTGCCGCCTGGCGAGCCCTTGCGGCGCTCGCACCGGACCCCGCGGCCTCGTGAGCGCGCAGGCCGTCGGTGCGGGGCCCGAACTCCTGATCCGGCCCATGGAGATGGAGGATCTCGCCGCCGTCGTGCGCAACGAGACGCGCTCCTACGCCTTTCCCTGGACGCCCGGTCAGCTCGCCGATTCCATCGCCGGGCGGGACCTGTGCTGCGTCGTGCAGGAGGCCGGGGCGATCGTCGGCCACGGTATCGTCTCCCACGGCGCCGGCGAGGCGCATCTGCTGAACGTGTGCATCACCCGGGATCGCCAGGGCCGCGGCTATGGGCGCGTGCTGCTGGATTTCCTCGTCGAGGACCTCCGGGCGCGCGAGGTGCGCACGATCTTCCTCGAGGTGCGGCCCTCGAACCATGCGGCCATCCGGCTCTACGAGACCGCGGGCTTCGTCGAGATCGGCCTGCGGCCGAACTACTATCCGGCGGCGACGGGCCACGAGGATGCCCGCGTCATGGCCATGGAGCTGCTCGACCCATGACGACACTGCGCACGGCGCGCGACGCCGAGCCCTTCACGACGCTCGACGGCTCGACGATCCGCGAGTTCATGCATCCGAACGACGGTCTCTGCGCGCAGCAGAGTCTCGCCGAGGCGCGCGTCGAGGTGGGGGGGCGCACGACCCTGCATCGCCACCATCGCACCGAGGAGCTCTATCACGTCCTCTCCGGCCAGGGCCGCATGACACTCGGCGACGAACACTTCGACGTCGGTCCCGGGGACACCGTGGCCATCCCGCCCGGGACGGCCCACTGCATCGAGAACGGCGGCGCCGAGATGCTCGTCTTCCTGTGCTGCTGCGCGCCCGCCTACGACGACGCCGACACGGAGCTGCTGGAGTAGGTTCGAGGGCGTATCATCGCGCGCCCGCCGAACCCGTCAGCACGGAACCGCACCGCATGTCCCGACTCGCCTCCGAGGTCGCCCGGCGCCGGACCTTCGCGATCATCTCGCATCCGGACGCCGGCAAGACGACGATCACCGAGAAGCTGCTGCTGTTCGGAGGTGCCATCCAGCTCGCCGGCACCGTGAAGTCGCGCAAGTCGGATCGCCATGCGACCTCGGACTGGATGGCCATGGAGAAGGAACGGGGCATCTCCGTGACCACCTCGGTCATGCAGTTCCCCTTCGCCGAGCGCATCGTGAATCTCCTCGACACGCCCGGCCACGAGGACTTCTCCGAGGACACCTATCGCACGCTCACGGCCGTGGACTCGGCGCTCATGGTCATCGACGGCGCCAAGGGTGTGGAGCCGCGGACCATCAAGCTCATGGAGGTGTGTCGCCTGCGGGACACGCCGATCATCACCTTCATCAACAAGCTCGACCGGGAGATCCGCGATCCGATCGAGGTCCTCGACGAGATCGAGGACGTGCTCACCATCGAGTGCGCGCCGGTGACCTGGCCCATCGGCATGGGGCGGCACTTCAGAGGCGTCTATCACCTGCTCACGGACACGATCCACCTCTACACCCAGGGGCAGGGCGATCGTATCCCGGACGATCGGCGTATCGAGGGGCTGCACGGTGCCGAAGCGGACGAGGCGCTCGGCGCGCAGGCGGAGGAGCTGCGCGAGGAGATCGAACTGGTGCGTGGCGCCTCTCACGAGTTCGATCTCGAGGCGTTCCGCGCGGGGAACCAAACACCGGTCTTCTTCGGGACGGCCATGGGGAACTTCGGCGTCCGCGAGATGCTCACGGGGCTCGTCGAGTGGGCGCCTTCGCCCGGTGCTCGGGAGGTCGAGGAGGGCGAGATCGCCCCCACGAACGAGGACTTCTCCGGCTTCGTCTTCAAGATCCAGGCGAACATGGATCCGAAGCACCGGGACCGCATCGCCTTCATGCGGGTGTGCTCCGGTCACTACTCGCACAACATGCGCATGCGCCACGTCCGCCTCGGCAAGGACGTCAGGATCGCCGACGCCGTCACCTTCATGGCCGGCGACCGTGTCCAGGCCGAGGACGCCTGGCCCGGTGACATCATCGGCCTGCACAACCACGGCACGATCCAGATCGGTGACACCTTCAGCGCCGGCGACGCGCTCAAGTTCCGCGGCATCCCGAACTTCGCGCCGGAGCTGTTCCGGCGGGTGCGTCCGCGCGATCCGCTGCGCTCGAAGCAGCTCGAGAAGGGCCTCACGCAGCTCGCGGAGGAGGGCGCCATGCAGGTCTTCCGGCCCCTGGATCGCAACGAACTCATCGTCGGTGCCGTGGGCACGCTGCAGTTCGACGTCGTCGCCTTCCGCCTCAAGGACGAATACAAGGCCGACTGCGTCTACGAGCCGACGGACGTGTTCACGGCCCGCTGGGTCGACGCGGACGATCCACGCGAACTCGAGAAGTTCCGCAGGAAGGCGAGTGAGCATCTCGCCCTCGACGGCGGTGAGGCGCTCACCTACCTCGCTCGCAGCCGCGCGAACCTGCAGCTCGTTCAGGAGCGCTATCCGGAGATCCGCTTCCGTTCCACGCGGGAGCACTGAGGTGGGCGAGGCGGACACCCGGGCGCGTCTGGAGGCCTTCCGCGCAGGGATCGAGGATGCTTCGCTGCTCGATGCGGCGCTGATCGTCGCGGGCGCCGGGCGCGAGGCGCTCGACGCTGCGGCGGTCGAGGCGGG
>JAZBPO010000253.1:0-3627 GCA_036351675.1 Pseudomonadales bacterium
CCCCGCCGCTCTCTTCATAGGCCCGCTGAAGGAGTTCGGCCCCGCGCAGGTGTTCGCCCCGGCGCACCTGGATCCAGCCCACCGTGTCGAGCAGGGCCGGCCGACGCGACTGCTCGAAGCTCCGCACGAGTTCGTAGGCCTCGTCGAGGCGCGCCGGATCGCCACTCAGGATCACTGCGAGATTGTTCGCCGCGACGTCGAGACCGGGCTGCTGTGCGAGGACGGACTCGTACTGCTCCGCCGCCGCCGGGATCTCGCCCGAAGCTTCGTACAGCGAAGCGAGGGCGAGCCGGATCCGCACCGCACGCGGCTCTTCGTCCAGCGCGCGCAGATAGGTCTCGGCCGCCGCGGAGGCGTCGCCCCGGAGCGCGTATCCCTGTGCCAGATTGACGTAGGCATCGAGGGAGGTCGGGGCTCGCGAGATCGCCGCTTCCAGCACCTCGACGGCCTTCGGCCACTCCTCCGCCCGTGCGAGTTCCCGCGCCAGCAGATTGCGCGCCGCCATGAAATCGGGATGGGTGTCGATGTGTCGTCGCAGCAGCGCCAGCGCCTGCTCGCGCTGATCGAGGGCGACGTGCGCATCGACGAGCGCCGTGAGCGCATTGCCGGAGAGCGGGTCGCGCTGGAGCAGTGACTCGAACACCTCGAGGGCCGAGCGATCCTGGCCCTGCCCCCGGAGGCTCACGCCGCGCACGAAGGTCGCGATATCCGGGTTCCCGAGCTCGGCCGCGGCCCGCAGGGCGAGGCGCTCGGCAGCGTCGTACTCCTCGAGGAGCAGCTTCACGCGTATCGCAGCGACGAGCAGCCCGGCGTCGGCGCGATCCGCGTCGATGATCCGCGTCAGCAGGGCGTCGGCCTGCGCGTAGCGCGCATCCGCGAGGTAGTAGGGCACCAGCTCGCGAACGCTGTCGGCCTGCAGCGGATCGATCTCGACGGCCCGCGCGAAGGTGTCGCGGGCGAGGCCACGCGCTCCCTGGACCTGATAGGCGCGCCCGAGCAGATAGACCGCACGGACCGATTCGGGATCCGCGCGCACTGCCCGGCGGAGATTCACGATCGCTTCCTCGACGTCGGCCTGCTGCAACTGCAGATAGGCGCTGACGACGAGCGCGTCGGGATTATCCGGGTCGATGGCGAGGATCTCCGCGACGATCTCTCCCGCCTCGGACCGGTCTTCCTGCGTGATGGCGATACGTGCGAGCTCGTTGCGTGCGCGTACGCCGTCGTCGGAGGCCACGCCGCTCGCAGTGATGTCGCGGTACACCGCCTCGGCGCCCTCGAGGTCGCCCTGCAGCTCGTGCAGCTCCGCGAGACGGAAGGCGAGCGTGGGGTCGAAGTCCTGCTCCGTGGCGACGAAGCGACTCAACTCGCGGATCGCTGCCTCCGGATCGTTGCTGGCCAGGTACTGGGCCAGCAGCAGTTTCGCTTCCCTGCTGCCGGGCAGCTCCTCCACGGCCGCGCGGAGCACGGCCTCGGCCGCCTCGGCGTCGTCCCCTTCGATGTGCAGCAGGGCGAGGCTCCTGCGGAAGGCGAGCACCTCCGGGTAAAGGTCGATCAACGCCTCGTTGGCCGCGATGGCGAGATCGGGTTCACCCAGGGAAAGGTGGATGCGCATCTTGAGCAGATGGAGGGGTACGTCCCTGGCATCGATCCGGAAGCCCTCGGCGATCCGGTCGAGGCCCTGTGCATAGGCACCCTCGGTCCAGTCCAGATTGGCGAGCAGCTGAAGCGGACCGAGGTCGTCCGGCGCCAGCGTTCGCGCTCGCTCGGCCGCCTGGCGCGCCGCCTCGAAGTCGCGTAGCTGGTAGTGCAGTGCGGCGCGCAAGGACCAGGCCTCGGCGAGTTCCGGCGCCAGCTCGACGGCCCGCTCGACGACGGGGGTCGCCTCTTCCGGTGCCTCGGCACGGAGCAGGAGCCGCCCGAGCATGAGATTGGCCTCGAGCAGCTCGGGCTGCCGCTCGAGCAGCGCCTCCAGCGTGTCGCGCATCGGCAACCAGGCGGATCGCCTTTCCATCAGGCGTGCCTGGAGCAGGAGCGCCTGGGGCGCCGTCGGATCGATGCGCAGCGCATTGCGCAGCTCCACCTCGGCGAGCACCTCGTCGCCTGCGGCGAGATAGGCGCGGGCACTCTCCAGGAACTCGGCCTGCTTCTCTTCGGGGCTCGCGCACCCCGCGAGCACGGCGGCCAGCAGCAGCGCTCCGGCTATGGCAGAAGGTCTGGTCGTCTTCATGGGTAGCGATCCTGCAGTCTCTAGGGTCGAAGCCGGGAAGGCGTGCGCACCTGCCCCACCATCAAGGCGGCGATGCTGCGCGCGGGTCGAAGCGCCCACCTGCGGTCAGTCCGGCAGATGGCTCGGCAAGCGCGGTAGCGCGAGCAGGAGGAGATCCTCGAGCCGGCCTTCGGCGTCGGCGACGCGTTCTCCACGGCGCAACAGTGTGAGCACCCGCACCATCGCGCCGTCGCGCCGCTGTTCGAAGACGCCGCCGGCGAACAGATTCCAGCGCATCAGGTACTCGTTCGCGAACACCCGCCCGCGCTGCTCGAACCAGTAGTACGCGAGCAGGCGATCGTCCCCCTTGCGCATGACGACGCGGTTGTGCGGCAGCGAAAGACCGGACGCCAGGGCGTCTGCGCGTTCGATCCGCTCGATCTCCCAGCCACCGCCGGGCAGGCAGACCTGTGGCGAATGGGGCCGTCGACCGCGCCGCTGGGCCCCGTAGTACGCCGCGAAGAGTTCGACGGGCGCCACTTCCTCCGCCCGTCGATAGCTCATGGCGAGGTAGTCGTCCGCCCCCAGCGCGCGCGCGACCTCCGGCTCCAGCGCGCTGCGTCGGCCGACCCAGTCACCGAGGAATGCCGGGAACAGCGCGAAATCGACGCGCTCGGGCAGCACGTCCGGCCGCCGTTCCTGTACGAGCGTCAGCCCGAGGGCGGCGAAGATCATCAGGATGCACGCGAGCAGCGGACCGGTCACCCGGGGCGGAAGTACGTCCGTATCCCTGGCATCTGCCGCAGTCGCGCTCGCCGGTGCCCGCAGGTCGAACATCTCGCGGAGATCGACGCGGACGCTGCCGACGCGATTGAGCAGTGCCATCTCCGCGAGCAGGATGACCGTGGAGACGAGGAACACGAGCCAGCCCTGGAAAAAGTGGATGAATCCCTCGGCCGCGCCGGTACCGAACTCGCGGACCAGCAGGCCCACGCAGGCGATCCGCACGACGTTCATGAGCACGGTGAGCGGCACCGTACTCACGACCAGCAGGATCCGCTTCCAGGCCGCGGACCGGAACAGATAGGCACAGAGGTGACCGATGCCGAGCAGAGGAAAGAGGTAGTTGAGCCCGGCACAGGCCTCGGCGACGTGCAGCCGATAGACGCCGAGGTCGATGATGTTGCCCTCGAGATAGACCGGTACGCCCAGCGCCTGGATCAGCGCCGTACCCATCCTGCTGGACAGGAGTTGCAGATCGGCGGTCAGGGTGGCCTGCGTGAACACGGGTAGCGGGATCGTGAACAGCAGCAGCGATATCGGGATCAGCACGAGCTTCGCGGCACGGCCCATGACGGCCCACACGAGGCCGCAGAGCGCGACGAGGAACGCGTAGTGGACGATCGTGTAGGTCTGCG
>JAZBPO010000254.1:0-4171 GCA_036351675.1 Pseudomonadales bacterium
ACGGCCTCGGCCATCTGCTTCCCTTCCTCGCCGGGCCCCGTGAGCACCATCTCGTCGTAGACGAAGTCCTCGCCGTAGGCGTGGCCGAGGAGCTGGTTCGAACGGTGGATGTTCCTGGTGTTGATCGCGGCCATGACGAAGGGCGCGACCCAGCCGCCGGCCGAGGCGTCCTCGTGCACTTCGTTCCCGGAGGGCTGCTCCGGACCCTCGAAACCCGGCGTCAGGGCCCAGGGCGTGAGCAGCAGCTGGAGCACCTGCGGGTCCTTCATGGCCGCTTCCATGGTCGCCTGACCGGAGGCCAGCGTTCCGCCGGAGAAGGTGCCGTTCATGGACCGGACGCGACCCTTCACGCGCGACAGCGGGTGGCCGAACCTCGCCTTCGCCTGCTCCTGGAGGAAGAACACGCCCAGGTCGAAGGGCACGGAGTCGAAGCCGGCGGAGAAGACGATGCGCGCGCCGGTCTCCCTCGCACGCGCCTCGTGCGCGTCGAGGGTGGCGCGCATGAAGGGGACCTCGCCGCAGAGATCGACGTAGTCCGTTCCGGCCTCGGCGCAGGCAGCCACGACCTCGGCGCCATAGAGCTGATAGGGGCCGACGGTGGTCAGGACGACCCGGGTGCGCTCGGCCATGGCCTTGACGGACGCCGGATCGGACGCATCGGCGACGACGAGCGGCGTGTCCGCCGGGGCGCCGATCTCGGCGCGGACCGCCGCCAGCTTCTCGGCGTTGCGCCCGGCCATGGCCCACTTCGCGTCGAGCCCGCCCGCACAGCGGCCAGTCAGGTACTCCGCGACCAGGCGCCCCGTGTAACCGCTGGCGCCGTACACCACCACGTCGAACTCGCGATCGCTCATCGTCGCAGGTCTCCTGCCGAATGGAGCGCGGAGCTTCGCCCCCGGCGCAGCGCGGCGCAACGCGCGGCCGATTCAGTCCTCGACCGGGAAGGGGCCGTCGTCGAACTCGACGTCGTGGTAACCCTTGTGGCCGATGCGTCGAGCGAGCGGCGAGCGCCAGTCGCCGGTCTCGGCAGCACGGCGCAGCGTCGTCAGGAAGTCGTGACGCGGCGCCCAGGCGAGGCGCTCCCGGGCACGTGAGTTGTCGTAGACGCGATCGACGTCGGGGACCATGGACCAGCCGAGCGTCTCGAGGAGCGTCGCAGCTTCGGGCACCCGCTCGGCGAGCACCGCGGCCGCCCCGCCGCGCAGCGCCTCGAGGTCCGACTGCTCGAAGGGCGAGGTGGCGCTGACGATGTAGCGGTCGAAGCCGATCGCCTGCACCTTCTCGCGGGCGAGCAGCACGGCGTCGACGACGTCCTCGATGTCGACCCGCCGGTTCAGGTACTCGACGGCCTTGAGATTGCCGTCGGCGAGCGCGGCACGGCGCGCCTCGTCGTCGTCGATCTCCGGAAAGAAGCGCGAGGTGCGAAGAATCAGGACCGGCAGACCGTCGCGCCGGTGCGCGAGTTCGCAGAGGTCCTCGGCCGCGGTCTTGGTCACGCCGTAGATGTTGCGCGGCACCGGGCGCAGCGCTTCGGTCACCCAGACCGCCGGCGCCCCGGGGCCGGGGCGCATGGCGTGGCCGTACATGCTCGTGGTGCTCACGAAGACGAAGCGCTCCACGCCGGCACGCTGGGCAGCCTCGAGCAGCGCGAGCGTGCCGGAGACGTTGGTGTCGACGAAATCCTGGCGACTGTGCGTGACCACGTGGGGCTTGTGCAGGGTCGCCGCGTGCAGCACCGCATCGACGCCGTCCATGGCCTCCGCGACGCGTCGGCGATCGGCGACGGAGCCGACCACGTCCGTGAAGGGCGATGCCTTGACGTCCATGCCCCGGACCCGCTCACCGCGTTCGCGCAGCGTCAGCACGAGGGCCTCTCCGAGATGGCCGGCGCTGCCGGTGACTAGCGTCCTCAGGATCCCTCCTCCGCGGGAGCGGCGAACGGCGGCGGCTCGTCGCGCGGCAGCACCCAGACGGGAAGAAGCGCCGCCGCGAGGAACAGCAGGAAGGCACCGCGCGCGAGCTGTGCGGACCATGGCGAGGCAGTCCCGCGACGCAGCACGACGAGCGTCACCGCGGCCGCCACGGGCATGAGCACGGCCAGGGGCGCGAGCTGCCAGCGGCCGAGCAGCGCGGCGACGGTCGCGGTCGCGCTCGCGACGAAGGCGGCCAGGACGAGGAAGGCGCGATGGTGCGACACCCGGTCGACGTAGAGCAGGAGGGCGAAGTAGAGCGCCGCGAAGGTGCAGAGCGCGTCCACGAGCGGCATGGGCAGCGGTTTCATGCCGCGCGCGGGGCCTCCCCCTCGATGGTCACGCGGTGCATGCGGCGGTGCGCCGGGAAGTAGTCGTTCACGGGTTTGTGCTGAGTACAGCGGTTGTCCCAGATCGCGAGCGTGCCGGGCGCCCAGCGCAGGCGCACGGTGAACTCCGGCTCCACGAGATGGGCGAAGAGGAAGTCGAGCAGCGCGCGTGACTCCTGCGCCCTCATGCCGTCGATGCGCGTCGTGAAGAGGCTGTTCACGTAGAGGCCTCGACGCCCCGTGAGCGGATGCGCGACGACGACCGGATGCCGGATCGGCGGATTGTCGGCCACCGCCTGCGCGAGGCGCTCGGCGCCACCGGGCTCGGCGAGGGATTCGCGGAAGCCGAAGCGGAAGTCGTGCACCGCCTCCAGACCATCGAGAAAGGCCCGCAGCGGCTCGGAGAGGGCGTCGTAGGCCGCGGTCATGCTCGCGTAGAGCGTGTCCCCCCCGGACGGTGGCAGCACCTGAGCGTGCAGCATGGTGATCTTCGGTGGGGCTGGCCGGAAGGTCATGTCCGTATGCCAGGCCTCGATCTTCGTCGGCCGCTCGGGCGTGCTCTCGAGGATGGTCACACCCGGCGCCCCGGCCACCGTGTCGTAGGCGGGATGGGCCTGCAGTGCGCCGAAGCGCGCCGCGAAGGCGCTCTGTTCGGCGGGCGTGATCGGGCAGTCGCGGAACACCAGCAGGCCGCGCTCCGCGAGTGCGCATTCGAGCTGACGGAGGCCGACGTCGTCGAGGCGGACGAGGTCGACATCGTGCACTTCGGAACCGATGGCGGGCGTGAGATCGACGAGTTCCACGAGCGCTCCCCAAGCTGCCCCGCGCCTGCGGCGGCGACCGGGCTGGCGCTGGATTGTAGTCTCTCGACCCTGCCGCAGGGGACCGTTCCATGAGCAGCAGCGACAGCGAAGGCGCGGAGGGGATCATCCACTTCCGCTACCGCCTCGATCCGCCGGCCGCGGCGCCGCCGCTCGCCGTGTTCCGGCAGGCCCACGCGCGTGGCCTGGCGGCGGACTGGCTCGGACGGGACCCGGCGCGCTACGACGGCCTCGCCTACGGCAATCTGAGTCTCCGCAGCGGCGCGGGTTTCTGGATCACGGCCTCGCAGCGCATCGACCGTCCGGTCCTCGACGCCGAGGATCTGGTGGAGATCACGGCCGTCGCCACGGACTGGATGGTGGCGGCCCGCGGTACGCACCCGCCCTCGTCGGAGACGCTGACCCACGCCGCCGTGCACCGCGCTGCCGCGCCCGGCCCGCTCGCCGTCTTCCATGGGCACGCGCCGGAACTCTGGCGCGACCAGGCCCGCCTCGGTTGGGCGACGACGCCCCCCGACGCCGCGAACGGCACCTTCGCGCTCGCCGCTGCCGTCGCGGCGCGCGTGCGCGCGACGCCGCGCGCCGGCGCCCTCGCCATGCTCGGCCACCGGGACGGTATCCTGCTCTGGGCCGCGGACTTCGACGCCGTCTTCGCCCGCCTCGACGCCGCCGCCGCGCACCTGCCATCGGACCCACGGACCCCCCCATGACGGAGATCGACCTGCCGGAAGCGCCGAGCGGCGTCCCCCTCGCCGTGCGCTGGGACGGCACTACCCTGCGCCTCCTCGATCAGCGCCTGCTGCCACGCGAGGTACGTCACGACGCCTACGGAAGCGGCGAGGAGGTGTTCGCGGCGATCCGCGAGATGCGCGTACGCGGCGCCCCGGCGATCGGCATCGCCGCCGCCTTCGGTCTCGCCCTGGCGCTGAAGGACGACGACCACCTCGCTGGGACCGGTTGGCTCGAACGGCTGGACGAGCGCGCCGCCTGGCTGATCACGGCGCGTCCGACGGCCGTGAACCTCGCCTGGGCCGTCCACCGCTGCTGCGGG
>JAZBPO010000255.1:0-59036 GCA_036351675.1 Pseudomonadales bacterium
CGTACCGACCGGCGTCGTCGAAGCAAGGACGCGCCCCGACCGGGCAAGGACGACGCCGGTCCGGTGGCGGTTGACTGCGGCCCGGCAGTTCGCCTTGATCGGCGCCATGAACGAATCCCTCGACGTCACCGGACTCCTCGTGGCCTGGCGCGACGGCGACGAGGCCGCCCTCGATCGTCTCTCTCCGCTCCTCTACTCGGAGCTGCGACGCCTCGCGGGCAGCTACATGGCGCGGGAGGCGCCGGGCCATACGCTGCAGGCGACGGCGCTCGTGAACGAGGCCTTCGTCCGCCTCGTGGATGCAGACGTCGCCTATCGGGATCGTCGGCACTTCTTCGCCCTGGCCGCGCGCATGATGCGGCGCATCCTCGTGGACCACGCTCGCGCCCGGGAGCGCGACAAGCGCGGCGGCAGTGTCGTCGCCGTGTCCTTCGACGAGGAACTGCACGTGCCCGCCGGGGCCAGCGATGCGGCGTCGATCCTGGAACTCGACGAGGCGCTCTCGCGGCTGGCGGAGATCGACGCCCGCATGGTCGAGGCGGTCGAGCTGATCTTCTTCGGGGGACTGACCTACGAGGAAGCGGCAGAGGTGCTCGGCATCGCCCGGAGCACGATCTTCGAGGACGTGCGCTTCGCGCGGGCCTGGTTGAAGCGAGCCATGAGCTGAGCGCGACCTAGCCCGGCGGCTCGTCCCGCTGCGTGGCGGCAGCCTCGAGCAGTTCCCGGAGGATCCGTTCGAGTTCGGCGTCGTCGCTGCAGGCCCTGTGCAGCCATGCGCCCTGCGTCGGGTCTCCGTGCCGACAGGCGTCGCGGAACAGACGCCGCAGACGGGACCAGTGGAGTCGTTGCGTGCGGGTCTCGGGATTCACGCCGGCGTCCTGCCCTCTGGCGTCCGGGGATCGAGCAAGAAGGCGCGGTGCGCCGGCGCAGGGGCACGCCGACGCACCGCGAAGGGGCGTGCCTCAGTCCACGTCCGCGGAGAAGACGACCGTGACCTCGCTGCGGTCCAGGACGATCAGGTCCGCGTTGCCGTCGCCGTCGACGTCGCCGGCGAATCGGGGCGTCCGGGCCTGATTGCCGATCGTGCCCTGGTTGGTCCCGAACTCCGCGAGCCACAGCGTCCGCGGCGTGAACTCGCCCCGGTCGCCGGGGTTGAGGGCGTAGTAGACGCCGCCGGGGACGCCTGTCCGCTCCGGACCGAAACCGACGATGTCCGGGAACCCATCGCCGTTCAGATCGGCGAGATAGCGGGGATCGTTGCCGATGCGCCAGCCGTCGTTGAAGGCGAAGTCGTCGGAGATCGGGCCCTGCGAAGGCGTGATGGTCTCCCCCTCGCTGTAGTTCGCGACGGTGACGGAGTTGGCGAAGCCGATGAGATCGTCGCCCTGCTCGCCGTCGAGGTCGACCGCCAGGCGGATGTGTCGGTCGGCGCGCCAGCCTCCGTTCTCCGTGTAGCCGTTGATCGAGGAGCCGGAGCGGAAGCCGCCTGCCCGGTCGTTGAGCCGGAAGAAGGTGGCCGCGTCGCCGAAGCCGACGAAGTCGACGAAACCGTCCCCGTTGAAGTCTCCGAGGATCCGCTGATTGTTCACGCCCCAGTTGCCCGCGTTCCGGCCGAAGTTGTTCTCGACCGGGTTCCCGTTGTCCAGGAACGTGAAGCTGCTGCCGTCGGAGACCGCGAGAACGGGGCCCGTGCCCGAGAAGCCGACGATGTCGTCGAAGGCGTCGCCGTTCACGCGCCCGAGGTCCCGCGGGTATTCGCCGAAGCTCGGATAGCCCTGACCCGAGCCGAAGGCCTCGATCCAGCGCGTGGCGGGGCCGAAGGTGCCGTCCCCCTGATTCAGGGCGACATACACGCCGTCCGCCGCGAAGTGGACGATGTCCGGTGCGGCGTTTCCGCCGACGTTCGCGAGCTGGCGACGCTGCGTCGCCTTGTCGAAGGACGTGCCGCTGGCGAAGTCCGTGGACACGCGAGTGGCGTCGCCGAAGCCGTCGCCATCAGAGAGTGCGACCCAGGTGCCGTCCGGCCCGAAGCCGATCAGGTCTACCTGGCCGTCCTGGTTCACGTCCACGGCATAGCGGGTGTCGCGGGCGTCGTCCCAGCCGTCGTCGAAGAGCATGCCGCCGATGTCGGCCGTGGTGCGGGGGCGCAGCGTCACGGTACTGGTCCGCGTCTCCGAGCCGCCGGAGGCCGTGCGCGCGGTCAGGGTGATCGTGTAGCTGCCGTCGCTCGCGTAGTTCCGGAAGACGTTGCGGATCTGGACGAAGTCCTCGCCCGGTACGGGTGCGAGTGTCGTCGGGGTCGACCCGTCGCCCCAGTCGATCTCCACCTCGGTGACCGATTCGCCCGTGGGGGGCACCACGTCGCCTTCCGCCGAGATCCGCCGGGTGGGGCCGCTGTAGCTGACGTCGATGTCGAGTATTGAAACGCCGGTCGGATCCGGATCGGTGTCGTCGTTCGTGCCGTCGCCGTCCGTGTCGGCCGCATTCGGGTCCGTGCCGTCGTCGCGCTCCCGGGCATCGCTGAGGCCGTCACCGTCGACGTCGTCGTTGAGCGGATCGGAGAACACCTGACGGGCGTCGCCGTCCACGTTCACGAACCAGCCCTCCTTGGCCTCCTCGAAGTCCGTGAGACCGTCGCCGTCGGAATCCGCATCGTCGAGGTCCGTGCCCAGCAGGAACTCCTCGCGGTCGAAGACGCGGTCACCGTCGGAGTCGCGCAGGTACACGAGCGAGATCCGGTCCCGGGGCCGCAGGACGATGTCGTCGAAGTCCGTCGTCGGGTCGTCGAGGCTGTCGCTGCTGGAGAACACGTACCAGAAACCGTCGCGGACCGAGGCGCCGGAGGCGACGCTCCGGATCGAGGACAGAGCCTCCTTCTGTTGCCCCGTGTCCTGGCCGTCCGCATCGAGCACGGGCGAGGGCTGCACCGTGTAGGGAAGCTCGAGAATCTCCCCGAGCACCCGGGACATGGGCACCCCGAGCGCCTCCTGGGTCACCGGGTCCCGATCGACGTTCGTGGCCACCATGAACTGCTCGACCGTGTCGGCGCCGCTCGGCGCGCTCGCACCGTAGTCGACGACGACCTGGGCGGTCTGGGCCGACACGTCCTGATTCAGACGCGCGAAGCTGCGGCCATCCTCGTTGCCCACGCGATCGAGGACGTAGTTCGCGACCGTGAACTGCAGGCCCGTGGGGTTGGCCATGAGCTCCCGGAGCAGGTCCGTGGAGGCGGAATCGGTGGTCACGACCTGCTGGATCTCCTGACCGTTCGCCAGCTCCTGCGGAGTGGGCAGCTCGATGCGCAGCGTGCCGATGGGCTGGAAGGTCTCGCTGTCGGCGCCGAAGCGCTTGGCGATCACTTCCACGCGGGACAGCTCGAAGGTGAGATCGGAGACGTTGCGGATGCGCAGCGTGACCTGCAGCGAGCCGCCGGTCACGACGCGTGTGCCGGTCTGCTCGGCCGAGCGGAGCCGGCCGAATTCCTGACGCGAGTCGCGAGCCGCGGTGGAGGTCACCGAGGTGGACTTGTCCACCGTGGCCGAGGCCGAGACGCTCGCCTCGGCGCCGACCTTGGAGGACCCGCTCGGCCCCGTGATCCCCCCGGAGACCTCGGCCTCCGCGTAGACGCGGGCGCTGGCCTCGACCGTGGCCGAGGTCGCGCTCGTGTCCGACTCGGAGTAGCTCGACTGCTGCCCCTGGGCGAAGCTCGCCGTGTAGGACTCGGCGGCCGAGTTGGTCGCCGTGTCCTGCGTGTCCAGCTGGATCGTCGGGGCGCCGATGACCTCGATCGAGAGGCGCGGAATGTCCGCGACGAGCGGATCGAAGCCGCCGCTCGTGACCTCCTCGTCGTCGTCCAGGCCGTCGCCGTCCGTGTCGGCGAGGTCCGGCGACGTGCCGATGGATGCTTCCTCAGTGTCGGAGAGGCCGTCGTTGTCCGTGTCGGCGGTGGGCGCCGGCGGCGGTGCGGGCGGCGGTGCGGGCGGTGGCCCGGGATTGGTGACGGGCGCCGGGGCGGCGGCGCTGCTGCCGCCGCCTCCGCAGGCCGTGAGGCCGAGGGCGGCGATGGCCAGGGCCGTGGCCAGGGCGAGGCCGGGGCGCGCTTCGTACACGCGTTCGGGTCGTTGCCGGATCATGATGCTCTCCAGTCCATGTCGTCTCGAGCGCAGAGGTGCTCACTCCCTCAAGCGACGAAACGGGTCGAAGCGTCCGGCGATAGTCCTGGAGAACCAGGAAAGCTCCTGGAATCAGTAGATTGGATTCGGCTGCGGCGAGGCCGGTCCTGCGGGAGGCGCACAGTCGGGGACCCTCGCCGGTCAGAAGCCCCTGCAGCCGGGGCGAAACGGTCGGATTCCAGGCGCAAATCGTCCCGCGGCCAGGAAGGCGTCAGGACACCCAGAGGCAGGATGCCTGCTGTCTCGAACTCGGGGCTGCCGCCGGATCCGAAGTGATCCCTTCTTCGTCCATCGGCTGCTTGCTCCGCGCGGGCGTTGGTCGGGGCCTGGAGTCGTGAGCGTCCCTTCGCGCGGTGTATGGCCCAGGACGGCGGCGATAGCGCGGGACCCGCGGCGCCGGGACGGATTCCGTAGCGAGGGGGGCGGACCTTTCGGCGTCGCATCCGACCGCTGCTCTTCGAACGACACGCGCCCGGTTCGCGCCCACGCGCTTCGACGTGAGAAGGGGCGGCAGAGCCTCCTCCTCGTGCTCGACTTCGCGCTCTGCGCCTGAAGCGCGTCCGGGGAATCGACATCGCGCCATGGCGGCTTTGCGCTAGCCTGCGTGCGGCCGCCGATCCCGAGTCACATCGCCGATCTGCATGGTGTTCGTTGATGGCGGGCTTCCCTGGGACGCCCTCATCAGGAAGCGGACAGTCTCCGAGGAGATCGCGGCCTGTTCGTCCGAGGCGCGTCGCTTCCGTAGTGCGATCCCAGATAGTGTCGAGTCTCCGCGCGGACCGGCAGATGCGTCCTGCTCCAGATGCACCATGGATCCCGTGGCCTCGGCTGTTCCCGGGAATGGCCGGGATCGGCAGGCATGGGGATCAGATCCGTAGCAGCTGGGAACGCTGCCCCGCCGAAACCGGCGCATGCGGCCGAACCGACGATGACGACGGCAGGAGGATGCGATTCCGTCATGTGTGGGATTCTTGGCTACGTAGGGAACGACCGCACCGTGATCGATCGATTCCCCTCGGCGCTGGACACCCTCGTCCACCGAGGGCCGGACGACTCGGGTATCTTCAGGGCCGATGGCGTGATTCTCGGCCATCGGCGCCTGTCGATAATCGATCTGTCCAAGGAAGGTCATCAGCCTTTCGTCGATGCTTCGAGCGGTAACGTCGTCACCTACAACGGGGAAATCTACAACTATCTCGAGATCAGGGAGTCTCTGGAGACCCTGGGTCACGACTTCCGGTCTGCTTGTGATACCGAGGTGCTCCTCCACGCGTACCGTGAATGGGGAGAGGCGTGCCTCCAGAAATTCAACGGGATGTTCTCCTTCTCGATTCTCGACCCCGAGAAGAAGAGACTGTTCTTCGCGCGCGACAGATTCGGGGTCAAGCCGTTCTATTACACTCGCGTGTCCGGCTTCATCTTCGCGTCAGAGCCGAAGGCGATCCTGAAGCTCGATCCGAGTCTGGCGAAGCCCGACCTTCGCGCACTGTACGAGTTCCTGCAGTTCGGGAGGCTCGGCGGTTCGGAGAGAACCTTCCTGGAGAACATCGAGTCCCTGCTCCCTGCGCACTATGGAGTGCTCGACCTCTCTAGCGGGAGGATCGAAACGTGTCGGTACTGGGATTATCCGGAGCAGTCGTCGGGAGAAACGGATCCCCGGAGTATCGAGGCGGAGTTCGAGCGCTGCTTCGATGATGCGGTCGCGCTTCGGACGCGCAGTGATGTCCCTGTAGGGCTGACGCTGTCGGGCGGCATCGACTCGACCGGCATTCTTGCGTCCTTGTCGAAGACTGGCGTCGAAGATCTCTCCAGCTTCACGTCCGTCTATGGCGGTTCCGGGCCCGGCGAACTGGATTGGGCGAGGCTGGCGTGTGCGCCCTACTCGGACCGGGTGACGCTGACCGAAGTGCTGGCTGGTGCAGAAGGCTGGTTGAGCACGTTGGAGAAGATCGTCTGGCACATGGACGGGCCAGGTCTCTCGCCGGCGGTGTATCCGGTCTGGCGAGTCATGGAACGAGCGCGGCAGCAGGGTGTTCCCGTACTGCTGGAGGGGCAGGGCGCCGACGAACTGCTGGGTGGCTACGTGAACTACTCGGCCCTCGATCTGCTGGAGTCCATGAAGAACCTGCTCCGACCAGGCCGGAGAGCTTCACTACGCGAGGTCGTGAACAAGTGGCAGGCGATGGGCGACGCGTTCGGAGTGAAGCCGTCCGTCCTCTGGGTCCTGAGAGAGTCCTTCCCGTTCCTCTTCGAGATGAACAGAAAGCGGAACACGGCAGCTTACGCGCTCAAGGATTCGGTGGTCGAAAGCTGTGTGGTCTCTGGCGCTCGAAACGACATCGCCGCTTCGAAGTATCCGGATGATCCTGTCTCGGAAAGGCTCTGTTCGGATCATGCGAAGGACATACTTCCAAGCCTCCTCCACTACGGCGACGCCATCAGCATGGCTCATTCCATCGAATGCAGACAGCCGTTCCTGGACTATCGGCTGGTGGAGTTCGTGTTCCGCCTTCGTTCCGAACAGAAGATCAAGGGCGGCCGCACCAAGGCGCCATTGAGGGGCTATCTGATGAGAGCCGGGCAGGAGGCCATTGCCCGGCGAGCGGACAAGGTCGGGTACATGACGCCCGTAGATGCGTGGATGTCCAAGGACAACTGCACTGTGCTGAGGCTTTTTCTGTTGGAAGGTGCTCCGAGAATCCTGGAGTTCTGTGAGCGTGGACGGATTTCGGAGTTGATCGAGCGTTTCGGCGGCGGTGGATTCGCGCTGGGCAATCACATGTACAGGTTGCTGACGACGGAGATCTGGCTCAGGTCCCTGGCCGATCACGGTCGATCCTGACGATCACTTGGCAGACGCGGGATTTCCGTGAGATTGCCGTGGATTTCCGCGTGGCGACCGGCTTCGGTGGGCGTTCCTTCGACCACTGCTGTCGACGCGGCTTCGATTCGGACATCGGGGGATCGCAGACGTTCCCTCGCCATCCAGCGGATCCGAGGAACGGCTGACAGATCGCGGAAGACACAGGTGTGGCGGACGTCCGCGATCGTCCCGGGAAAAGGCGGGCGAGAAGGGAAAGCCGTGTGCCGTGAACGGGTCAGGCCGTCGCGTCCTGGAACGCCCTCCATGTATGGTGGAGCCCGTGCCGGAACGGCCCGGTGGAACGCTTCTCGAACGAAGTCGGAATCGGGGACCGCCATGCGTATCGCAGCATTGCTTCCGCTCGTTCTACTCGCATCGCTTCAGCAGCAGGCGGCCCTGGCAGCCGAGACCCTCGAGTACCGCATGCCGGAAGGGTTCTCCTATGCGTTCGAGAACGTCACGGAGTCGGGCTCGGTGATGGATGTCGAGGCCGACGGGCTGACCATGCCGCTCGAGCAGGAGGTGATCACGCGGACGGCGGGCAGCGTCAGCGTGCTCGCGTCGGAGGACGGCGTGCCGTCGCGGGTTCGAATCCGTTTCGCCCCGGACTGCGGCACACGATCGACAGCCAACGGCGCGACCCAGGACATGCCCTTCGCCCTTGCCGGGCGGACCATCGTCGTCGATGTGCGCGACGAGGCGATCGTCGCCGTTCGCGATATGGACGCGGGCGACCTCGTGCTGGACGAGCAGACTCGCCGAGTCGTCGCCGACATCGCGATCGCGGACGAGTCGTTGCTGCCGGGTCGGCCTGTCGCGCCCGGCGACAGCTGGGTCGCCGACATGGCGCGCGAGGAACGCTCGTCGACGCCGGTCCTCGATCTCGAAGTCGTCGCTTTCGGCGAGCAGGGTGGCCGACGCATCGCCGAGCTCGCCGCCGAGGGGACGCTCGAGGGAAGTCAGCAGGGTTTCGCCATGGCCGGCCGGCTGCGCGGTCCCATCGTCATGGACCTGGAAAGCGGCATGGCGCTGTCGTCGCGGCTGACGGGCGCGATCGATGTCGATGGAACGCTGAACCAGGGCGGCACGATGGTCACGATGAGGGGCGTCCAGTCCATCACCATGACGTCGTCGAACCGGATCGGCGAGCGCGACCTGGCAACGGACGCTGGACCAACCCGAACTCCGCAAGCGGGCAGCGCCGACGACTGGGTGGCGTTCCGGCATGCGTCCGGCGCCACGCTGAAGCACCCTGGATCATGGGGCGTGGAGGACGGACCCGACGGCGTACGGTTGATCCCGCCCGACACGGCCGGCAACGAGATGATCGTGGCAAGCGGCCTCGCGTCCGGAGCCGGGAGCCCTGCTTCGCAGGAGGTTGCGGCATACCTCGACTCGGCGCTCGGGCAGATGCTTCCGGGGCTGCGGCGAAGCGGGCCACCGCAGCCGGTTCCTTCGGGCAACGGACAGGGCGCCCTGTACAGCTACCGTGGCGCTCTGCTCGACGGTTCGCCGATCCTTGCCGACGTCTACGTGACGATCGAGAACGGTGTCGCACTCAGTCTGTCGGCGATCGCGCCGCCCCCGACCCTGCGCGCCCGTGGCCCGGCCTTGCGCGAGATCTTCGCGAGCATGGCGATGAGCGGATCGTCGGGGCCGGCCATGGCGGCCGCCGGCGGCGGTGTCGGGGCTGGCGGCAGCGCGAACACGGACGACGACCGCCTGATCGGCATGTTCGGTGGGGAATCGGTCCACCGCGGCAGCGGGACCTACTTCAACACCCAGCTCGTCTACGTTCTCAACGCCGACGGCACGGTGTACCACGGGGCACAGGGTCACTTCGATGCCGTCACCCGCGATTCGAACGGCTACACGCGATGGTCGGCCTCGGGGGTCACCGACGGCAGCGTCCAGGGCGGCCGCTGGAGCGCCCAGGGCGGTGTCCTCGCGATTCGTTGGGACTCGGGCGAGCGGTCCAGCTTCGCCTATGGCTTCGAACCGGACGGTAGCCTGGTCCTGCGCAATCCGCGTACACGCGAGCTGATCAACTTCTTCGGACGCGTGCGCTAGCGCGATCCTCCAGGCGCCGCCCGACGGGAACGCGCTCCTGCCGCTTCGATGGAAGCCGGTCCCGCTGGATTCGTGGCGCGCGCATACTGTTCCGGTTGGGCCCGATCCCGCGCTTCGACCGGAGAACCGCACCATGATCCCGCGACACGCGATCCTCAGCGCGACGCTCCTGCTGACCTCGCTCTCCGCCCAGGCGTCGGAGTACGCCGAGCTGGTCGCCTTGTTCGAGGACTGGCGCGCCTTCGAATCGCCGCCCCTTCACGAGGGTGCGCCGGATTATCGCGCCGCCACCTTCGAGGCGCGCCAGGGCGCGTTCCTCGAACTCGAGGCACGACTCGAAGCACTGGACGTGAGCGACTGGTCGGTCGCGGAGCAGATCGACCGGGAGATCGTCCGCGCCGAGATGAACGGCTACGACTTCAACCGGCGGGTGCTGAAACCCTGGGTCCGGGACCCTGCCTTCTACGCCACCGTCTGGACCTACCGCAGCGACGTGCCGGCGCACGAGGGGCCGACGAACCATGCCCTGACCGAACTCTGGACCTACGAATTTCCGCTGGGCGCGTCCGAGAGCGAGCGGCTCGTGTCCGATCTGGCTGCCATTCCGCCGCTCTACCGGCAGGCGCGCGAGAACCTGACGGGCAACGCGCGCGACCTCTGGGTCACCGGCATCCGGGACATCCGCAGTCAGGCAGAGGTGCTGGCGGACCTGCAGGCGTCCACGGCCGACTCCGCGACGCCGGAGCTCGCCGCGGCGATCGCCGACGCCCTCGCCGCCACGCGAGACTTCGTCGCCTGGCTCGAAGCCGAGAGTGCTTCGAAGGACGGCCCCTCCGGCATCGGTCGCGAGCATTACAGCTGGTACCTGCAGAACGTCCACCTCGTGCCCATGACCTGGGAAGACGAGGTCCGGCTGCTCGAGCGCGAGCTCGATCGCGCCTGGTCGATGCTCGCGCTCGAGGAACACCGCAATCGCAAGCTGCCGGAACTGGTGGCCGCCTCGTCGCCGGAGGAGTACGACGCCCTCGCCGAGCGCTCAGCGCGCGCCTTCATGGACTTCCTCGAGGACGAGGACATCGTCACCGTCGCCGACTACTTCGAGCCGGCGCTGCGCGAGCATCTGGGGGAGTTCGTGCCGGAGGAGCGTCGCAACTTCTTCTACATCGGCTCGCACTACGACCCGCGGCCGCTGTTCTCGCACTTCTACCACTGGTTCGAGCTGGCGCGCATGGACAACGAGCCGCACGCGAGCCCGATTCGGCGCGGCCCGCTGCTCTACAACATCTTCGACAGCCGCAACGAGGGCGTGGCCACCGGCGTCGAGGAGATCTTCATGCACGCCGGCATGTACGACGACGACCCGCGCGTGCGCGAGATCGTCTGGATCATGCTGGCGCAGCGCGCGGCGCGCGGCCTCGGTTCGCTCTATGCGCACGCCAACGAGATGACCATGGAGGAGGCCGGTCGGATCCATCTGGACTGGACGCCGCGCGGCTGGATGAAGACCGAGGAGGAGCTGGTGATCTTCGAGCAGCATCTGTACCTGCGCCAGCCCGGCTATGGCACCAGCTACGTCACCGGCAAGTACCTGCTCGACCGCACCATGGCGGCGTACGCGAAGATGCGCGAAGCGCGCGGCGAAGCGTTCGAGTTGAAGGCCTTCCTCGACGAGCTGAACGCGATCGGCAACATCCCGATCTCGCTCGGTCAGTGGCAGATGACCGGGGAGCGGGAGCGCGCGCGGCCGAACCGCTAGCCGCGCTCCGACGGGGTGCTCAGGCCGGCACTTCCTCGACGATGTAGCCCCCGGACTTCTCGTCCGCCGTCAGCCGCAGGGCCCCGCGGGCCTGCGCCTCTTCCAGAAGGGCGCCGAAGTTCGCGAAGCCGAAGGCCTTCTCGTTGAAGCCGGGGCGGCGGCGCTTCAGGGACTGCTTGACCATCGAGCCCCAGACCTTCTCGCCATCGTCGCGGGCGTCCAGGAGCGCCGTCGCGATCTCCAGCACCCATTCGATGGCCTTGTCCTCTTTCTTCGCCTCTTCGCTCTGCTCCGTTCCCGCAGTCTCGGCCTTCGCGGTCTTGCTGCGACCGCCGCGGCGCTTGCGCCTCGCGGGTCGTTCCTTCTCGAGTACGAGATCGTCGTAGAAGATGAACTCGTCGCAGATGTGCGTGAGCAGGTCGGAGGTGGACGTGCGCACGCCGACGCCGATGACCTTGCGGTCGTTCTCGCGCAGCTTGCTCACGAGGGGCGAGAAGTCCGAGTCGCCGGATATGACGACGAAGGTGTCGAGGTGCGGCTTCGTGTAGCAGAGGTCGAGGGCGTCCACGACCATGCGGATGTCCGCCGAGTTCTTGCCGGAAATGCGCACGTGCGGGATCTCGATGAGCTCGAAGGAGGCCTCGTGCATGGCCTTCTTGTAGTCCTTGTAGCGATCCCAGTCGCAGTAGGCCTTGCGCACCACGAGGTTGCCGCGGAGCAGGAGTCGGTCGAGGACGGGGGCGATGTCGAACTTCGCGTACTTCGCGTCACGCGCGCCGAGGGCGATGTTCTCGAAGTCGCAGAACACCGCCATGCTGATCGTCTGATGGTCCATCGGTCTGTTGGTTTCCACTTCGGGAGGTGACTCTGGGGCTCATCGTACGTCACCGCCGCGCAAATGCGTGTCGGCATCGCCGCTCGCGAGATCGATCGGCTGCCGCCCGGCGTTCGCCATGGCGTGCGCGGATCGCGGCGTCGTCGTGGGGCGCGTCCCGACGATCGAGTGTCCGATGGGGAGCGATCGCTCCTACGCGAGAGGCGCGCCTATACTGCGTCGGACGATCGGTCGTCGGGGGAGCGCACTTGGGGCAGGGGATCACGGGGACGGCGCGCCTGCCTGCTGCCTATCGCGGCTCGGAGCCCTACGTCTTCGTCTGCTATTCCCACCACGACAGTGATGCGGTCCATGCGGATCTGGCGCGGCTTCGCGGCATCGGCCTTCGCATCTGGTACGACGAGGGCATCAGCCCGGGTTCCGAGTGGAGCGAGGAGCTCGCGCAGGCCCTCGAGGGTGCCGAGCTGGTCCTGTTCTATGCGACGGAGCGATCCGCGAACTCGCGGCACTGCCGCGACGAGATCAACTTCGCGCACAACCACGACAAGTCGATCCTGCCCATCTTCCTCGAGGACGTGAGTCTGCCGAAAGGGCTCGAACTCTCGCTCAGCTCGACGCAGGCGGTCCTCCGCTTCCGGCTCGACGAAGACCACTACCTCGAGAAGCTGCGCTCCGTGTTGCCGGTCGCGACGATCGGGGAATCCGCCTCGACGCGCTCCGACGCGCACGCGCCTGTTTCCCCCGCGCTCGAGACGCGGCAGGCGACGGGGCCCCGTCGTCCCGTGGGACTCGCCGTCGCGATCCTGGCGATCGCAGCCCTCGCCGCCGTGCTGCTCGACCGAGACGCGCTCATCGCCCGATGGGTCATGTTCCGGGCGGATCATCTCGGCAGTCCCATGGAGCAGCAGGTGGGCTTCGGCGTCGCCGCTGACGGGACGCGCATCGCCTATGCCGTCACGGGGGAGGGGCCGCCGATCCTCATCGTGCTCGGCTGGGCGACGCATCTCGAGACCGGCTTCAACAGCCCGACCTACGACGGTCTCGGCGTGCTCGCGCTCACGTCGGAGCATCATCGGGTGATCCGCTATGACGGGCGCGGCTTCGGTCTGTCCGATCGGGACATCGACGACTTCTCGCTGGAGGCCCGCGTCAGTGACATCGAGGCCGTGGTCGCGGCGGCAGGTCTCGACCGTTTCGCCCTCTACGCGCTTTCCGCCGGCGGGCCGGCGGGTATCGCCTATGCGCACAGGCACCCGGAGAAGGTCGTGAGCCTGACGCTCGCGAGCTCCAGCGCCGCACCTTCGGAGATCGAGCGCACGGACCTCGAAGCCTTCCTGGGCACGCTCGACGTCGTGGAGGCCGGCTATGATCGTTCCGAGAGTTCGGTGAATCTGTTCACCGAAGTGCTGTTTCCGGACGCCGACGGTCCGACGCGGGAAATCTTCCGCGAGTTCCTGAGGCGATCCGCCCGCGGCACGGATCTGGTCGGCTTCTTCCGGGGCTACATGGAAGAGAACGTCAACGATCTCGCCGAGACCCTGACGGTGCCGACCTACGTCATCCACGGTCAGGACGACCGCACCATCCCGCTCGAGCGCGGACGCAGGATGGCGTCGCTGATCCCCGGGGCGCGCTTCGAGATCGTTCCCGGCGGCCACCCGGAAGGTACGGGCCAGACGCCCGAGACGCGGCGCAAGATCATCGACTTCATCGACGAGATCTACGCGCGGGAGCGCGCGGAACCGTCTGGCCTGCCCGAGGCGGAGTGAGCTGCGGGAGAAGTGATGCCGATCGGAAACATCGTCGCGCGCTCTGCGCGCACCTTCGTGCGCGACGCCCTCACCAGCGGCTTCGCGGTCCTGTCGGCGCTGATCTCCACGGCGCTCGGCGCTGAGCCGGACCCGGAGCTTTCCCTGGAGGCGCTGCTCGAGCGGCCGGGCATCTTCGGCACCGCGCCTGCGGGTCCTGCGTGGTCGCCCGACGGTGCGCAGCTCGCGTTCCGCTGGGCCGAGCCCGGCGAGGGCCGGCGCGGCCTGTGGCTGGTGGCTGCCAGCGGCGAGAATCTCCGGCGCATCGACCAGGGCGCGGCGAACGCGCCAGCAGTCCGGGAGATCGCCTGGTCCGCCGACGGCGGGCACCTGCTCTCGCTGCGCGGGGATCAGCTGTGGCAGAGCGATCCGGCCGGTGGCGGAGAAGCGGCGATGTACACGGTCGGTGCCGGAGCCGGGGACCTGAAGGTCTCGCCCGATGGCCGCTACGTGAGCTACCTGCGCGATGGTGACCTGTGGCTCTTCGATCTGCGGACGCAGCGCGAACGGGCGCTCACCGCTGTCGGGCTGCCACCCCTGTCGGAGCCGCCCACGGGGCGCTACAGCCGGCCGGAGCGCGAGATCGGTCCGGGCATCTGGGGCGGCCCGACCTACGCCTGGTCGCCGGACGGTGCGCGGATCGCGCTTCACCACGTGGATCGCCGTGGCATGCGCCGGGTGCCGTTCCCGAACTATCTCGCCGAGGAGACCGATCCGAATCCCGTCCGCCGCGGCTATCCGGGCGACCCCAACGAGGCGCGGCATGTCGGGCTCCTGGGCGTCGAGGATGGCGAGCTGACGCTGCTGGAACTCGACGAGCCCGAGTCGTTCCAGATCGTCGGCTTCGACTTCTCGAAGCGCGGCGACCTGCTCGTCGACACGGCGTCGGACACCGCCACCGATCGCCGCCTCTACACGCTCGCCGCCGGGAGCACCGTGCCGGAGCTGCTCTGGGAGAGCCGACGCGAGACGCGCATCTACACCAGCTTCGCCGCGCGCTGGGTTGCCGCGGGCGATGCGGTCGTCTTGCTCAGCGACCACGAGGACCGCTACGGCCTCTATCGCCTGGCCGTGGATCAGGACGGTGCCGGCACGCTGCGCCGTCTCGACGATCCTGCCGACGACGTCCTGAGCGAACCGAAGTTCGCCGGCGACGCGCTGTACTTCGAGGCCAATGCCGAGAGTCCGGCGGACCGTCACGTGTTCCGCCTCGACCCCGGCGCGGCGGTCGCCGAGCAGTTGACGCGCACGCCCGGGCAGAACGTCGCCTTCCCGGCGCCGCGCGGCGGCGCCGTCGCCATCCTCCACGAGGACGATCGCCATCCGCGCGAGCTCTTCATGCTGTCGGCCGGTGACGCCACGCCACGACGGGTCACCCACTCGCCTGCGGCGGACTTCGACGACTTCCCGCTCGCCGAGGTCCGCTACCTGCAGACGCCGGCCGGCGGAAGCGGGCCGCCGCTGCACGTGCGTCTCATGCTTCCTGCGGACTTCGATGCGGACCGGCGCTACCCGGTGCTCTTCGGCCCGATGTACTCGAACACGGTCCGCAACCGCTGGGGTTCTTCCTACGCCCTGGTGCAGCAGCTCATGACGCAGCGCGGCTATCTGGTGGTGCAGGTCGACGTGCCCGGCAGCACGGGCTACGGCCGTGCCTTCCGCGAAGTCTTCCTGAACGATTTCGCCGGTGGCGACATCGAGGCCATCGAGCGCGTCGTGGCGTATCTGAAGACGCTGCCCTACGTGGACGGTGACCGGCTGGGTATCTGGGGCAGCAGCTACGGCGGCACGCTCACGGTCTACACGCTGCTGAAGAAGCCGGGCCTCTTCGCCGCCGGCGTGGCGGCCGCCGCGGCCGTCGATCCAGCGTTCTTCGGCACCGACGACGTCGCGATCGTGGGCCGGCCCGAGGACGGCACGGGCATCTTCGAGCGCAGGGCCGAGGATCTCGTCGACCGGCTCGAGGACGCACTGCTGCTCGTGCACGGCCTGCAGGATCAGGTCGTCCCCTTCAAGACCGCGGCTGCTCTCACCGACGCCTTCATCCGCGCGGGCAAGGACGTGGAGACCGCCTTCCTGCCGGCTGCCACGCACGGCTGGAGCCGCGAGCCGGGCTACGCCCGCTACGGCTATCAGCGTCTGCTCGACTTCTTCGATCGGCATCTGCAGCCGGGTGAGGGCGACCCGGCGCCGTCTCGATCGCCGTGAGCACCGCTTCCGCGGAGCGCGGCCACCTCAGCCGCCAATCGGGCCTCCGGGCCTGGCGGCGCCCGGCATCTGCTCCATGCTCGGCGCGTCTGTTTCCGAACGGCAGGTGCGGTTCGGCGGGAGAACCTCCTGCGCCCGGATGCGAACCGGAGCGAAGCGCTGAAACGCGCGTGTAGGAGATGTCGCACAGCAGTGCGGGGCAGGCCCGGCTGCGCTGGAATCGTCGGCCGCAGAGCGCGGCGCTCGTCAGGGGAGAGGGATCGTGACCAAGATCTACTTCGGGACCAACCGCAAGCCGAACCGCAAGTCGAACCCGACGGACTTCGGTGGCGAGTTCTCGGACATGGGGCTCGCGAACCTCCGCTTCGGCTCGGCGCAGGTGGACCTCGCCGGCGCTGCGCCCGCCATCGACCTGGACGTCTATCCCGAGGTCACGCCGAAGACCCGCGTGAAGCCGGACTTTCTCGGCGACGTGCAGCGGCGCATGGCGGACGAGGGCGCCGACGTGATCGTCTTCGTGCACGGCTTCAACGTCAGCTTCACGGAAGCGCTGGTCTCGGCAGCGCGCATGAAGGAAGCCTACACGGCCGCCGCGGGCCGCCCCTTCGAGGTGGTGGTCTTCTCCTGGCCGTCGAACGGCGAGGTCCTCCACTACCGCAGCGATCGCAAGGACGCGGAGGCGTCGGGCTATGCGCTGACCCGCGGCCTGGAGTTCCTGTTCCGGTTCCTCGCGCGCATGAACGAGGAGGAGGCCTGCGAGCAGCGTCTCCACCTCGTCTGTCACTCCATGGGTAACTACGCCCTGCGCTGGGCGGTGCAGGCCATGAAGGAGGAGCGGCGTGTGCTGCCCCGGGTGTTCGAGGAGATCATCCTCGCGGCCGCGGACGAGGACGACGACTGCTTCGAGCACGACTTCAAGCTCGGTGACCTGCCCGCGCTCGGCCAGCGTGTCACCGTGCTCTTCAATCGCAACGACTGGGCGCTCGGTGTCAGCGATCTGGCGAAGGGGAACATGGACCGCCTCGGCGCGAGCGGCGCGCGCCGGCCTCGCATGGTGCATCACAAGATCTCGCTCGTGGACTGCACCGACGTCGTCCGGGGCAGGCTCCGGCGCGACCCCATCGAGCACGGCTACTTCCTCGACCAGCAGACCGTGGTCGGCGACATCGGCGACGTGCTGCGGGGCCTCGCCTCGGACCAGATCGGTGGTCGACGCTTCATCGCCGAGAAGAACGTCTATCGTCTCGGCTGAGGCGCATAGGCGCTGGTCGCGTTGCATCGCGGCCGGCGCCCCGGCCTCTGTCCGCAAGCGACTGCCTGAGTCCCGCTGGATCCCCGGCACGTCGCGCGCTGGCGCAGCGCAGCCGCGCAGGCCGAGCGCCGTCCCGGGCGGCGACCCACTGAACGTCCTTCGGGTGATTTCCCTCGCGACGACGCTCAGGGCATCAGGGGCGCCCGAGGGCGTCTCCGGCACGGGCCGAAGCGCTCTGCCGCGCGGAAGGGGAGGGTGATCACCCACAGGGGAGCCATAGCTGACGGTCTGGAACAGCCGCGCAGGGGAGCGCCCCGGTCACGTCCGCCGAGCGCTGGGCCGTTGCTTCCTTTCACGGAGCCTCGCCTGGCGGGCTGATCCGGATCGGAAGATACTCGCCCACAGGACGCAGGATGATTGCCGAGGAGCCGTTCCGAGGGTGGGTGTCGAGCTGAACTGGGAGGCGATGGGAGCCGTTGGTGAGCTCCTCGGTTCGCTGCTCGTGCTGGTGACGCTCGTCTACCTGGCCATCCAGACCCACAGCATCAAGAAGCAGATGAAGGCCGAAGCCCGCTACAACTTCGTCGCTTCGATGGCCGACATCAATCTCCACATCGCGCAGAACACGCAGACGGCTTCGGTGTGGCGCAAGGGCCTGGAAGACGTGGACTCCCTGTCGTCGGACGAGCGCATGCAGTTCCTCATGTACATGGGGCAGAGCTGCAACTTCTGGTCGGTGATGTACCGCCTGGAGCAGGACGGGACGCTTCCCGCGGACCAGTGGTCCATCGCGAAGACCGACATGGTGAGCCTGCTGGCCAGTAGCGGCGGGCTGTTCTTCTGGAAGCACGGCGGCCGTGAAGCCTTCGACGACGAGTTCGCCGCCTTCGTGGATGGCGAGCTCGAGAGCCAGAAGCCGGCCTATGACATGGCTTCGATCTCGGCGGGAGTTCGTGAGTCGCGAAAGGAAGGCGCGGAGACCTCGGCGGCGACTGCGGAGCGACCGGGCGGCTCGTGACAGGCGCCCGGTACTCGAACCAGGATTCCGGCGGGCGCCCTCGACTGCATCTCGACCCTGACCTCGATCGTCGCCGGCCCGGGCATGACCCCGCTGTTCTCCGGCGTCGGCCCTGTCGTTCGGCACGCCGACAGACTCCCCCCCATACTCGATCCACCAGCGCTGGATGGCCGGCCGCTTCGGCTTCACCGTGTTCCGCGTCTGCGCCATCGTCGCGCGGAACGGACGGTTCCGCGTGGTCTTCGCCGTCAGTGCGAGTACGTGGCTCGGGGTTCGGAGTTGCCTGTTCCACTCGACCATCGAGTGAGCGCCCGGCGCGTCCGACTCGGTGGGGTGCGCACGGAGTTCCTCGTGCCCTCCGGCGCCGCCAGGAGCGTTCCGCTCCCTAGATCGGGTCTCCGCCGAGCACGGCTGGGGTCTCGCAATAGGTCGTCAGGATGTATCGCTGGTGGCTGGCGATGCGCTCCGACAGCGCGTCCGCGATGGCCGGGATCTCGCCGTTCTTCGCGAAGAACTGCAGCATGCGCTGGTTCTGCTTCGTGATCGGCATGATCTCCGGGCCCGGGGGCGCCACGGCCATGCTCATGGTCGCCCAGTAGACGTCGATGGCCGTGATCGCCTCGCCGACGATGTAGGGCGAGCCCCGGTCCGCCTGGGCCGCGAGGCGCCTGTCGATCAGCCGCAGCACCTCCGCCATCTTGCCGGCGGCTGCGGTGCTCGCCTCTTCGCTGTAGCCGTACTTCCGGGCGAGGGGACCGTCGGAGAGGATTCTCATGTTCCAGACCAGGCCGTCCTCGCCGAGCACCACCTCGCAGAGGCCCATGACCTCGACGCGCGCCTCGTAGTCCCTCGGAATCAGTTCCGGGCTGCCCGGTGCGCCGATCCGCTCCGCGAGTCCCAGCTGCTCGATCCAGACGTTCCGCGGTCGTTCCTCGTCATGGAACATGGTCGGCAGACTGGTCTGACGCGTGAGCTCGTAGAGCCGGGCCTGTCGGTCCTCGCCGGTCTCCTTGTCTACGCCCATCAACGGGTGCAGCGCGCGGATCAGCGGCACACCCTTGACGTGGCAGACGTTCTTGAGCGCCTCCGAGTACATGGCCGGGATGCCCGGGATGAAGGTCACCCGCGTACCCGTGGTCATGGCGGCGGCTTCTTCCAGCGAGATGAACTGCGGGGTGTCGGATCGGGCCATCGGGATTCCTGAAGGGTCGTGGGGGCGTGTTGCGCCGGACGCTCAGGATGTCATGCGCAGGCTGTGCCCGGAATGGTGTCGACGCTTCCGCGGACAGCAGGCCCGTATCCTCCAGTGAATCGGTTGCTCCTTGCGGTACGCGTGACGGGTGCCCGGGCGGCTTGCGTCCTGGCGCCAGGGCCAGGTCGGAGTTCGAGGGTTCGGTCCGCTGAAGAACGGGAAGCGGCCCGCGATCATGACCGTGTAAGTGCCGAAGAGATGCGGTGATCGGGCGTGAAGTGCGCGCGTGGCGGGCGCGGTCGACGGATCCGTGCGAGGGGATGCCCGGAAACCGACGCCGGCTGACGGGCGCTCGAGCAGGGAGTGGAAAGGGTCGAGCGAGGGGGGGCGTTCCGGATCGCGGCGACGAGATGCCGCCGCGATCGTCGTTCAGCGTTCGCGGATCAGATCGCGACGACGCCTTCGGCTGCCGGGCCCTTCTGGCCCTGCACCACGTCGAACTCGACGGCGGCGCCTTCGGCCAGGGTCTTGAAGCCCTCTGCCCTGATGCCGCTGTGATGGACGAACAGGTCCTTGCTGCCGTCCTGCGGCGTGATGAACCCGAAGCCCTTCTGATCGTTGAACCACTTCACGGTGCCATTGCTGCGCATGTGTGCGCTCCTGATGTCGAGCAGGGATGCTGTGTACTTCCGTACGATGCAACGCTGACTCTGCGCGGAAACCGCCGCGCGGCGTACGGTCTTGCGACCTCCGGAAACGAGAAGGGGCGGCGCCTCCTGTATCGAGACCACCGCCCCCATGCTGGATTCCGTCGTGACTCTGATGGCCACGGACTCACCGTCCTCTCATGGAGTGGCCGCGTCAAGCGCTTTCTCGTCTTTCTTGCCAACAGTTCCAGGGTGGCGCGACGAAGCGGTGGCGTTCCCGCCATCGCCGACGCGATGGTCGGCGCCTCCGTCCGCCATCAGGTGGCCGCGCGCAGGGGCGCGCGGAAAGCACTCGTCGCGACGCCCTGCGCGCATCGGCTCGGTAGCGGCCCGGGTCGCATGGCGCGCAGTGCGTGGTACCGTCGCGAGATCCTTGCAGTGCGCACGATCGGAGGAATCGACCTTGTTCATGCTCGAAGACCATCCCGAGGCGGCGTGGCCGCGCATCGAGGACCGCCTTCCGATCAACGTCAGCCGCCGAGGCTTCCTCGCGAGTGCCGGCGCCGGCGCCTTCGTGCTCGGTCTCGGCCTGCACAGCGCACCTGCCCGCGCCGATGCCACGGCTGGCGGCATCACCATGACCAAGGGCGGCGACATGACGCCGTCGCTGTTCATCGCCCTCGATGCGGACGGCACCGTCACGCTCACCTGCCACCGTTCGGAGATGGGCCAGCAGACCTGGACCGCCATGGCGCAGCTCCTGGCCGACGAGCTCGAAGCGGACTGGGACCGCCTGGCCATCGAGCAGGCGGTCGGCGACGCGAAGTATGGCGATCAGAACACGGACGGCTCCCGCTCCGTGCGCTGGAACTTCCACCGCCTGCGCGTGGCCGGTGCGGCCATGCGCACGATGCTCGAGCGCGCCGCGGCCGAGCAGTGGGGCGTCGACCCCGCGCAGTGCCGCGCCGCAGCGCACCAGGTGCGTGGGCCCGGCGGCCGAACCATCGGCTACGGCGATCTGGCCGGGGCGGCTGCGTCGCAGGCCGTACCGTCAGAGGGCGACATCACGCTCAAGTCCCGTGACCAGTGGCGTTACATCGGCAAGGCCGTGCCCTCGCTGACCGTGCCCTCGATCGTGGCAGGTCGCGGGACCTTCGGTATCGACGTGCGTCTGCCCGACATGCTCGTCGCCGTGGTCGCGAGGCCGCCGCAGGTGTTCGGCAGCGTCCGTTCCTTCGACGACGCCGACACGCTCGCCACGCCGGGCGTCGTGCGGACTGTGCAGCTGCCGAAGCTCGAAGCACCCGCCGGCTTCAAGGCGCTCGGCGGCGTCGCCGTCGTCGGCCGGGACACCTGGGCGGCCATCTCCGGCCGGAACGCCCTGAGAGTCGACTGGGACGAGGGCCCGAATGCCGGGCACGACTCGGCCACCTACGCGGAGGCGATGCGCGAGACCGCACGTTCGCCCGGCGAGGTGCGCCGTGCGCGCGGCGACGTCGACGGCGCGCTCGCCGCCGCCGCCACGCGCATCGAGGCGGACTACCATGTCCCGCACCTCTCCCAGTCGCCCATGGAGCCGCCGTCGGCCACCGCGCGCTGGCAGGACGGCAAGGTGGAGTGCTGGGCCTGCGTGCAGGCGCCCCAGGCGACGCGCGCGGCCGTCGCCGAAGCCTGTGGCGTGCCCGAGTCCGACGTCACGATCAACGTCACCTGGCTCGGCGGCGGCTTCGGCCGCAAGTCGAAGCCCGACTTCGTCATCGAGGCAGCCCTCGTCGCCCGCGCCGTGGGCCGGCCCGTGAAGGTGACCTGGACGCGTGAGGACGAGGTCCGCCACGGCTACTACCATTCGGTCAGCGCCCAGCATCTGGAGGGCGGCCTCGACGCCGAGGGCCGCTGCACGGCGTTCCTGCACCGGACCGTGTTCCCGACGATCTCCTCGACCTTCGTCGCGGGCGAGACGCGCCCCTCCTGGGGCGAGCTGCGCCTGGGCGCCTCGGACAATCCCTTCGCCGTACCGAATCTGCGTCTGGAGACGGGCGATGCGGCGGCGCACGTGCGCATCGGCTGGCTGCGCTCCGTGGCGAACGTCTATCACGCCTTCGCCATCCAGAGCTTCGCCGCGGAACTGGCCCATGCCGCCGGCCGCGACCAGAAGGACTACCTGCTCGAGCTCATCGGTCCGCCGCGGATCGTCGATCCGCGCGAGGAGGGCGCCGAGTACGACAACTACGGCGATCCCTTCGACGAATACCCGATCGACACCGGGCGCCTCGCGCACGTGACGCGTGAGGCGGCGGCGCTCGCCGGCTGGGGGCGGTCCCTGCCGAAGGGGCACGGCCTGGGTATCGCCGCGCACCGCTCGTTCCTGAGCTACGTGGCGACGGTGGTCGAGGTGGCCGTCGACGAGGACGGGCGCCTGTCGATCGAGGGCGTGTGGTCGGTCATGGACGCCGGCACGGTCGTCAATCCGGGCCATGTCCGGGCGCAGGTCGAGGGCGGCACGATCTTCGGTCTGTCCAACGCCCTCTACGGCGCGATCACCGCGAAGGACGGCGCCATCGAGCAGGCCAACTTCCCGGACTGGCGAGTGATGCGCATGCGCGAGGCGCCGCGTGCGGTCGAGGTGAAGATCATCGAGAGCGACGCGCCGCCTGGGGGAGTCGGCGAGCCGCCGACCCCCCCGGCCGCGCCGGCCCTCGCCAACGCGATCTTCGCCGCGACGGGCCTGCGCATCCGTGAACTGCCGGTGTTCGGCAGCGGCGGCGACGATCGCCTGCCCGTCGAGGATGCAGACGAAGGAGCCACGGCATGACGATCCGGTTGAGCATCAACGGCGAGCGCCACGAACTCGACGTCGAGGAAGGAACGCCTCTGCTCTGGGTCCTGCGTGACCGGCTCGGGCTGACGGGTACGAAGTTCGGCTGCGGCGTCGCGCAGTGCGGAGCCTGCACGGTCCACGTGGACGGTGAGCCGCGCCGGTCCTGCTCGACGCCCGTGGGCAGCATCGGTGAGGCCGAGGTGACGACCATCGAGGGAGTCCAGGGGCCGGTCGCGGACGCGGTGCGCGAAGCCTGGATCGCGATCGACGTGCCGCAGTGCGGCTACTGCCAGTCCGGGCAGATCATGTCGGCGATCGCGCTGCTCGCGTCCGACCCGGATCCGAGCGACGAAGCCATCGACGCAGGCATGTCCGGCAATCTCTGCCGCTGCGGGACCTATCCGCGGATCCGTGCGGCGATCAGGAACGCGGCGGACGGCTGAAGGGCGCCGCCGGGCCGCGCAGCGCGTCGGACCGGGGATGGAGGGGGCTCATCTGCCCCGGGCGCTGGCGGCGCCGCCGAGACTGAAGACCCCCTCGCGATCGATCCGGATGGCGCGGCGGATCCCCTGGAGCGACAGCTTGGTGTCGAGGCGGTAGGGAATGCTCCCGTCGCCGGGGTCGGTCATGAGGTCGCGCAGCAGCGAGAGGGAGCCGAGCATGCCCGCGGCGACCTCCACGTTCGCCACGCTCTCGCTGTAGGCGCCGACGTCCAGCCCCTCGTTGCTCACACCCGACAGGACCTTGGAGTCCCGCAGGAACAGGTCGAAGGCCATGCCGTCGAGGAGCAGCGGAACGGGGTTGGGGTTGACCACGCGCAGCCGGACCAGAAAGCGCGCCTCCATGCCTCGCACCGGCAGCGGCTCCAGACCGAGGAGTTCCACGTCGGGCTCGTCGAAGCCGGCCAGCTCGCCCAGATTCGCGCAGCTGCCGAGGAGCAGCATCAGCACCAGGGCAGGGACGCGCAGCGCTGGATGCGGCCCGCGCCGCTTCCGGATCCGATGAATCTCTGGCTCGCGCATGGGCTGGATGTCCGGTGGAAGCGTCCGGTGGAAGCGATGACAGCCCGGCTCGAACGGCCGCCTTGCCGTTCCGGGCCCTTCTCGCGGTCGGGTTGCGCAGGATCATCACGCAGGTCGCGTGCCGGAACCAGTAGCGGGTGATCCCGGTGGGTCAGTACGGAGGACGCTCACCTCGGAAGTCCAGTGGAATCAGGACCTCGCACCGCCGGCTCGCGTCGGTGTCCATGGAGCTTCCGGGGAGCTGCTTGCGGCGGGAGCCATGAGTGGATGTCGTCCATGAGAAGCATGGCCATTGCCGTGATGCTCGCGGCCTCGCTGTTCGCAACGGGACCGGGCTGCTCTGCCGAGAAGGCTCCGGAAGACCTCAGGCAGCCGCTGCAGCGCCAGAAGTGCGAGTGAGCCGGCGCGGCTGAATCTCGACTCCTTCGCGAGCGCCTGCGGTTCGAGGCCACCCTGCGAAGCCTCGTTGCGGTTCTACGTCGGCAGCAATCCAGCTCCGAGATCGCTCGAGGGAAGCATGGCGTCGATCGGTAGCGCAGGAGTGCGACGCGACGCGCGAGCCGCGCGGGTGGTGGGGTCTGATCGTCGGAAGTGGAAGCGGACGGGCGACGCCGCTGAGCGCCGCCCGACCGGATACTACGAAACACCGCTGGGTGCGGCGATCGGAGGCTGGTTCAGAAGGTGTAGCGCACACCCACTTCGTAGATGAACGACTCGACTTCGATGTCGAAGCTCGCGTTCAGGAGCGGCGAGTTCAGCGACGCCTCTTCCATCACGCGGTAGCGGATGCCGCCGGTGGCTTCGAGGTTCTCCGTGAAGCCGTAGGCCACGCCGCCCATGACCTGGTAGGTGAGGACGTCGTCATCGTCGTCGATGATGCCCACGCCGGAAGGCGCATACTCGACTTCGACGTTCGCGGTACCGATGCCCACGCCGACGTAAGGCGTCCAGGCGGACCCGGTGTCGAAGTCGTAGAAGCCATTCACGTAGAACGCGGACGTCTCGACTTCGCCGCGGCCGTCTGCGACGAGCGCGCCCACGCTCGTGCCGAGATCACCGACGTTGCCGGTGAGCAGCACACCGGCGTCGATGGCGTCGAGGGCAATGCCTCCTGCGACCACACCGCCATGCGTGTCCACGTCGTTGCTTGCGCCGGCGTACTCGAGCTCGATGCGGAAGTTGTCGAGGCGCACGCCACCGGCGATGCCGAAGGCCGTGCCCGAGTCGAGTTCGGTGGTCCAGCCGACGGCCTGGCCCGCGGGAATCACGAGGGGCGGGGTCACGCCCGTGACCTCACCGGTCGTGAAGTCCTGCGTGAAGGTGCCGTCGTTGCTGAGGTCGTCCGTGTCGGCGAGGCCGAGGCTGCCGCTGACGTAGAACTCGGCCGCGCTGGCGCCGGCCGTCGTACCGAGGGCGATGGCGAAGGCGAGCGTGTTGCGAAGCATGGGCTTCTTCATGGGATTCTCCTGTGGGGGGAGGAAGAAAGAGTCGATCGACTCGCCCGTCGTACTGGGCAGGCGCAGGATGTTCTCCGAGCGGTGAAGGGCGTGTGAAGCGCGCGCCGACTCGGCAGGGACCACGCTGCGGAATGTGACGGCGATCGCGATGTCGCGGCCGGGGCCCGGAAGCGGGAGAAGCCGTGCCGGGCAGGCACGGAAGGACTCCCTCGAACTCTCGAGAGCGGGCTCCAGCCTTCGCTACGCGCGCCGTCGATCCCCAGCGATCGAGCGCACCGCGTCGGCGAAGCGATCGAGCTCCGAAAGGCTGGTGTAGATGCTGGGGCTCACGCGCAGCCCCGAACATTCCGGGTGGTTGATCGCGACGCTGATGATGCGGTGCTCGTTCCAGAGGCGGTCGCGCAGCTCGACGGGCGTCACGCCATCGACCACCAGGTTGGCGATGCCGCAGGCGCGGCCGGGCTTCAGACTGGTGTTCAGACTGATGCCGGGATCGTCGATGAGCTGGTTCACCCAGTAGTCGCGCAGGTAGATCAGGCGGGCCTCCTTGCGCGCGGGCCCTATGCCCTGATGGAAGCTTAGCGCTTCCCCGATCGCCAGATAGGGCGCTTCCGGGTGGGTTCCGATCTCCTCGAACTTGCGGATGTCCGCATCCTGCCGCTCCGGCGCCGCCATCAGGGGCCAGATGTCCCGGATCTTGTCCCGCCTCACGTAGAGCATGCCCGTCCCGTGCGGGGCGAAGAGCCACTTGTGGAGACTGGTGGAGTAGTTGTCGACGTCCAGCTCACCGATGCTGAAGTCGAAGTGCGCCAGCGCATGGGCGCCATCGATCACGAGCGGTATGCCGCGTGCGCGTGCCATCGCCGTCAGCTCGCTCACGGGAAGGATCTGTCCCGTGAGGTTCACCATGTGGCAGGCGAGGATCATGCGGGTTCGCGGCGTGATCGCCTCCTCGAAGCGACGCACGACCTCGGCGGTGTCCTCGGCGGGGACCGGGATCCTGATCTGCCTGAGCACGATGCCTTCGCGTCGCACGCGCTGCTTGAAGGTGGTGATCATGCGTCCGTAGTCCTGCGTCGTGGTCAGGACCTCGTCGCCCGGCTTCAGGTCGATGCCGAACTGCATGGTCTGCAGGCTCTCCGAGGCATTGCGCGTGAAGGCCACTTCTTCCGTGTCCACACCCCACTGACGGGCCATGCGCTGACGAACCGCCTCTCGCTGCGGTTTGAGGATCTGCCACATGGTGTAGGTGGGTGCCAGGTTCGAGTAGTCCTGGTGGCGCTTCATCGCTGCCTGAACCAGCCCCGGCGCGGGGCTCACACCCCCGTTGTTCAGATTGACCAGGGAGCGGTCCACGGTGAAGGCGTTCTGCACCTCGAACCAGAAGGCCTCGTCCGCGGCCGTGCTGGCGGCGTCGGCGGCGTGCGTCGAAAGGTTCGCGGCGATGGCCGCTGCATTCGCGTTGAGCTGGGTAGGGAAGAAGGTGCCGGCCGCGAGGGCGGGCGCGGACATCAACTGCAGGAAGCGTCGTCGATTCTGCATGGAGGCTCCGGCGGCGGTTGCGACAAGGGAAGCTAAGGCTCCCCAGCGGTGTGTGTCCAATGCGCACGGCGCGATGAGAGCGCTACTGGCGGTAACGCCGCTCCCATGCTGCGCGCTACTGCGCCGCCACGAACGTCCTCCGCGCAGGCCGCTTCGACAGGCGAATGCTGCGTCGATCCCCGTTCCGGGGAAGCTCGGGATCCGGCATCTGAACTGTCGGATGTTCCGGGTGGGCGCGGCATTTTCGGCCCGGCGCGCCGAAGTGCGCGAACACCGGACTCCGACCGTTCACTCCAGGCCGGCCCGCCTGACGATCCCGTGCCCATCGAGTTCGATCACGCAGCGATGGCGGCCGAGATTCCAGGCGCTGTCGACGAGAATCGTCACGGCCGTCGCGCGCGTCCGTCGCTCGCGGCGCAGGAAGTGTGCCGTGTCGAGCTGCCGGATGACGCTGCGCTCCGCGGTCCCGGGGGTGAAGTTGGCGCAGAGGTAGACCACTTCCTTGCGCGCCTCGTCCCAGACGAAGGCCGCGGAGCTGGCGGCCAGCAGGAGCGCGACGGCGCCGAGGGCGATCGGGGTGCGGCGGCGGAAGGCCATGGTTCTCTCGTCGCGGCGAAGGCTGCGTCCCCGGACGCGCGTCAGTCGCGGCCGGCTGCGGCGCGCCCCTTCGCCAGCGCGTCAGCGGGGGCCGGCGAGATGCCCGCGTCGTTCCAGTAGCCGATGGTCACGAAGTCCCAGCCGTCCTCGATGTAGCCCTCGACGGTCGACGGCCCGGTGGTCAGGCCACAGGGTACGTCGTTGGCCTTGCAGGCCGCGAGGACACGGGCGAGGGCATCCTGCATCACCGGCGTGTCGTTGCCGCGGACGCCGTAGCTGAGGGCGAGATCGGCCGGCCCCACGAAGATGCCGCCGACGCCGGGGACGGCCGCGATCTCCTCGATGTTCTCGACGCCTTCGGCGTTCTCGATCTGCAGCACGGCGAGGAGATCACCGTCCGGGTCGAGCGGCCAGGTGTCGGCGCGCTGGAAATAGTCGTCCACGCCCCAGAGCCACGCCGCGAGGCCAGGCGAGGAGCCGCGGACGCCGCGCGGCTCCGGCTGCGCGTCGCCCTGCTGCGGCGGATAGCGCATGGCGGTCACGGCGTTCTCCGCTTCCTCGGCGGTGGCGATGAACGGGAACAGGACGCCGAAGGCGCCGATGTCCAGTACCTGCTTGACGAGGAACTGGAGCTTCTCGCGGCCGTACATGGGGATGCGCACGATCGGCGTGACGTCCATCTGCGCGTTGCCCTTCTCGAGCATGCGGCGCTTGTCCTGCATGCCGAGCAGGAAGGCGCGCAGCGTCTCCATGTCGAAGGGCGTGTGCTCCATGTCGATGAACACGAAATCGAGCTCGGAGCGGGCGAGGGCGCGCGCGTTCGTGAGCGAGAAGTCGGAGCTGAACAGGCCGAACACGGCGTCGCCCTGCTCCAGCGTCTCGACGGTGCGGTTCATGTGCACGTGCTCGGCGGCGGCCGCGCTGACGGCGAGCGCGACCAGCGCCGAGGCGGCGACCGCGCGAAGGAACTGCTTCATGGCTTCACCTCGGATGCGATCGTGGCGCAGGGACGTCGGCGGCGCATGGGCGCGCCGCCGACGGAGGGGCGCGCGGATCAGAGCTCCGCGGCGGGCCAGGGCGTGCCCTGCTGCGAGGCCGTCACCGGGGCCATGCCCTGGTAGACGAACTTCTGCAGGCGCTTACCCTCGTAGGTCTCGGTCGTGTAGAGGTTGCCCTTGGAGTCCACGGCGACGCTGTGAACGCCGAAGAACTGGCCCGGCTGACGGCCACCGGCGCCGAAGGTCGTGACGATCTCCAGCGTCTCGCGGAGGATCACGTAGACGCGCTGGTTCTTGCCGTCGACGAGGTAGATCCAGGTCTGCTCCTCGTCCTTCGAGAAGTCGAGATCCCAGACCGAACCGTCGCCGAGCGTCTCCGGCGCGATGAAGGCCTCCTCGACGAACTCGCCTTCGCGCGTGAACACCTGGATGCGGTTGTTCACGCGGTCGCAGACGTAGACGAGGCCGTCGCGGGTCGGCTGCGCGCAGTGGACGGGATTACGGAACTGCGGGGCCGGCTCGGCGTCCGGATCGTAGCGGCCGAGGTCCTCGTCCGAGGGTTCGTTGCCGTAGGCGCCCCAGAACCGGAGCATCTCACCGGAGGCGACGTCGAGGACGGCGACGCGCTTGTGGGAGTAGCCGTCGGCCACGTAGGCGAGGTTGTGCTCGGCGTCGATGGAGACCTCGGCGACGCGGCCGAAATGCTGCGTGCTGTTCGAGTCCACGGGCATGCCGGGCTTGCCGTACTGGGCGATGAACTTGCCGTCCCGCGTGAACTTGAGGATGTGGGCGTCGTTGCGGCCGTTGCCGCCTATCCAGACGTTGTCCTCGTGATCGACGGTGATGCCGTGATTCGACTCGGGCCAGTCGTAGCCGTCGGCCGGACCGCCCCACCAGTTCACCAGATTGCCCTCGGGGTCGAATTCGAGGACGTTCGGCGCCGGCTTGCAGCAGTAGCCGGTGGGCGGCTCCGTGGAGGCGCCGACTTCGAGGCGCGCATTGAGCGACTGCGGCCGGTGGGTGATGAATACGTGATCGCGCGAGTCGATGCTGATGCCGATCGCGGAGCCGAGCAGCCAGTCGTTCGGCAGCGGCTTCGGCCAGAAAGGGTCGACCTCGAATCTCGGCGCCATGACGCTGGCTGCCTCGATCCGATCCCCGACGACGCCCTGCGCGAACCAGAGTCCTGCGATGGCGAACAGAGCGGCGACGCCGCCCGCTAATCCGCGTTTCATGTCTCTCTCCCCCAGTGATGCGTGGTGCCTCTCCGCGCCCGAGTATACTCGCACGCCTTCCTGCTGTTGCCGGTGTCGCCGTGACCCGTTTCCTCGTCCTCGGCCTGCTCTGCGGGCTCGCGCTCGCCGGGTCCGGGGCGGCGCGCGGCCACGAGATTCCGGGCCGGGCGGACGTCGAACTGCGCGTAGCGGACCAGGCCGAGGTGATCGGTGTCGCGGTCCGTGTCCCCCTGGGCGCCCTCCGGGACCTTTCGCTGCCGCTGCGGGCCGACGGCACGCTCGTGATCGAGGAGGCGGAGGGCCCCCTGCGCGAGGCGGCGGGACTCTGGATCGGCGACTACCTTGCCGCCGAGGCCGGCGGCCGGGCGCTGCCGCCGCCGACACTGCGCGCGGTGCGGGCCTCGCTGCCTTCCGAGCGCGGCTTCGCGGACCACGCCGCCGCCGTCGCGCATGTCACGGGCCCGGCGCTGTCCGCGGAGGCGCGCCTGCGCCCGGCGCAGGCACATCTCGACGCGCTCTTCGAGATTCCCGTACCCGAGGCGCTGCGCGCGCGGGCGCGCACGCTCGAACCGCGCCTCTCCCATCTCGGCATCACCACGCGCATCGACCTCGCCGTGCGCACGCTGGACGGCGAACTCCGGCGCCTCGAGGTGGAGGGTTCACCCGGCCCGCTGCCCCTCGACCCCGGGGTCGGCTGGGTCGCCGGGACCTTCGTCGTCTCCGGCATCGAGCACATCCTCGGCGGCTTCGATCACCTGCTCTTCCTCGTCTGCCTCGTGCTGCCGCTCCTCGCCTGGCGCCCGCTCGTGGTCATGGTCACGGCCTTCACGGCGGGCCACACGGTCACCCTCGTCGCCGCTTCGCTCGGCTGGGCGCCGCGCGGCGCCTGGTTCCCGGCGCTCATGGAGGCGCTGATCGCGGCGTCCGTCGTCTGGCTCGCGGTCGCGAACCTCTACCGCCTCCTCGGTGGTTCGACCGAGCGCACCGCTGACGGCCGCTGGCGCCTAGCCTTCCTGTTCGGGCTCGTCCACGGTTTCGGTTTCGCGTTCATGCTCGCCGAGCGCCTGCAGTTCGCCGGCGATCAGCTGTTGCTGGCGCTCGTGTCCTTCAATGTCGGTGTGGAGCTCGGGCAGCTGCTGTTCCTCGTCGTCGCCGTTCCGCTGCTGACGATGCTGCTCGCACGTACGCAGCGCACGCTCACGCTGGCGCTCGTCGCGGGGCTGGTGCTGCACACGGCCTGGCACTGGCTGCTCGAGCGCGCTGCGGTGTTCGCGGCCTATCCGCTCGCGCCGCCGGCCGTCGATCTCGTGCTCCTGCGCGGTACCCTGCAGGCTGCGCTCCTCGCCGTCGTCGCCTTCGTGCTCTACCGACTGCTGGCTCGCCTCGCGGCGGCTCTGCACGTCGGCGACGCGCCCGCTGGCGCTGCCGACCGAGGACTTTGCACACCGAGCGGTGGCACCTAAGCTGCATCTGCTCAATCCTGGGAGGGACGTGATGATCCAGCACCGCACCGTGCGAGCCCTGCTCGCGTCGACCTTCATCGCCGCGGCGGCGACTGCCGTCGCCATGCATCCCGACAGCAACCCCTTCGACGCCCAGCCCGGCTGGGGTGATCTGCCGGGCGGACGCATGTGGGGCTCGACTTCGGCCATCTATCCGGCGCCGGACGGCCAGAGCATCTGGGTGGGTGAACGCTGTGGCGCGAACACCTGCGTCGACCGGCCCGACCTCGATCCGATCCTGCACTTCGACCTGGAAGGCAGGCTGCTCGGCAGCTTCGGTGCAGGTCTCATCGTCTGGCCCCACGGCCTGTTCGTGGACGACGAGGGCAACGTCTGGGTGGCCGACGCGCGCGGGGACGGCGAGCGCGGCCATCAGGTGTGGAAGTTCAGCCCCGAGGGCGAGGTGCTCATGACGCTCGGTACGAAGGGCGTCGCCGGCGAGGGTGACTACGTGTTCGACCAGCCCTCCGACGTGTACGTGGCGCCGGACGGTTCGATCTTCGTCGCCGACGGCCACGGCCGCGGCAACAACAACCGCATCGTGAAGTACGACGCCGAGGGCACCTATCTGATGGAGTGGGGCGGCACCGGGGGCGAGGACGGCCAGTTTCGCGACCCGCACGCGCTCGCCATGGATTCCGAGGGACGCCTCTACGTCGGCGACCGCGCCAACAACCGGATCCAGGTCTTCACGCAGGACGGGGAGCACCTCGACACCTGGCATCAGTTCGGCCGTCCGTCCGGGATCTTCATCGACGAGAACGACGTCATCTACGTCGTCGACTCCGAGTCGAACCGCACCTGGGGCAACAACCCCGGCTTCAAGCGCGGCATGCGCATCGGCGATATCGCCGACGCCGTGGTCGACCACTTCATCCCCGATCCGTTCCCGGGCGATCCGAGCGCGCCGGGCGTCAGCACGACCTTTGCCGAAGGCGTGGCCGTGGATGCCCAGGGCAACGTCTACGGCGCCGAGGTGGGCCCGGAGCAGGTCGTGAAGTACACGCCGCGCTGAGGCCGCCGCCCATGGCCGCACCACCGGTGCGGCCATGACCTGACGGGTCATGGTCGTCGGGGTCCGCGCGTTCCAGGATCCCGCCAGCGCAACGGAGCGGGGGTGGGCATGAACGCATTCAGGATCTATCTGGTGATGGTGGTGCTGGTGATCGGCGCCTACACGGCCGTGGTCGTCGCGAACCACGGCCTGGGACTGCTGCAGGTGTTCTTCGCGGACATGGCGAAGATGGCCTGGCCCGGGCAGTTCAACCTCGATTTCATGGCTTTCCTGTCCTTCTCGGCGCTCTGGCTCGCCTGGCGCCATCACTTCTCCCCGGCCGGCCTCGCGCTCGGCGTCGCCGGGTTCCTCCTCGGCGCTCCGTTTCTCGCGGTCTATCTGCTCTTGACGCTGCAGCGCACGGGTGAGGACGTGGCGGCGCTACTGCTCGGGCCGGAGCGGGCTGCGGCGATCAGGGCATCCTGATCCGGCCCTGGCATCGCCACTGCGGCAGGGCGGACTCAGCGGTCGTGCGCAGCGAGGATGACCTTCACGGCCGCCCGCGTCGCGAGGCGATCCTCCTCCTCGTGCGGTCGGCCGTCGGGCGCCGTGATCTGTGCGCACCACACCCCTTCGCTCCAGGAGAGGTCGACGTCGTAGCGGTCCATGAGCGCGCGGCAACGAGCGTCGTCGCGGATCGCCTCGAAGCCTTCCGGGTCCGCGCCGACCACGCGCGCGAGGCGCGCGTTGAGGGCTGCGTCGCTCACCGCCGGGCGCCTTTCAGGCGCACGGTCTCGACGTTGATGGGCGCACCACAGTAGAGATCGAGGTCGATGGCCGCCGCCACGGCCCGGCGGGCGATCTCCTCCGCCGAGAGCTCCGAATCCCAGAGCGCGTGTACGGCCCCCATGGCCACGGAGGCGCCGGAGCCGATCGCGAAGTAGCGCTGGAACGTGGTCACGGACAGATCCGAGGCGACGTGGAACAGGCCGCCGGGGCTCGCGACCAGGAAGGTCGAGTCGAGATCGCCGAAGGGCGAGTCGTGGTCGTCGGGCTGATCCTTCACGAAGGAATAGCGGTCGTGGAGCTGGTTCCACAGATCGTTGAAGAAGCGGAACACGGCCGGTGACGTCGCGAGCGACGGCATGCGCTTCCGACCCCCGAGCCAGTCGTCGAGGATGTTCGAGTACAGCGACCAGCCGGTGGCGGCGAGCCAGGCCTGGCCCACCCGGCGCATCTTCCGATCCGCGAGATTATCGGTGGGCATCTTCTCGCCGCCGAAATGGATCATCGAGTCGGTGGCGAGAGCGAGGCGGCGGTCCTTGAGGACGGCGACGGCGACGGACATGGGTGGACTCTCTCGGTGCGGGCGTCAGGCGCCGGGCGGCAGTACGGGGCGGTAGATCGGGAACGCGTCCCGCGACAGAGCCCAGTCGTGCAGGGCGGCGACGGAGCCGAGGTCGACGAGCGTCGCGAGCTGGCGCTCGGTCACGGCCATGAGGCCGAAGTCCCCGGCGGCATGGCGTTCGAGGGCCTGGCGCGGCGTGATCCAGAGGCTGTCGACGGTCTCCTTGTCGTCGTGGAGACCGGCCTGGCGCGCTGGCGCCTCGGCGATGAAGAAGCGCGTGTCGAAGCGGCGCGGGCGTCCGAGCGGCGTCACCCAGCGATTGAAGAAGTGGACGTGGTCGCAGGCGAGCGTGAGCTGCTCCTGCCGACACAACTCGAGCAGATCGAGGCGCCCCTCGTGCACGTCGTGGCGCAGCGCATCGAAGCGTGCCTCCTCGTCTTCGTCGGCCCACTCCTTCAGGCGCCCCTCGGCGTCATAGGCGAGCAGCAGGCCCGATTCCTCGAAGGTCTCGCGGATCGCCGCGATCCAGAAGCCGCGCCATTCGTTGCCGAGCGCCCGGACCTGGGCGGCCTGGGCCTCGTTCGGTCCGGTGCGGAAGGGGTCCCAGGCATGGAGGTGGTCGTCGGACTCGACGCGCCCGCCGGGGAACACGTACATGCCCCCGGCGAAGGAAGCGCCCTGGGTCCGGCGCAGCATGAAGACCTCCATCTCGACCACGCCGTCGCGGTCGAAGTCCCCGTCGCGGGCGATGATGACGGTGGCGGCGGGGCGGATCGGCTGGACGGGCGCTGCGGACACGGAGATCTCCTCGGCTGAGCTGCGCCGGGCACTATACTGGCTCGCGGGAGAGGAGGGAGACACGCATGAACACTGCAAGCCTGGCCGCAGCCGGCCTGAACGCCGCGCAGCTCGATCGCATCCGAACGCACCTCGAGGAGCGCTATCTGAAGCCCGGCAAGGTCGCCGGCTTCCTGCCCCTCGTGTACCGGCGCGGCGAGATCGCGTACTGCGAACCCATGGGGCTCATGGACATCGAACGCGGCAAGCCGGTGCGCGAGGACACGATCTGGCGCATCTACTCCATGTCCAAGCCGATCACTTCCGTGGCGCTCATGCAGCTCTACGAGCAGGGCCACTTCCAGCTGAGCGACGCCGTCGATCGCTGGCTGCCCGAGTTCAGGGATCTGCGCGTCTATCGCTCCGGCGTCTACCCGAACTTCCTGACGGATCCCTGCGAACGGCGCATGACCGTGAAGGATCTGCTCACGCACATGAGCGGGCTCACCTACGACTTCATGGTCGCCACGAACGTGGACGCGGCCTATCGCAAGGCCGGGGTACGGCTCGAGAAGAAGTCCGGGACCCTCGACGACATGGCGCACATCCTCTCGCGCCTGCCGCTCGAGTTCTCGCCGGGGACGTCCTGGAACTACTCCGTGGCGACGGACGTCTGCGGCCTGCTCGTCCAGCGCATGAGCGGTCAGCGCTTCGACGAGTACCTGCAGGAGCACCTGTTCGGGCCCCTCGGCATGGTCGACACGGGCTTCTCCGTGCCCGAGGACAAGCTCGACCGCTTCGCCGCCAACTACCAGCGCGGGCCCGACAAGGGGCTCCAGCTCATCGACGACCCCATGGACTCGCCCTACGGCGGCGAGGTGACCTTCTTCTCCGGCGGCGGCGGCCTCGTCTCCACGGCCCACGACTATCTGCGCTTCTGCCGCATGCTGCTCGGTGGCGGCACGCTCGACGGCGTGCGCGTCATGGGCCGCAAGACCATCGAGCTCATGAGCGCGAACCATCTGCCGAACGGCGACGACCTCACGAAGTGGGCGCGCGGGACCTTCAGCGAGACCACCTACGAGGGTTACGGCTTCGGCCTCGGCTTCTCCGTGAACCTCGGGCCCGGGCCGACCGCGACCGCGGGCTCGCTCGGCGAGATCGCCTGGGGTGGCGCGGCGAGCACGATCTTCTGGGTCGATCCGGCGGAGGACCTGGCGGTGATCCTCATGACCCAGTTCATGCCCTCCGGGACCTTCAACTTCCGCGGGCAGATGAAGTCGCTCGTGTATCCGGCGATCGAGCCGGAGTGAGTCGCGCATGACCAGCACGATCGTCGATGCCTGGCGCGCCGGGCAGCGCCGCCTGGGGTTGTGGACCAACCTCGCCGACGCGCACGCGACGGAGGTGCTCGCGCATGCGGGGTGCGACTGGATCTGCATCGACCTCCAGCACGGCCTCGCCGAGATCGGCGATCTGCAGCGCATGCTCCCGGGCGTGGAGAAGAGCCCGGCGGCGCCGGTCGTGCGCGTACGCGCGAACGCGTCGGACCAGATCGGCCGCGTCCTGGATCTCGGCGCGGCCGGCGTGATCGTGCCCATGGTCAGCACCGTGGCCGAGGCGCGTGCGGCCGCCGAGGCCTGCCGTTTCCCGCCGCGCGGCGCGCGCTCCTGCGGGCCCGTGCGCGCGGCCATGCACGACGGCGGCTACCTCGGCACGGCCGACGACTCGGTCGCCTGCATCGTGATGATCGAGACCGCGGAGGGGCTCGCGAGCGTCGAGGCGATCGCCGCGACCGAGGGCGTGGACGCGCTCTTCGTCGGGCCGTTCGATCTGAGCTACGCGATCGGCGTCGGGCCGGCTGGCATGGCGTCCGAGGCCTTCGCCGAGGCGCTGGCGAGGATCCGGGCTGCCGCGGCCGCCGCTGGCAAGCCGGCCGGCATCTTCGGCGCGAGTGCGCGGGCGGCGGCGCATGCCCTGGGCGAAGGCTTCGCCTTCGCGAGCGTCGGCGTGGACGTGAATCTGCTTCGCGCCGAAGCCGTGCGCGCGCTGGCACTCGCGCGAGGTGACGAGACCGCGTCGTGAGCGACCGCCCGAACATCCTGCTGTTCATGCCCGACCAGCTCCGGGCCGATGCGCTCGGCTGCTTCGGCAGCGCCGTGGCGCGTACGCCGAACGTGGACGCGCTCGCGGCGCGCGGCACGCGTTTCACGAACGCCTGGGTGAACCACCCCGTGTGCTCGCCCTCGCGCGTCAGCCTGATGACGGGGTGGTATCCGCACGTCCGCGGGCACCGCACGCTCACCCATCTGGTGCAGCCGCACGAGCCGAACCTGCTCCGCTATCTGAAGGACGCCGGCTATCACGTCGCCTTCGCCGGCGCGCGCGGCGACGTCTTCGCCCCGGGCGTCACGGAGGCGAGTACGGACTTCTGCGGCTGGACCGTGAAGCCCGACCGGACGCAGATGAGCATGGGGCCGCAGCATCCGGAGGGCTCACCGCAGTATCACGCCTTCCTGCACGGCCGCCGCGGCGACGACGTCTGGCTCGACTTCGACGAGGCAGTGACGCGCACGGCCCTCGACTTCCTCGGGGCGGCGCCGCGCGAGCCCTTCTTCCTGTGGATGCCGATGATCTTTCCGCATCTCCCCTTCGAGGTGGAGGGGCCCTGGTACGACGCCTTCGATCCGGCGCTCATGCCGGCACCCGTCCCGCCACGCGTGGGCAAGGCGCGCTTCCAGCGCGTGATCCACGAACGGGCACACCTCGATCGCCTCGCGCTCGCGGACTGGCAGGAGATCGCGCGCATCTATCACGCCATGACGGCGCGCGTGGACGACCAGTTCGGGCGCGTGCTGAGGGCGCTCGAGGCCGCGAGGCGCCTGGAAGACACGGTCGTGATCTTCATGACCGACCACGGCGAGTATCTCGGTGACTTCGGCCTCGTGGAGAAGTGGCCCGCGGGGCTGGAGCCCTGCCTGACGCGCAATCCGCTCGTGGTCGCCGGCCCCGGCGTCGCCGAGGGGCGCGTGTGCGATGCGCTCGTGGAGATGGTGGATCTGCTGCCGACCTGCCTGGAACTCGCTCACACGGACCCTCGGCACACGCACTTCGGGCGCTCCCTCGCGCCGCTTTTCGTGGACCCGGCCGCGTCCTGGGGGCGGACGGCGGCGTTCACGGAAGGCGGCTTCGCACGGGCCGATGCGCATCTGTTCGAGGAGGCCGGCGGCGAGTACGCCCTCAAGGCCGGCCTGCAGCGCGAGGATCCCGCGCTCGTGGGCAAGTGCGTCGCCATGCGCACGCACGACTGGACCTACGTGCACCGCCTCGGTGATGCGCCCGAGCTCTACGACCGTCGCGTCGATCCGGAGGAACTCGACAATCTGTTGCCTGCCGGCTCGGCGGCTCACCTCGAACAGGCCCAGTGCATGCGTGCGGGGCTGCTCGACTGGCAGATCGAGACCTCCGACGTCATTCCCTGGGAAGCGGACCCGCGTTTTCCTAGCATCCCGCAGGGCTTCCGCTAGGGAAGCTCTCCACGACTCGTGCGGCGCTGCACTCGGTCAGGTGCTCGCCTCGGGAAGCCAGCCCCGGCGCTCAGGCCTCGAGCTGCTCCGCGAGCCAGTCCCGCGCCGCACGCCATTCCCGGCGGACCGTGCGCTCGGACAGGCCGAGGGCGGCGGCGGTCTCGCCCTCCGTCATGCCGGCGAAGTAGCGGGCGTCGACGATCCGGAGCCAGCGCGGATTCTCGTCCTCCAGGCGCTCGAGCAACTGCCCGATGGCCACGAGCTGCTCCGGGGTCTCGCCGAACTCCGGGAGCAGGGCCTCGGAGCCCTCGAGCGGCACGTTCGCACGGCCGGAGCCCCGCTTCGCGGTCAGGCGGGCGCGGGCGTGGTCGACGATCACCTGACGCATGGCGAGGCTCGCCGTGCGCAGGAAGTGCTCCTGTGACTGCCAGACAGTGCGGCCGCTGAGCTTCAGGAAACTCTCGTGGAGCAGGTCGCTCGTGAGCATCGTGTCGCCGACGTCGGCGCGCCGGCGGCGCGTGCGGGCGAGCCCGAGCAGCGTGTCGTAGGCGGACTCCATCAGCCCTTCCGCGACCTCGCGCTCGTCCGGGCGATAGCGCTCGAGGGCCTCGTCTCCGGGCTCACTCATCTCGTCGAGATCCCCTTCCTCGATGACGGGGCGACGACCGTTCGTCCGACGGTCTGCTTTCGGGGGCCCCCGTCTGGCCGGTTTCGCCCGTCGCTCTCGTTAGGGCTTGTGTAGTTCGAAGACCGACCAGGCCACGCGGCGACCGCGATGCGATCGCGACGCGGCCTGCAGGGGAGTAGACCATGACGAGTCAGACCACCACCTATCAACTCGCGCCGCGGAGCGCCCACCTTCTGCTCGAATGGCCGCGGCTCACGCTGCTCGTCGCGGTCCTGACGGTCATCGTGGCGGCGGCCGGGCTGGCCGGCGTCTCGAAGGACCCCTCCGTGGACGCTTTCGTTCCCGGCGACCACCCCGCCGCCCTGGCGCGGGACCGCGCCCGCGAGTACTTCGGTCTGGAAGACCCGATCGTGGTCGGTCTCGCGGCGCCTGCGGGAGAGCATGCCTTCACGCCGGCGCGGCTGGAAGCGCTCCGGCGGATCGACGAGGGCGTCCGGCGGATCGAGGGCGTGCGCAAGCCGGACGTCGTCAGCCTGGCCACGGAGCGCGCGATCTCGGGCGACGACGGAGATCTCCTGGTCGATCCGATCCTCGAGGACGGCCCGCTGTCACCGGCGACGGCCGAGCTGGCCCGCGAGCGCTTCCGGTCCATGCCGATGCTCTCCGGCCTGCTGGCGTCCGCCGGGGAGGATCTGCTGACGGTGCTCGTGCCGGTCGAGGATCCGAATCACGCTCAGGAGGAGGTCCGGGCCGTGATCGAGCTCGCGGAGCAGGAGGCGGGCGCCGTCTTCGACGTGCACGTGGCGGGCGTGGCGGCCATGAACGCGCGGCTCGCGTCCATGGTCGACACGGACACCCGGATCTTCGTGCCCGCGGCCGTCGTCACGGTGCTGCTGATCCTCCTGCTCGCGCTCAGACGACCCGTGGCGCTCCTCGGGCCGCTCTTCGTCATCGCCGGCGCCGCGGCGGTGGCGATCGGGCTCATGGGCTGGGTCGGTGCCCGCTACTACCTGATCACGACGGCGCTCCCCGTCGTCATCATGGCCATCGCCGTCGCGGACTGCCTGCATCTCGGCACCTACTACCTGCGCGCGCGGGCGGAGGACGTCGCGTGTTCCGCAGAGGACGCCGTGCGTGCCGCGATCGCCCGCGCCTGGCTGCCGATCACGCTCACGAGCGTCACCACGATCGCCGCCTTCCTGGGCCTGTCATCCGGCGCTGCGATGCGCCCGATCAGCGAGTTCGGACTCTTCGCAGCGGTCGGCGTCGCCGCCGCCTGGGTGCTCAGCCTGACCGCGCTGCCCGCGATTCTCGTGCTCACGGACCTCCGGCCTTCGACGGGCCGGGGATCCGTGGCGCGGGACGGTACGATCGACGCGGCGGTCCGGCGTGTGACGGCGCTCGCGTTCCGCTATCCGATCCGGGCGCTCGCGGGCGTGCTGCTGCTGGCGAACGTTCTCGGCGGCCTCGCGTTGCAGGCCGAGTTCGACTACGAGCGGCAACGCTACTTCACGGCGGGAGACCCGGTGCGTGTCGCCGATCGCGAGATCAACGCGCGGCTCGGTGGCGTGAACTTCCTCGACGTGGTCGTCACCGCTTCGGAGCCGGGCGGACTGCTGGAGCCGCAGGTCATGCAGGCGATGGCGGAGCTGCGCGCGGAGATGGCGGCGCTGCCGCTGGCGGTCAAGGCGACGGGAATCGACGAGTACATCTCGCTCATGCACCAGGTGCTGACCGGCGCGTCGCCGGGCAGCCTGCCGACGGGGGCGCGCGCGCCGGGGCAGTATCTGTTCCTCTACGAGGCGTCGGCGCCTCCGGAAGACTTCAAGCAGCAGATCGACTACGACCAGCAGCACGCACTGCTTCGGGCACAGCTGTCGACGGACCGCTACTCGCAGACGGTCGGTTCCGTGGACGCGCTCGAGGCGCTGGTCACCGACTGGAGTGCGCGTACGGGTCTCGCGGCAGCGGTCAGCGGTCGCGTCGCCGTGAATGACGGCTGGATGCGCGAACTCGCGCGGACTCACGTACGGGGGCTGCTCGTCGCCGTGGCGCTGGTGCTGCTCGCCTCCGCCGTGGCATTCCGATCGCTGCGCTACGGGGTCTTCGCCATGATCCCCGTGCTCGTCGGTGTCGTCAGCGTGTACGCCACCATGGGCGCCTTCGGGATCGACATCGCACCGGCCACGTCCATGACCGCCGCCATCGCCACGGGGCTCGGTGTGGACTTCGGGATCCACCTGCTCTCGCTGGTGCGTCAGCGCCGCCGGGAAGGCGCGCACGGTCTCGAGGCCTTCTCCGGCAGCTACACGGTCGTCGCGCGGGCGTGCTTCTTCTCCGCGCTCGCACTCGGCGTCGCACTGGCGGTGATCTGCGTGTCCTCGGCGCCACCGCTGCGCTGGTTCGGTCTGCTCGTGTCCCTGGGCGCCTTCGGGTCGCTCCTCGGTGCGCTCGTCGTCGTGCCTGCGCTCTGGTCCGTAGGGACCTCGCTCGCCAGGAGAGAAGACCATGTGTGATCAGCTCCGTTCTGCATGGTGCCTGTGCCTGTTTCTGCTGCTGCCGCTGTCGGCCTGGTCCGACGACGACGCGCTGGCGCTCGCGCGCCTCGTCGCCGAACGGCCGGCGAACGAGGGCCGTACGGGCATCATGCATTTCCATCTGGAGAGCGACGGCGGCCGCGTCCGGGATCGCCGCGCGCGGATGATCCACTCGGAGCGGGAGGACGTGGAGCGCATCGCGATCTTCTTCACGGCGCCGGCGATGATCGCGGACACGGCCTTCCTGAGCCTCGATCACGACTCGCGCCCCGACGAGAACTGGCTCTACCTGCCGGCGACCGATCGCGTCCGCCGGCTCCCGGTCTCCGAGCGCGGGGACGCGTTCATGGGTACGGACCTCAGCTACGGGGACGTCAAGGACAACTTCAAGTTCCCGCTCGAGGACTGGGACTTCACGCGCGGGCCCGACGCCGAACGGGACGGGAGGATGCTGCCGGTGCTGCGGGGCACGGCGCGTTCGCCGGAGATCGCGAAGGAAACGGGCTACGGCGCCTTCGAGGCCCTCGTCGACCCCGTCTCGGCGTTTCCGGTCCACATCCGCTACACGGACCGGGATGGCGATCCCCTCAAGGAAGTCGAGGTCGAGGAGATCGAGGTCGTGGGCGGTGCCCACACGGCCATGCGTTTCAAAGCTCGCAACCTCCAGACGGGACACAGCACCGCGATCCACTTCACGGAGATGCGCTACGTTCGGACCGTCCCCGAGGAAGCCTTCGAGCCTGCTTCCCTGTCCTACGGTGTGCCGGAGCTGCGATAGCGTGCGGGCCCTCCTGACGTTGATCGCGCTGCTCGCCGCCGGGCCGGTGGGGGCGAGCGGCATCGAGGTCTCGCGAGTGGCCCTCGAGCTGGAGAGTCAGTACGCGCTGTCGCTCGATGACGGTTCCACCAGCCAGGCGCGCGCCATCGTGCGGCCGTCGGTGCGCCTCCAGTTGCCCGCACGCTGGACTGCAGAGCTCGAACTCCGCGGTGAGGTCTCGGGGAGCGACACGGGTCTGGGCGCGCTCGCCGGCTACGACGACGCGTCGCGCCCCTGGTCCCCCGACGGCGAGGCCCGGGTCGAGATCGAGCAGGCCCTGCTGCGCTGGCGGCGCGGCGGCAAGCGGCTCACGCTCGGCAAGCAGACCCTGGCCTGGGGGGTGCTCGACGGCCTCCAGGTGACGGATCGCATGGACGCGGTCCGTCGCCGGGAGGCCTTCTTCACGGAACCGCGGCCCGATCGCATCGCGCGCTGGGGCGCGCGCGCCGAGTTCCGGGCGGCGGGCCTGCGCGTCGATGCGGTCGTGCTCGCGGACGGCACCGTCGATCAGCTGCCCGGGCCGCAGGATACCTATGCGATCCGTGCCCCGCGGCTTCGAGCCGGTCTGCCTGCCAGCGCGCCGACGCCGCCGCTCGCCTTCGACGTACCCGACGCGCCGACCCTCGGTCTGCGCCTGTCCCGTTCCTTCGGCGCATCCGAGCTCGGGATTCTCGTGATCGACGGTCCGGACACGGAGCCGGTTTTCGTCGACGCGGGCGGTGCCGTCGGCCTGACCTATGCGAGCCGCACGCTCTTCGGCGCGACCTTCTCGCGCAGTGCAGGGTCGCGTGTCTGGCGCATGGAGGCTGCCTGGGTGCCCGAACAACCGTTCAACCTCGCCGGGCCCGTGCTGACCGTGGACACGCGCAGACGCGTTCTCGGCGGGGTGGGCCTCGACTGGCGTCTGCCGCGAAGCCTGCTCGTGAACGCCCAGCTCGCCGTGGACCGCGCCTTCGGCGACGATCTCGTGCGGCCGCGGACCGACGTCATCGCGACGCTGCGCGCGGAGCGGCGTTTCGCGAACGACCGCTGGCGCCTCTCCTCGGAACTGCTCGGATCCCTCACCGATCGCGACGGTAGCCTGCGCCCTCAGCTCGAGTGGCAGGTGAACGACATCCTGCGTCTGCAGCTCGGCGCCGACGTGGTCTGGGGTCGCGCGCGTGGACTCTTCGGACAGTTCGCCAGGACGGACCGCTTCTGGACGCGGCTGCGGCTGACGCTCTGACGGGACGGATCGGGGGCGCCCGGTCCGGCGCCGTGTCCGGTCGGTCAGCCGCCCGTGCGCGAGAGGTCCGGAGCTTCCCGGACCACGGCTGCGCTCTGCAGCGTCGGCCACAGTCCTAGCGTCTCCAGTCGAGCGCGCCGATGGACGAGCAGGGGGCTGGAGGCGATGACGCCCGGAGGCGGCGCATCAGCCGCGAGGTGTGCCCGGCCGTCCTCCGGGGTGCCGTGAGCGGCGATCACCTCGGCTTCGGCGAGGGCCAGGCGCACTCCTTGCTCCGACTCGGGCCGCAGCTCGGGCAGGGTCCGTCGCGCTTCTTCGAGGGCAGTGGCCGCCTGCGTGAGCGCTCCGGCGTCGGCCAGGATCTCCACGCGACTGATCCGCGCCGCTGCGACGATCGCCGACCCCGGATCGTCGAAGCGGAGCAGCGTCTCGAGCGCGTCGTCGAGCATCTCGAGCGCCGCGCGCGTGCGGTCGCGCCGCGCTTCGATCAGCGCGAGGAGCACGAGGGCGCGGCCGGTCTCGGCGCTCTCGCCCTTGCTGGCGCGCGCCTCGAAGGCGACGGCGCGGGCGAGACGTTCGGCATTGCCGGGATCGGTCCCGCGCCAGAAATCGAACTCCGCGAGATTCAGGCGCCCGGTGTCGGTGCCCGAGATGTCCATGAGCGGGTTCGCCTCGATGATGGCGACCACTTCCCGCAGTGCATCGTGGGCCCCGGCGAGATCGCCACGTATGCGGCGCATGCGCGAGAGCTGATTCTGGAAGTACATGTTCACGCTCGGCCCCTGATCCGTGCGCAGACCCTCCTCGAGCAGTGCCTCGGCATTGCGCAGGTCCGCTTCTTCTCGGGTCGCACCGGCAAGCTGCGTCGCGGCGGCGATGTGATCGGCGCTGCCGCGGTCGTAGCTCGCGGCGTACCAGCGTTCGATCCGCCGCAGCTGGGGAACGGCCGCATCGGCCTGGTCGGTCTGGAGGTATGCGATGGCGAGCAGATGCGCGCCGAACAGGACCAGATCCTCGGGTCCATAGCCCTCCTCGACCCAGGGCTCCAGGATCGAGATCGCCGTCGGATAGTCGTTCCGGAACAGAAAGTGGCGACCGATGGCGTGGCCGAGCTGAGCGGCAAGCTCCGGGTCCTCCTCGCGCAGCGCATGCGCCTCTTCCCAGCGGGCCTTGAGGATCTCCGTCTGGCGAGCGACGTCGGCCTGCCCGCCGAAGCTTCGCTGCAGCGCATCCGAATAGGCGTTCTGGGCGGCGTAGAAGAGGTTGGCCCGTTCGAGGAAGAACTCGGCTCGGGCGAGGTTCTCCCGTGCCTGATCGCGCTCGCGGCTCGCGCGCTCGGCGAAGGACATGCTCACGAACAGACCGGTGACGAGGGCCGTGGCGGTCGCGGCGGCGAGCCCGCTGGCCAGCGCGTTGCGCCGCAGGAAGCGCCCGAGGCGGTAGCCGCGGCCGCCGTCGCGGGCCTGCACGGGCCGATGCTCGAGGAGGGCGCGCAGATCGTCGGCCAGGGCGTCGACGGAGGGATAGCGATCGGCGGGGTCGAAGGCGAGACAGCGCTCGACGATGGCGAGTAGATCCGGATCGCCGAGTGCGACGGCGTCCATGCCGCCGTCCGCTCGCCGCGACGGTAGCGCGCCCGCGACCAGCTGGTGCAGGAGCACGCCCAGGGCGAAGACGTCGGTGGCGACCGTGACGGCGTCGCCCCGGAGCTGTTCCGGCGCTGCCGTCGCCAGCGTGAGGGCGCGGCTCTGGCTCCGATCCGCATCGATGGCCGTGGCGATGCCGAAGTCGATGAGCCGCACGGCACCCGTGCGATCCACGAGCACGTTCGTTGCCTTGATGTCGCTGTGCACGACGAGGTTGCCGTGCGCATGCGCCACGGCCGCCGCCAGGTCGAGCATGAGTCGGACGACGCCGGTTCGGGACAGACTCCGTTCCCGGGCATGTGCGTCGATCGTCGCGCCTTCGACGAACTCCATGGCGAGCCAGGGGCGATCGTCGTCCCCGACGCCACCGTCGACGATGCGCGCGATGCCGGGGTGATTCATGCGGGCGAGCTTGCGCCGTTCCTCGTCGAAGCGGGCGCGAGGCCGTTCGTCCGTGGTCTCCAGGACCTTCAGGGCGACGTCCTGCTCGTACAGTCCGTCGTCCCGGCAGGCACGGTAGACGGCTCCGGAACCGCCGAGACCGACCGGTTCCCGGATGCGCCAGACGCCGAGGCGATCTCCCGGGCGCAGGGTGAAGGCATCGGTGGGCGATCCCTCGACGGAGGTCGCCATGAAGCCGGCTCGGGGTCGGAGCTGCTCGAGCAGTCGGCGAGACTCGGGCGGGAGGGAACCGTCGCCGCCCCGGCCCAGCAGCTTCGCGAGCGATGCCTCGTCGAGCGTGAGCGCCTCTTCGACCTGAGCCGTGACGAGTCGCCAGTCGATCATGTGCCTGTGTTCTCCGACCGCCGAAGAGCGCGCCGCCGCGGGCTGGCGGCGGGCCGGCGGGAGTATCGCGCGCGCACGTGCGCCTGACGAGGCTCCGCGGCTTCTCGCCGTGCCGACGCCGGTCGCGGCCCGATGCTCGTCGTCGATCCGGGCGCGCGAGCCGCGCACCCGGCGGGGTGACCCCCGGATGGGCGCCTGCGCTGTGGCACCGGCCGCGCTGGTGTAGGCTCGCGCGGGAGACACCGGCAGGGACTGCCGTGTCGACGGGGTGCGGGAGGCATCGGCGTGGACGCGACCCAGCGTGAACGCAGCAGCAGAAAGGTCCGTCCGGGCAACTGGCTACGGATCGCCCTGTTCAACCTCGTCTTCATCGTCGTGCCGCTCGGCATCTACTTCGTCTTCTACGTCGACTCGCGCATCGAGCAGATCACCGTGCGCAACTTCCGCGCGCTCGATGCGGCGTCCGAGCGGCTGCGGGTGGTCATCGACAATCTCCCGAAGGTTGCCGGCAACGTTCCCGTGGGCCTCTCCTCGGCCGCGCTTTCCCAGGCGCGGCGCGTCCTGCGGGAAGCCGCGCCGAGCACGGGGCAGAGCGAGCTCGCGGCAGAACTCGCAGCGGCTCGCTCGCGCCGCGCGGTGGCTCAGCGGCGCGTGGAGGCGTTGTCCCGCGAAGCCTCCGTACCCCGCAGCAAGTCTTCCTTGCAGTCGCTGCTCGACGAGGTGAGGCAGCAGCAGGCCGCCGTCGTCGGCGATCTGCGCCGGGCGCAGGCGGAGCTGCGCCGCAGCGACGACGAGCTGGCGGATCTCGAGCGGCGCCTGCGCTACGCGTCCGGCGAAGCCGACTGCCTCGACAGCTCGGCCATACGGGACCTCGTGGGCCTCGACGCGACCTACAGCGCCTACCTCGAGGACTTCCGTTCCGTCCCCGGCGCGACGGGCTTCCAGGTCGGTGCGCTGAAGCGTCGCGCGCCTGCCGCGGCGACCGGTGACGCCTGTGCGGAAGCAGCGTCGAAGGAGCTGCGCAGGCAACTCGACCGGGCCCTCGTCACGACCGCGACGTGCGAGCACGAGGGCGTCAGGCGTCGTCTCATCCTGCAGAGGCCCGAGGGCATAGGCCTGGAGGTCCGTGACTGCCAACCCTTCGATCGGCGTGCCGAGGCTCTGTCGAGGGCGATCGCGACGGAAGCGCTACGGGGCGTGCTCGACGAGTACGGCGTCCGCATCTTCTCGCGTCTCGACACGATCGTGGCGGGCGTCGCGGCGAACGTGGCGCCCCTCTTCGACCAGTACCTGATCACCGATGCGAACGGGCGGGTGCTCTACGCCGCCAGCAGCGGCGGTGGTGCATCCCGCGTCGACGACGTCGTCGGCACGCCGAACGGTCGCAACGTCCGGGTCGATTTCGTCAGTCAGGTCGACCTGGGCGCCCTGGTGCGCAACGAGGCGCGCTCGGCCAGTTCCGCCCTCGATGACAGCCTGGACGCCCTCGGCGCTCGCGCCGGAGGATCGGACGACCGGCCCTGGGTCCGTTACGGCGTGCACTCGCGCCTCGAGACGATCAGCGTCGCGGACATCACCTTCAACGTCTTCGTGCACCCCTTCGAAGTGCCCGGTGTCGAGTTCGACCTTGCCGTGGACGACGGAGATGGTGCCGAAGATGCGGGGCGCGGTGACGGAACGCCCGCGGCGCGGCCTCCCGTGCTCTACATGATCGGCATCGTCGACCGCGCATCCCTCAGTGACGAGGCCCTGCGGCTGCGCCTGTCCGTCGTCGTCGACGCGCTGCTGTTGCTGGGTGTGCTCTTCACTTCCTTCGCCATGCTCTGGCTCTGGACCGCCGGTGATCGTCTCGTGCTGTTCACGCGCCACTTCGTGCTCGTACTGGCGACCGGCCTCCTCGGTGCGCTCCTGTACACGCTGTTCGGCATGCACCTGGTCTCGCGAGGGATCGACGCGAACGCCCTCGACCACAGCATGGCAACGGTCAGCCATCGACTGCGTGAGGGCTTCGCACAGGAGCTCCAGCGCCGCCTCGCTGACCTCGCGGTCGCGACGGAGGAGATGTTGTCCGGGGACTACGAAGCGGAGGCGGCCGCGTCCTCTCCGGTGCTCAGGGAGCGCTTCTACTGTCGTCCGCGTGGCGGCTGGCCTCCCGACGACGAGGGGGACGGTGCGCGCTACTAGCGTTTTCCGCCCTTCGATCTCGCGTTCCTGCTGGATGATGACGGGCGCCAGACGCGCTGCCTGTCCTATCGCATCGCGGACACGCCGCCCCTGACGCTCTCTTTCCGCGACTACTTCCGGCGGCCACGGGAGGGGCGCCTCTGGTGGCCACCGGCTGCGGCACCGGAGGGCGCGGACGCCACGAGGCCGTTCGTGCCGGGGCCCATCGCCGGCCAGAGCACCGGAACGCCGACCTGGCCCGGAGACGCGCCGCGCTTCTTCATCGAGCGGATCACCTCGGTCCTCGACAACACGACCGAGACGGCGCTCTCGGCCCGGCCCGAGGATCTCTGCGCGCCGGCTGCGGGGCGGAGCGCGACAGGGGAGCCGGCACCGCCGTGTCGGACCGACGCCGGGTCGAAGCCCCCGGTGGCCGTGCTCATCGGCCGTTTCCAGTCGCTGGAGGAGCCGGTGCTGCCGCCGCACTTCCGGTTCGCCGTCTTCGACGACGCGACCGGAGAGACGCTGTTCCACACGGTCCGGTCGCGGGCGCTGGCGACGAACTTCCTGCGCCAGATCGACGGCGACGCCTCGTTGCTCGCGCTCGTGCGGGCGCGCAGCTCCGGCTTCGTCGACCTCGACTACCACGGCACGTCCATCCGCGCGTTCGTTCAGCCCGTCGCCGAGGACGTGCCGTGGACGCTCGTCGTCTATCGGGGTCGTGAACTCGAGGACACGGTCGGCGTGATGGCGGTCTCGCTGACCACGGTGAACACGATCGGCGCCTGGACGCTTCTGCTCGCGGTGCTCGGCGCGCTCTGGCTGGTCCGCGGCAGGGAGAGCGTGATCCGCCTCTGGCCCTGGCGCAGTTGCGGGCTGCCGCAGCTCGAAGCGGCCCGGCGCGGGCTGCTGATCCTGGCGGCCTCGGCCGCGGTGATCCTCGGCGTCCTCGCGTTCGTCTGGCCCCGTGCTTCGGGCCTCGCTGCCATGGCGACGCTCGTCGCCGCGCCGATCGTGCTCGCCTGGGCTGCGCGCCACGGCGCACGGCCCGGACGGCCGGCCATCGCAGGCCATGCGTTGACGGAGACCGGCGAGGAGCGCACGCCGCTCGCCGTCACGGTCCTGCTCCTGATCGTCGTGGTCGCCGTGCTGCCCGCGACGGGCTGGTATCAGTACCAGCGCGTGGAGCTCAGCGCCGGGCTCGGCGACTACCTCCGCGACGAGACCCTCGCCGCCATCGAGACGCGCTGCGCACGCCATCGGGAGTACGCGCGACGCTACAAGCGCCCCTTCGGCGACATCGCCACGAGCGACCTCGGTGGCTCCGGGCTCTGGGACGGGGCCTTCGATCACGGCTGGACGCTGGCACCGGTCGAGGATGGCGCTGAGCAGCGGGCGCGGGCCGAGCCGCTCTCGCAGATCTGCTCGGCCTTCAGCGATGCCGGGGCCCATCGGGAACGGATCGTTCGCGCACTCGACTTCGAAGCGCGCGAGGGCGGGCGGGCGGGAGCGCCCCTGGTGCGCGGCATGGCGGGCTTCTCGCTGCTCGCGGAGGAACTCTTCGAGCGCAGCAGCGGCATCATGCCCCGTCGCGACCTGCGGTCGACGGGTGCGGTCTTCGAGGCGCTGGTGGAGCCCGAGCGCACCGGCTTCCTGGGTCGCCTCGATCTCGGCACCTTCGTCCTGCTCGCCTTCGTCCTGATCGTCGGCGGCGCCTTCGCCGGAGCCGTCGTGGTCTCGCTGATCGACCGCATCATCGGTGTGAAGCTCCGCCTCGCACTGCTGCCCGAGGCGAGGCTCGACCGCCTGCCGACGAGCTGGGTGTCGCAGGACGCGGTGCCGTTGCGTGCCTGTGCGCTGCATCGTTCCGATGCACTCACGGAGGCGCTCGTGGCACAGCTCGTGGACGCGCGCTTCGGTAGCGCCCGCTACGCGCGCTTCGTGTCCGGAGACGAGGGGCGCGTCGTCTGGGACGTGGCGCAGCGCGAGCGCCTGCGGCCGGCGCCGGTCCCGGCGGAGGAGGAGACCGACGACGACGCCGATGCAGTGCCTGCGGCGGCCCGGCCCGTGCTCTACGTGGTCGACGGGCTGGAGCGGATGCTGCTCGAGGAGGCGGCCCGGGACACGCTGCTCCGGGAGCTGGAACGCCTGGTCGCGGCCGACGCGTCCATCCTCCTGTGTACGCGCGTGATGCCCGGCTTCTGGCTCGCGCGCATGAGTGAGAGCGTCGCCGGAGACGTCGTGAACGTCTCGCGCCGGGCGGCGCTCACCACACGCTGGGCACACGTGATCGGGCCCTTCGACGTGCGCCGTCTCAGCGATGGCCTCGGCGACCGCGAGGCGAGCTTCGAGCGTGCGCTCGAGACCCACGAGGCTCGCTGGCGGGGCGATCCCGAGTTCGCCGCAGTGCGTGACCTCATGCTCGCCGAGGCCGAAGCGAACCCCGAACTCCTCGATCTCGCTGCCGGTGTCACCCGGCAGGTGACGCAGCCGGACTTCGCGGCGCCCGGGTCGAGGGCGAACTCGGCGCTCCAGCGCTTCGCTGCCGTCGCGGCGGGCAACTTCCACGAGATCTGGGCGGCTTCGACGCGGGAGGAGCGTCTGCAGCTCTATGCGCTGGCCCGGGGCGGCTTCGTCAATCCCACGGAGACGGTGGTGCTCTCCTCGCTCGCGAATCGCGGCCTCGTCTCGATCGACGGGATCGTGCAGCTGCGCAGTCGCGCCTTCGGCAACTTCGTGGTCAACGATCTGGTCCACGACGCGCTTCTCGCCTGGCGCGACGAGGGCCACGGCAACGTCTGGCGGTCCATCTGGCCACCGATCGTGATCCTGGTGGTACTCGCCATGGCCTTCTTCGTGAGTTCGACGCCGGAAGCGCTGGCGCCGCTGGCCGCGCTCCTGGCTGCGGGTCTGGGCGCCGTGCCGGTGGTCAACTCACTGCTGCGGAGCGTGCGCGAGTTCAAGGGGGCGGGAGACGGCGGGTGAGCAGCGACCCCGGCGCTCGGGCAGTGCTACCCCCGAGAGTCATGGCCAGGCGCGTCTGGACGTGCGCCTGGCGCGCAACGCGCAGATCGGTCGGCGGGGCGGTCGCCGCTGCTGCCGCTGGTGTCCACGACGACGCCCGCGCGCGCATGCCCGCGCGGACCCGCGCGGAGAGTACGTCGATGCATCGGAGCGTCGCCGCCATCCGGCCGCAGGACCGTGCCGGCACGCTCCCCGTGCGTGCGCAGTCGTCAGTCCCCGAAAGGGGAGGTCAGCGCCGTCAGGCCGGCGTGTCCGTCTTGCGCGCGATGTAGACGCCATAGCTGAAGTGCGCGCGATGGCGCTCGTAGAGATCGATCTCCCGCCGCTCCGCCGCGACGATCGCCTGCGCGGCGTCGCTACGGTCGTTGCGCGCGAGGAATTCGTCGAAGCGCGCCTGCATGGGTCGGTAGTAGTGCTCGAGCCAGCAGTGCTCCGGCAGTACGAAGTAGCCGATGGGCACGTAACCGTACTGCTCGAGGAGCGCGAAGCGCACCGAGGCAGCTGCGATCTCCGGATACTCCGTGCGCCAGTGCTGCTCGAGTTCCGTCGGTCGGGAGGCAGTCAGCCAGGTGATCTCCGACGCGACGAGCACTCCCCCGGGCCGCAGCGAGCGTCGCCAGGCGTCGATGCCGCGCTCGAACCCGATGTTGTAGATGGCTCCCTCGGACCAGATCACGTCGAGGCTCTCTTCTTCGAAGGGCAGCGCGTCCATGGAGCAGCAGCGCGTGGCGATGCGATCCGGGACGCCGGCCCGCTCGGCGCGCGCTTCCAGCTCCTCCAGGAACGGCTCGAGAAAGTCGATGGCGGTGATGGACGCGTTCGTGTGCTGCGCGAGGACCAGCGTGGACGCGCCGGTGCCGCAGCCGACGTCGGCGATACGCAGCGCTGCGCGCCGGTCGATGCCCGTCAGTTCCAGGGCGCGCAGGGTCTCTGCCTCGCCGCCGGGGCCCTGGCGTGCCGCAGGCCTATGCAGGTCCACCAGTAGCTGCAGTTCGTCCATGTCTTCGCCGTCTCCTTCGGGATACACGATCTCAGGCTGCGGTGCCCGCGGCGTGCCCGGAGGCCCAGGCCCACTGGAAGTTGTGGCCGCCGAGCTGGCCCGTGACGTCGATCGCCTCCCCGACGAAATAGAGACCCGGGTGCGCGCGGCACTCCATGGTCTTCGACGAGAGGGCGCCGGTGTCGATGCCGCCGAGCGTGACTTCCGCGGTCCGCCAGCCTTCCGTGCCGGCCGGGAGGACGCGCCACGGCTGACAGGACGCGACGATCTCGTCGATGGCGGCATCGCTCAGTTCGGCGAGGCTCTGATCGCGCACGAAGTGCTCGCACCAGCGCTGCACGACGCGCTTCGGGAGCTGTTCGGCGAGCACCGTGCGCACGCTCTGGCGCGGACGGCGCGTGCGCGCTTCGCGCAGGTGCGCCGCGAGGTCGATGCCCGGGAAGAGGTCCACGGCGACCGTGTGCCCGGGCGTCCAGTAGGTCGAGGCCTGCAGCATGCCCGGGCCCGAGAGTCCGCGGTGGGTGAACAGCAGTGGTTCCCGGAACGCAGGGCCTTCGCTCCGGACCTCGGCGTCGACCGACACGCCCGACAGATCCTCGAGCTGCGCCAGTTGCTCCGGTGTGAGCGTGAAGGGCACGAGGGCCGCACGCGTCGGCCGGATCGCGAGGCCGAGGCTGCGGGCCAGATCGAAGGCGAAGCCCGTAGCCCCGAGCGTGGGGATCGAGTAGCCGCCGGTGGCGACGACGAGGGCGTCGCACCCGACCGGGCCGCCCGGCGTCTCGAGTTCGTGCACGCCCCGTTCCGACGCCGCGGGTCCGTCCTCGCCCTCGGCTGCACTTGCCGCGAGCGCCCGGATTCTCACCGGCTGCCGCGTCCGGATCTCGACGCCCGCCGCGTCACACTCCGCCTGCAGCATGGCGACGATGTCCTTCGAGGAGCGGTCGCAGAACAGCTGCCCCGGCGTCTTCTCGTGGTGCGGTATGCCGTGCCCGTCGACGAGCGCCAGGAAGTCCCAGGGCGTGTAGCGACTCAGCGCCGACTTGCAGAAGTGCGGGTTGGCGGAGAGGAAGTGCTCCGGCGTGGAGTGAAGGTGGGTGAAGTTGCAGCGCCCGCCACCTGACATGAGGATCTTCTTGCCGATGCGGTCGGCGTGATCGAGGACCAGTACGCGGCGGCCGCGCCGACCGGCCGTGATGGCGCAGAACAGACCCGCTGCACCGGCCCCGATGACGACGACGTCGAAGTGGTCGCGGCCTCTCATCCGTTCGCGGGCGCGAAGTCCGGAAGCTCGTCCTCGAGCAGCCGCAGGCGCCGGCTCGAGAATGCGATCGCCGTGACGACCAGCAGGGAGGCGCCGATCAACCAGTACATCAGCGCGATGCCGCGGCCCTCGCCGGTGCCGAGGAGCGCGCCGGCGGTGTCCGCCAGGGCGCCGCCCTGCAGCATGAGGGGCTCGAAGAAGGCTTCGGCGATCGGGCCCGCGAGGGCGATGCCGCTCACCTGCGCGATGGTTCCTAGGGCGAGGCGCAGCGAGGCGACCCGCCCGAGCACGAGTGGATCCACCTTCTCCTGGAGGATGACGCGCACCAGTCCCATGACGAACATGAAGGTCGCACCGACGGCGAGCACGCCGAAGGCGACGATCCACACGTCCTCGCGTGCGGCGATGATCCAGGAGGAGAGGGCTGCGAACGCGAGCCCGATCAGGATTCCGTCCATGCGCCGCCGCGGGCCTCCCGTGGTGGCGAGCAGGGCGCCGCCGATCAGGGCGCCGACGCCGAAGCTCGACATGACGATGCCGGCCGCGCGCTCGCCCGCGAAGCTCATCACGAGGGGCGTGCACAGGGCGAAGCCGAAGCCTGCATTGACGAACATGAGTGACGTCACGAGCACGAACAGGCGCCGCAGCGGCGCGCGCTCCCGGACATAGCGCAGGCCCGTGCGGAAGGCGCGGAAGACCGGTTCGTGTTCGTGGTCCTCGTCCCAGGCCGGATTCGGGATGCGCGCCGTCAGGAGCGCGACGAGGGCGAAGGCGAAGGTGCCGAAGTCGATGAGGAACAGGGCGCCGAGGTCGAAGAGGGAGATGACGATGCCGGCGAGGGCGGGCGCCGCGATCGTCTCGAGGGCGAGAATCATCTGCGTGAATCCCGCGGCGCTGCCGAGCTTCTCGCGCGGCATCATCAGCGGCACGCTCGCCTCGAAGGCCGGCAGGATGAAACTGTTGGCGAAGCCGTTCGCGAAGAGGGCGATGAACAGGTGCCAGATCTCGAGGTGGTCCGTGAAGTACAGGCCGGCGACCGCGAGCGTCGAGAGCGAAGGCAGGGCGTTCGCCACCAGCATGACCTGCCGCCGGTCGAGGCGGTCCACGAGCGGGCCGGCGACGAGCGAACCGATGCCGATGGGCAGGAAGGCGAAGAACAGCAAGCCCGTGTAGGCGGTGACGTCGCCCGTCTCGGACAGTACCCACAGGGAGAGTCCGAAGCGGGTCATGCCGGACCCCACCGACGAGACCAGCTGGGCGCTCGACACCGCCCAGAAGGCGCGCTCTCCCTGGAAGGCCACGGCAGCGTGCCTCAGAAGCCGTGGAAGCTCGCGAGATCATCGAGCGGCGCGCGCTCGGTGCGGAAGTCCGCGAGCGGGTGCTCCGGGTCCTCCTCGCCGATGCCCATGCCGCAGAACAGCATCTCGTTCTCGGGAATGCCGAGGATCTCGACGATGGTCGGCGTCCACACGGCCCAGGCCTCCTGGAAGGCCGTGTGCAGGCCGTGCTCCCGGGCGAGGAGGGCGATGGACTGCAGGAACATGCCGAGGTCCGACCACTGCCCTTCCTGCATCTGCCGGTCCATGGTGAAGAACATGGCGGTGGGCGCGCCGAAGAACTCGAAGTTGCGCGCGAACCACGTCAGCCGGCTCGCCTTGTCTTCGCGCGGGATGCCGAGCTTCGCGTACATCTGTTCGCCGACCGCGAAGCGCCGTGTCCTGTAGGGCTCGGTCAGGTCCGGCGGATAGATGTGATACTCGGCGCCCTCGCCACGCGGCGTCGCGGCCATCTTTCCATGCACCGCATCGATGATCTGCTGGCGTACCGGATCCTGGACCACGTAGGCACGCCAGGGCTGCAGGTTGCCGCCGGACGGCGCACGCTGGGCACCGCGGAGGATCGCCTCCAGTGTCTCCCGGGGTACCGGTTCGGTGCGGAAGGCGCGGCAGGTACGGCGGGTCTCGAGGGCTTCGGATACGCGCATGGTCTGGTCCTGATCCCGTACTCGAAAGGCGCGGGAGGATAGCAGGGTGACCGGTTGCCGGGTCGCGCGTCGGGGGGGATGATCCCGCGGTCGCGGGAGCGCGGCGCGAGGCAGAGGAAGCACCCTTGGACGAGAAGAAGCTGGAAGCGCTGCGCGCGAAGTACGGCGACACCCAGGCCGACGACATCCACGATCCGCACTTCAAGTCCGTCGCCGAGAGCTTCTTCGTCGATGCCGGTCGGCGACCGGCGCCCTTCGCGGGCATCTCCACATTTCTCGATTTCCCGCACCAGGAGACCCTCGACGATCTCGACATCGCGATCGTCGGCGTGCCCATGGATCTCGCGGTGACGAACCGCTCCGGCGCGCGCTTCGGGCCGCGCGCCGTGCGCACGATCGAGCGCGTCGGACCCTACAACCACGCGCTGCGGGTCGCACCGAAGGCCGTCGCGCGCATCGCCGACGTCGGCGACGTGCCCTTTCGAAGCCGCTTCGACCTGAAGAAGAGCATCGAGGACATCGAGCACTGGTTCCGCGAACCGGCGCGGCGCGGTGTGCGCACGCTCGCTGTCGGCGGTGACCACTCCGTGACCCATCCGATCATGAACGCCATCAGCGCCGAGCGCCTCGGCGGCGCGCCCCTCGGCATGGTGCACATCGACGCGCACTGCGACACCGGCGGCATCATGGACGGGGAGAAGTTCAATCACGGCGGCCCCTTCCGCAACGCCGTGCTCGACGGCAGCCTCGATCCGGAGCGCTGCATCCAGATCGGCATCCGCGGCAGCTCCGAGTACATCTGGGAGTTCTCCTACGAGTCGGGCATGACCGTGGTGCATGCCGAGGACGTGGACGAGATGGGCATCGACGCGCTCGTCGCGAAGTGCCGGGAAGTCGTGGGCGATGGTCCGGTCTACGTCACGCTCGACGTCGACGGGATCGATCCGGCCTATACGCCGGGCACCGGTACGCCCGAAGTCGGTGGCCTGACACCGCGTGAGACGCAGCGCCTGCTCCGGGGCCTCGCGGGGCTCGACATCGTCGGCGGTGACGTCGTGGAGGTGGCGCCGCAGTACGACCCGAGCCACAACACGGCCCACGTCGGCGCGCAGATGCTGTTCGAGATCCTGTCCGCCATGGTGGTGCCGCGGACTGCTTGAGCCCGGGCGCCGCACCGGCCGTGTGCGCGCTCCCCTCGCCTGCGCCGCGAGCGTGCGGCGGTGCGCAGCGCGAACGCCCGGGATCGGCGCCACGGCGCGGCATGGTTCTGGCATCGACGGCAGGGCGGGCGCTCAGGCTTGTCGGCGCCGCGCGCGCTGTGGTTCAGTCGACCGGACGTTGACCGGGGGGAAGACGATGCGTCGAAGGTATCTCGTGGGCATGGCGCTTGCGGGCCTGCTCGGTGCTGCCGTGCACGCGGCCGAGTGGGACAGCATCCGCGGTATGGAGAGCATGCTCGGTGAACCCGACGCGCACTGGTTCACCATCCGCTCGCGTCACAGCGGCTACGTCGTCGACGGCGACGAGGGCGAGGTGAAGGGCATCCTCACCCTGTCGATGTTCTCGCCGGCCCTCCGTTCGCATCTCGATGCGGGGCTGATCTACTCCTATGGCAGCTTCTACACGCGCACCTACTACGGCGACCGCAGCGACTACGTGCTGTTCTACGACGCCGAGTCGCTGAAGCCCGTCGACGAGGTCGAGATCCCGCCGAAGAGCGCCGGCATCGGCCACTCCGGGATGATCGGTCTCGTGAACGAGCGCTTCGTCGGCGTCTGGAACATCACGCCCGCCATGTCCGTGTCGATCGTCGACGCCCGCGAGCGCGAGTTCGTCGCCGAGATCTCGACGCCGGGGTGCGCCGCGGTCTATCCCGTCGCCGAGGGTTTTCTCATGCCCTGCGGCGATGGATCACTCCAGTACGTCACCCTCGACGGCGACGGTCGGGAGGCCGCTCGCACGCGCAGCGACGTGTTCTTCAGCGTCGAGGAGGACCCGGTCTTCGACTACGCCGTGCCCACGGAGGACGGCTGGTTGTTCATGAGCCTGGAGGGCAACGTGTTCCGGGCCACCGTCGAGGGCGGCAAGGTCCTGGTCTCCGAGCCGTTCTCCATCTTCGCGGACGAAGAGGAGGAGGGCTGGCGCATCGGTGGCAGCCAGCCCTTCGCCTACAACGCCGAGAAGGGCCTGCTCGTGACCGTCATGCACAAGGGTGGTGGTCAGGAGACCTTCGAGGACGGCGGTGACCACATCTGGGGCTTCAGCATGCGTACCGGGCGCCGCGGCTACGTGCTCGAACTCGAGGATGAGACGCGCGGCGTTGCCCTGACGCCGGACGCGAAGCCGCTCATGATCATGAGCGGCGATGGTGACGTACTCATCCACGACGGCATGAGCGGCGCCCACCTGCGTACGATCGAGAACCTGCGCGGAGGGCTGGTCCAGCCGCTGCGATGATCGACCCGCTGATCGACACCGTGTTCGCGCTGGCGCTGGCCGCGCTCTTCGCCAGCACGGCGGTGCACAAGTTCCGCGAGGGCCCGCGCTTCGAGGCCCAGCTGTCCGAGTACCGGCTGTTGCCGGAGGGCTTCGTGGCGGCCGCCGCCAAGGCGCTCGCCTTCGTCGAGGCCGTGCTCGCCGTGACGCTCGTGCTGCCAGCGACGCGCGATCTCGCCGCCATCGAGGCGGCCCTCCTGCTCGCGTCCTACGCGGCGGCGATCGGGATCAACCTGCTGCGCGGCCGCGATCACATCGACTGTGGCTGCGGCGATGCGCCGACGCTGCTATCGCCCTGGCTACTGCTTCGCAATGCCGTGCTCGTCGGCGTCGCTGTGATGGTCGCGCTGCCCGAGTCCGCGCGTGCGTTCGGCGGGCTCGACTGGATGCTGGGCGCGTTCGGACTGGTCGCGCTGGTCCTGCTCTGGGCCGTGGTGGAACTGCTGCTCGCGAACGCCTCGGCGCTGCGTGAATGGAGCCAGGCCCGTGACTGAACTCCTCGTCGCCAGCATCTTCGTGCTCTGGTTCGTGGTGATCGTGCTCGCCTTCGTCGTCTTCGCGCTCGCGCGCCAGATCGGCGTCCTCCACGAACGCGTGGCGCCGGCGGGCGCGCTCATGCCCGGTTCCGGCCCCAAGGTCGGTGAGCTCGCGCCGCAGCTCGAGATCGCCGATCTCCATGGTGAGGAGGTGGTCGTCGGCGGCGCTGCGGACGCGGCGCAGATGATCCTCTTCGTCTCGCCCACCTGCCCGATCTGCAAGTCCCTCGTCCCCACGGCGAAGGCGCTCGCGCGCAGCGAGAAGGGCCGCCTGCGCCTGGTGTTCGCCTCCGACGGCGGTGAGCCCGAGCGTCATCTGCACTACGCTCGGGACATGGGCATCACGGGTCGGTATCCCTACGTCGTCTCCCTCGAGCTCGGCATGAAGTTCGAGGTGGGCAAGCTGCCCTTCGCGGTGCTCATCGGCGCCGACGGTGTGCTGCGCTCGAAGGGTCTCGTGAACAGCCGCGAGCACCTCGAGTCGCTCGTCGAGGCGATGGATACGGGCTACGTCTCGATCCAGGACTACATGTTCGGTGAGGAGGGTGAGGGGACCGCCGACGCGGTCGTCGAAGTCACGCCCGAAGCAACTGTGGACCTTGCCAAGAAGGAGGCGTCATGAGCGCTACCACGATGCTGGACGATCTGCTGACGGGCGTGGACCGTATCGCCGCGGGCGCGAGCCGCTGGCTCGCCAATCGCACTTCCCGGCGCTCCGTCCTCGGCCGCGCCGGTGCGGTGATGGTCGGCATGGGCGCCTTTCCGATGCTGCCCGTCTACCGCGAGGCGCAGGCCGCGGCCGACATCCCGGAGATGGGCGATCCGAACAGCTGCGAGTACTGGCGCTACTGCGCGTTCTCCGGAACGCTCTGCGGCTGCTGCGGTGGCAGTACCACGCAGTGCCCGCCGGGTTCCGAGACCGCCTCCGTCGCCTGGGTCGGCACCTGCCACAACCCCACGGACGGCAAGGACTACCTCATCAGCTACAACGACTGCTGCGGTGCAGCCTCCTGCGGTCGCTGCGGCTGTCACCGTTCCGAAGGTGACAAGCCGGTCTACTTCCCGTCGAAGTCCAACAGCATCCTCTGGTGCTTCGGTGCCAACAGCCACAGCTATCACTGCACGCTCGCGCTCGTCATCGGCGAGGCCGAGGAAAGCGCGGCCTGAGCGCAGCCGTGAGAGACCTCCTGCTACCGGCTGGCCTCATCCTCCTCGCCGTACTGGCACTGCCGGCGACCGCGAGCCCACGCATCGACTACCTGCTCTACTGCGGTGGCTGCCATCTCGAGAACGGC